>NZ_JBEZJI010000004.1:0-344974 GCF_040649435.1 Actinomadura sp. NPDC048955
TCGCCGACCAGGTAGTCCGGCGGGTCGAGGGTGGAGGGCTCGTTCATGTAGTGCTCGGTCAGCGCGCCGAAGATGTCGCCGGCCGACTCGTTCATGCCCCCCTTCTCGTTGCCGCTGCCGCCGCTGTCGCCGCCGGGCGTGGTGGTGAAGACGGCGTGGCCGTTCTCGTGGCCGACGACGTCGACCGAGGTGGCCTGCTTGGTGCCGGCCTGGTTGTGGCCGAAGTTGGTGTAGCTGCCGTTCCAGTAGGCGTTGACGTCGCTCAGGCCGACGCGGAGCGGGAAGCCGCCACCGCTGCCGTTGATGCCGTTGCGGCCGAGCCAGGAGCCCAGCATGTCCCATTCCTTCTGGACCGCGTAGAGGGCGTCGACGCAGGCGGTCTCCAGGTCCGTGCCGCTGCCGCTGCCCCAGGCGCTGTCGGTGCCGGTGTAGGCGGAGCCGTTCTGGCCGCCGCACCGGATGCCGGAGCGCTGCGGGTCGGTCATGGACGTGGCGGCGGTGCTGAGGTCGACGGTGCCGTGGTAGTAGCTGCGGTCGTCGGCCGCGTCCCGGACCTCGTCGTAGGTCTTGACGACCTTGCCGGACCTGGCGTCGACGAACACGTGCAGCTTCGTCGGGGCCTTCTTCTGGGTGCCGCTGACGACGGTCTCGTAGACGAGGCGTCCCGAGCCTTCGGCGAGCACCATCAGGCGGGGCGCGGAGGCGGTCTCGACCTTGGACACGCGGGCGCGGGAGGTCTCGGCGGCCTGCGCCGCGCCGACCGACGCCTTGGTCGACACGTCGAGCGTGCGGGTCTGGTCGACGGAGGTGCTCAGCACGCCGCCGCTCGCGTTGGTGGTGACGACGAAGTCACCGCCGTAGACGGGCAGGCCGTCGTAGGTGCGCTCGTAGGCCACGTACTGGAGGCCGCGCAGGCCCGAGGTGACCCCGCGCCGGACGATCCTGTCCTTGGGGGCCTTCTTGAACGCGGCGGGCTTCGCCGCGACCAGGCGGTCGGCCGAGGCGGCGGCGACGGTGCGGGGGTCCGGCCTGGCCGGTGCCGCGGGGGCGGTGCGGGGTGTCGCACCTGAGGCGGGCGAGGACATCGCCACGGCGAGGCCGACGGACAAGGCCGCCGCCCCGATCGCGGTCTGGTGTCTCACGGGGGTGCTCCTTCCACGTGCCGGACGGGCGGAGGGGGTGGGCACGCGGAGGCCCTTGTAAGAGCGCTCCAGGTACCGCCGCCCGCCCGGCGGGGGGTTTGGATGGGGGACTCATCCGGATGAGCTGACCCGAAGTGCACCCTGGTTCGAGAAAGGTGTCAATAAATCCATTTGGTTCTGGATTTTCAATTCTGTGGAGCGTTTCGCTGAAACCAATGGAATTCCGTGGCGGAGCAGCGCGGACGGGCCGGGCCGATGGATCGGCCCGGCCCGTCCGGCAGGGAACCACGGGGGCGGCGCGCGCGTTGAGACGCCCGGCCCGCCCGGGTGGGATCAGGGGGCGATGCGGTGGCAGAGCCAGGACAGCGCCAGGGGGTAGCGGTAGTCGATCCCGCCGTGGCCGGCGTCGAACAGCTCGAAGTGGATCACGTCCTCGGCGACGCCGGCGTCGAGCAGCGCCCGGTGGAACGCCTGCGCGCCGATGTCGAGGTACCACTCGTCGCGCGTGCCTCCGTCGATCCAGATCGCCCGCTGCGAGCGCATCGCCTCGGCGTGCTCCGGGACCATCCGCACCGGGTCCCAGGCAAGCCAGCGGTCCCACACCTCCGGGCGGAGCACGCCGGTGACCGGGTCGAACGGCAGCTCGGCCGCGCCGTCCTCGCGCGCGGAGTAGCACAGCGCCATGCCGAGGATGTTGAGCAGCTCCATGTCCTCGGGCTTGGTGAAGGAGGTGCGGCTCCTGAAGTCGTCCCACCAGCGCCCGATGTCGCCGTCGTACTTGCGCAGGTGCCGGACGCACTTGGGGAACTCGGTCAGGTAGCAGTACTCGAACAGGGCGTCGCCGGCGTGCGTGGCGAGCGCGCCGAACAGTTCGGGACGGAGCATCGGCGTGATCATCGCGCCGTAGCCGCCGCTGGACTTGCCGCTGATCGCCCGGTGCCCGGGCGCGTCGAGCGTCCGGTAGTGGCCGTCCACCCACGGGACGATCTCGTCGCAGATATAGGAGTGGTAGCGGCCCGTGCCGGGGGAGTCGACGAACTGGCTGCCGCCGTGCGCCGTCCAGGCGTCCACGAACACCACGATCGCGGGCGGGGCCTCCCCGGAGGCGAACACCGCGTCGGCCGTCTCCGGGAACGGCTGCCGGTACGGCATCCGGTTGCGCCAGATCCCGACGTGCCCGGTGAACCCGGTGATCACGTAGACGCTGGGGTAGCGGCGGTCCGGTTCGTCGTCGTAGCCGGGCGGTACGTACACCAGTACCGGCCGTTCGTGCGGGTCGTCCAGCGGGTTGCCGCGCAGCAGCTCGCTGCCGACGACGTGCTCTTCGAGGCGGCCGGCGAGATCGGCGGACCACGGCTGCATCGCGTACTCCCTCGTCCCAAGCGGATGATCAGCTCGACGCTAACCCATGGCCGGGACGGGGCCGCCGGGACGGGTGTCACACCGCGCCCCGGTCCTCCGTTCCTACTGTCGAAGGAAGGAGACGAAGATGACCGACAACGCCGCACTCCTGAGGGACCTGCACCGCCCGGGTGACCCGCTGCTGCTGCCCAACGTCTGGGACGCGGGGAGCGCGAAGATCGTCCAGGAGGCCGGTTTCCCGGCGCTCGCCACCGCGAGCGCCGCCGTGGCCGCCATGCTCGGCTACCCCGACCACGAGGGCGCGCCCGTGGAGGAGATGTTCGCCGCCGCGGGACGCGTGATCCGCGCGGCGACCGTCCCCGTCACCGTGGACGCCGAGGCGGGGTACGGGCTGCGACCCGGTGAGCTGGTCGAGCGGCTGCTGGCCATCGGCGCGGCCGGCTGCAACCTGGAGGACACCTACGCCGGGGAACTGGCCGCGCCGGAGGCCCAGGCGGAGTACATCGCGGCCGTCCGGGAGGCGGCCGGGGACGCCCTGGTGATCAACGCCCGGGCCGACACGTTCGTCGCCAAGGTCCCGGACCCGGTCGAGGACGCGATCGCGCGGGGTCGGCTGTACATGGAGGCCGGCGCCGACTGCGTGTACCCGATCACGGCGCCGCCGGACGCCGTCCCGGCCCTGGTCAAGGGGATTCCGGGCCCGGTCAACGCGAACAACTTCCCGGGCACCTCGCTCGCGGAGCTGGCCGAGATGGGCGTCGCTCGCGTCTCCTACGGCCCGATGCCGTACCTGCGCGCCCTGGACTCGCTGAAGGAGTTCGCGGGCCGCGTCCTGGCGAAGGAGAACCCCTACGCCTGACCGGGTCGTCCGCGCGCGAGGGGGCGCCTGACCCCGGCCTCCGTGCGGGCCCGCCTTGCAAGTGCGCACTTACGATGGCACAGTGAGACGAAATTCGACTCGTTGTATCAATCGTGGGCGCAGGCGCGAGCCCGTACGGAGGTGGGGCCGGCATGACCGCGACCGTTGAGGACACGCCGCCGAAGGTCGTCCTGGACTCGATCAGCGGGGTGGCCCTGGCCGCCGCCGCGGCCAACGTCGTCATGCAGCTCTCCCGCCTCCCGATCGGGCACGGCGTCGCCGAGAGCACGGTCGACAGCGGCCGCGTCGACAGGCACCCGCTCAAGCGCGCCCGCACCACGCTCAGTTACATCGCCGTCGCCATGCTCGGCACCGAGGCCGAGCGCGAGGCGATGCGCCGCGAGGTGAACCGCGCGCACCGGCACGTCCGCGCGAAGGAGCCCGTCGCCTACAACGCGTTCGACCGCGAACTCCAGCTGTGGGTCGCCGCGTGCCTCTACGTGGGCATCGAGATGATCTACACGACGCTGTACGGGAGGCCGTCGCCGGACCAGGCCGCCGACCTGTACCGGCACGGCGCCCGCTTCGGCACCACGCTGCAGGTCACCGAGGACATGTGGCCGCCCGACCGGGACGCCTTCGAGGACTACTGGCGGGCGGGCCTGGCGAAGATCGAGATGGACGACGTCACCCGCGGCTACCTGCGCGACCTCGCCGGCATGCGTTTCCTGCCCGCCCCCGTCCACTGGACGTTCGGCCGGTTCCACCGCTTCCTGACGCTCGGCTTCCTGCCCGAGCCGTTCCGCGACGAGCTCGGCCTACCGTGGACGCCCCGCGACCAGGCGCGCTTCGACCGCTTCGTCCGCGTCCTGGCGGCGGGCAACCGGGCCCTGCCCCGCCCGGCCCGCGAGTTCCCCTTCAACCTCTACCTCCGCGACGTCCGCCGCCGCATCAGGACCGGGCGCCCGATCGTGTGACCGGGTCCCCTCAGCGGGACGGGTCCTCCGCGTCCCCGGCGGCACTCTGCGGAGCGGACGGCCTGATCTGGAGTTCGAAGTCGCCCTTGTGGCGGATGACGCCGGCGATGACGGCGTCCTCCAGGACCTCGGCGCCCTTGTGCTGGCGGCGCATCATCGGGTCGGAGCGCACGTCCTTCGCCAGCGCGACGCACAGCAGGATCAGCACGATCGCGAACGGCAGCGCGCCGATGAACGTGATGTTCTGGATGCCGTTCAGGGCCCGGTCCCCGCCGATCACCAGCATGATCGCGGCGACCCCGCCGGTCATCGCGCCCCAGAAGATCACGACCCAGCGGGACGGGGAGGTCGAGCCGCGCTGCGACAGCGTGCCCATGACGATCGACGCGGCGTCCGCCCCGGACACGAAGAAGATCGCCACGAGCACCATGACGACGACCGCGGTCACCGCCGTCCACGGCAGGTGGCCGAGGACGTTGAAGGTGATCTGCTCCTCGGTGCCGTTCCCGAACGGGTTCAGCCCTTTGCGCTGCTGGTCGATGGCCGTCCCGCCGAAGATCGCGAACCAGACCACGCTGACCGCGCTCGGCACGAGGATGACGCCGCCGACGAACTGCCGGATGGTGCGGCCGCGGCTGATCCGGGCCAGGAACATCCCGACGAACGGCGCCCAGGAGATCCACCACGCCCAGTAGAAGATCGTCCAGCTGGACAGGAACGCCTCCATCGGCGCGCCGCCGGTCGCGCCGGACCGGGACGCCATCTGCCCGAAGTCCTGGAGGTAGACGCCGAGCGAGGTGGGCAGCAGCTCCAGGACGAACACGGTCGGCCCGGCCACGAACACGAACACCGCGAGCACGACGGCCAGCACCATGTTCGTGTTGGACAGCCACTGGATGCCGCGCGCCACGCCCGACACCGCCGACACCACGAAACAGACCGTCAGCACCACGATGATCAGCACGAGGACGGTGGTGCCGAGCGAGGAGATCCAGCCCGCCTCCTGCATCCCGGTCCGGATCTGCAGCGCGCCGATGCCGAGCGAGGCGGCCGAGCCGAACAGGGTGGCGAACAGCGCGAGGATGTCGATGACCTTGCCCGCCGGGCCGTCGGCGCGGCGGCCGAGCAGCGGGAAGAACGCCGAGCTGATCAGCTGGCTGCGCCCCCGGCGGTAGTGGCTGTACCCGATCGCGAGGCCGAGCACGGCGTAGATGGACCATGGGTGCAGCGTCCAGTGGAACATCGTGGTCGCCATGGCCGTCTCGATCGCGGCCTCGCTCTGCGGCGGGTCGGTGCCGGGCGGCGGCTCGACGAAGTGGGTGAGCGGCTCGGCCACGCCGAAGAACATCAGCCCGATGCCCATCCCCGCGCTGAACATCATCGCGACCCACGAGACGGTGCGGAACTCCGGCTCGTCCCCCTCCCGGCCGAGGGGGATGCGCCCGTACCGGCTGAACGCCAGCCACAGCGAGAAGATCACGAAGCCGGTGGCGGCGAGGACGAACAGCCAGCCGAGGTTCGTCAGCAGCCAGTCCAGCATCGCGTCCGCGGCCGAGCTGAGGCCGCCGGTGTCGGCCCCGCCCCAGATCACGAACGAGGCCGACAGCACGGCCGCGACGCCGTAGACGATCCAGTCGGTACGGGGGCGCCCGCGCTTGACGAGGCTGACGGGCTCGGTGCCGGGATACTCGTCCCGCTCGCCGGGCTCGGGCTCGATCCTCTCCATAGCCCGGTGTCCTGCCCGGAAGTTCACCGTGCAGCTACGCGGCGCGGCGATCCGTTCGCAAAATCTTTCGGATCGGCCGGATCAGGTGCGCGCCTTGTTCACGGCGTCGACGAGATCCTCGACGTCCGCGAGCGTGGTGCGGTGGCTGATGACGCAGGCGCGCAGGGCGGCGCGCCCGTCCAGCCGGACGGGGCTGATCCACGCGCGCCCGCTCTCCACCACCGCGCGGGCGAGCGCGTCGTGGCGCTCCCACGTTCCGTCGCCGGGGTCGGCGAAGCAGACGACGGGGAGCGGGGTGTCGTTGACGATCTCCCAGCCCGTCGCGGCGAGCCCCTCGCGCAGCGCGTCCGCCAGGCCGGCGTCGCGTTCGAGCTGCTCGGCGTAGCCCGCGCGGCCCGCGACGGCGAGGCTGAGGAACAGCTTCAGGCCCATGAACCGGCGCGACCACTGCTGGCTCGACGTGTAGGGGTCGACGGTGCCCTGGATCTCGTCCGGCATGTAGGACGTGGTGACCCGGAAGGTCTCCGCGAGGCCCTCCGCGTCGGTGGTGAGCAGCGCGCCCGCGCCCATCGGGACGCTCAGCCACTTGTGCGCGTCGAGCGTGATCGAGTCGGCGCGCTCGATGCCGTCCAGGACGGGGCGCAGCCGGTCCGACAGGGCGGCCGCGCCCCCGTAGGCGGCGTCCACGTGCAGGCGGAGCCCGTGGTCCTGGCAGAGGCCGGCCAGGTCGTGCAGCGGGTCGATCGCCCCGGCGCCGGTCGTGCCGGCCGTCGCGACGACGAGGAACGGCAGGTCGCCGCGTGCGCGGTCGGCGGCGACCAGTTCCGCCAGCCGCGCGGCCTCCATCCGCAGCCCGGGCCCCGTCGGGACGAGGCGGACGGCCTCCCGGCCGATGCCGGTGGCGTGCGCGATCTTCAGCCAGGCCAGGTGGCTCTCGGCCGACGCGTACAGGAGCGGACGGCCGGGCAGCGCGCGCAGCCCCTTCTCGCCGTACTCGGGCCAGGTCCTGGTGAGCGCCAGGAGCACGGCCGTCAGGTTCGCCTCGGCGCCGCCGCTCGTGAACGATCCGGCGACCTGTTCCTGCGGGTAGCCGAGCCGACCGCCGAGGAAGCGCAGCAGGTGTGCCTCGATCTCCGCGGCGGCGGGCGCGTGCGACCACGCGGCGAGCTGCGGGTTGAACGCCGCCGCGAGCGTCTCTCCGACCACGCCCATCAGGGTCGGCGCCGGGTTGAACAGCCCGAAGTAGCGGGGATGCGTGGTGTGGACGGTGGCCGCCCGCAGCAGCTCCGCGACCCCGTCGACCGCCTCGCGGGCGGCGACGGGACGGGCGAAGTCGTACGCCTTGACCGCCGCTCGCAGCCCGTCCACGTCCACGGGCGCGCTCACGTCCCGCCCGGCGGTCCGCTCGCGCTCGTCCCGCAGCAGGTCGACGACCTGCCGCCACACGCGCTCGGCGGCCTCCGAAGGCGGGTCGAAGGAGGCTCGTCCAGAGGGGAAGTCGTCCATGCGTCCGAGCCTGGCGCGCCCCGGTCCCCGCCCCAAGTGGCAGAAGTGACCGTCATCGCTAAATTAGTGACATGCACACGCTCGCCGTCGCGGTCACCGAAGGAGTGCCGATCTTCGAGCTGGCGATCCCGTGCGAGGTGTTCGGGTACGAGCGCCCCGGGCTCGCCGACTCCTGGTACGACTTCCGCCTCTGCGCCGCCCCCGGCACCCGCACCACCGCCGGGTTCGCCCCGCGGGCCGAGCACGGTCTCGATGCCCTCGCCGAGGCCGACACCGTCGTGGTCCCCGCCTGCGCGAGCGTCGTCGACGAGCAGCCGCCGGACCTGGTCGACGCCGTCCGCGCCGCGCACGGCAACGGCGCCCGCATCGTCTCGCTGTGCACGGGGGCGTTCGTCCTCGCCGCCGCGGGCCTCCTGGACGGGCGCCCGGCGACCACCCACTGGATGCACGCTGGCCAGCTGGCCGCCCGCTACCCAGAGGTGCTGGTGGACGCGTCCGTCCTCTACATCGACGACGGCGACCTCCTGACCAGCGCGGGCACCGCCGCGGGGCTCGACCTGTGCCTGCACGTCGTCCGCAACGACCACGGCGCCGCCGTCGCGAGCGCCCTGGCCAAGCGCCTCGTGATGCCCGCGCACCGTCCCGGCGGCCAGGCCCAGTACATCGACGCGGCCGTCCCCCTGGCCGACGTCGACGAACTGGGCCCGCTCCTCGACTGGGCGCGCGGGCGCCTGCACGAGCCGCTCACCGTCGCCGCCCTGGCGCGCCGCGCCAACGTCACCACCCGCACGCTGATCCGCCGCTTCCACGCCGCGACCGGCACGACCCCCATGGCCTGGCTTCGCGGCATCCGCGTCGACCACGCGCGCGAGCTCCTGGAGACCACGTCCCTGCCCGTCGGCGAGATCGCCGAGCGCTCCGGCCTCGGCAGCCCGGCCAACCTCCGCCACCACTTCACCCGGGCGGTGGGCGTCCCCCCGACCGCCTACCGCCGCGCCTTCGCCCCCGCCCGCTGACCCGTTCCGCGTGGGGCGTCATCGTCCGAGTGCTCCGACGATCGCGATCTCCACCGGGGAGGCGTCAGCCGAACGATCGATGCGGAGAGGCCCGGCCGGGGACAGCCTGGGCTGCGCGAGGAAGCGAGGGTGCTCGCCGAGGTGCGGCTGCCCGGCGTGCACGAGGAAGGGGTGGCACAGGTAGACGTCGCCCGCGCGGCCCGTGGCGAGGGCCGTGGGACGGTGGGCGCTGGCGGCGCCCGCGAGCCGGGCCAGTTCGCGCGCGTCCAGGCCGTCCTCGCCCTCGGGCGCCAGGACGCGGGCGGTGTCGCGGTGGGAGCCCGGGCGCAGGCGGGTGGGAGCGTCGTCCTCCCCGACGTCGGAGAACAGGAAGAACATCTGCAGGGCCCGGTCCTTCGACGCGATGTTCGCGCGCCAGGTCATGTAGTCGTCGCCGATGGAGCCGGGGCCGGGGAAGCTGACGTCGACGTGCCAGCCGTCGACGACCGACGCCTCCGGGGAGGGGAAGCGGACGACGAAACCGCCGAGGCCGGCGCGCGGCGCCCAGCGTCCCGGTCCCACCAGGGCGTCGAAGGCGGCGTGCAGGCGCGGGGTGTTGGCGGCGGCGACGAAGGGCGGCTGCGTGTAGTCGGGGCGCGAGGCGATGGTCGGCCACGTGGACGGGTCGCCGGGGTCGGCGTCCAGGTCCCGCCAGACGGCCTCGCGGCATTCGTCCGCGAGGGTGCGGGGGAACGCGGCCTCGATGCGGACGAAGCCGTCGGCGACGAAGGCGGCCACCTGCGCGTCGGAGAGCATGAGCACACGATGGCCGCCCCGGGGGCGTCACCGCCAGCGGTTATCCGGGGTCAGAAGACCGGGGCGCCGTTCCGGACGAGCTCCCAGTTCTCGACGTGGAACGTCGCGGGGTCGATGGTGCCCGCGGCGGACGCGTACTCGACGATCGCCTCGCGGATCGCCACCTGGGCGTTGTAGACGACCGGGGCGGTGGCGATGTGGGGGAAGCCGCCGCCGCCCGACTGGCGGTAGTTGTTGACCGCGACGACGAACTTCTGGTCGTCGGCGACGGGCGTGCCGTCGTAGGCGAGGCCGGTGATGCGCGAGCCCTCGGGCTTGGCGATGTCGACGTCGTAGGTGACGCCGGAGAACTGGTCGTAGTTGTAGTCGGGACGGTTGTTCGCGTTCGTCCACGAGGCCGGGTCGACGGGGGCGCCGGGGTCGACCTGCTTGAAGTACCGGGCCGAGTTTTCCAGGTACGCCCTGATCTGGGAGCCCGTCAGGATGCTCGCCAGCAGCGTGTTGTCGTAGATGTAGAGGCCCGCGATGTCGCGGATCGTGACCTTGCCGGCGGGGAAGGTCGCGGCGCGGCTGAAGGGCGCGGCGATCGAGACGACCGGCAGGGACGCGTTCTCGGTGCCCGCGACCGCCTCCCTGACCTTCGCGGTCTGCACCTGGTGGACGTAGTCCAGGATCGCGGTGTCCTTCCAGCACGACTCCGCCGCCGACATCTCCTCGGTGGAGGTGGCGACCTCCTCGTTGACGTAGGCGACCACCGCGCCGTGCTGCTCCTTGACGAGGGCGACGAGCGCGGGGTCCTCCTCGACCGTGTTGCTGTTCACGGTCGTCGCCGACTTGCCGGTGACCTTCCAGCGGCCCCGCTCGTGGACGAGGGTGAGGTCGAAGACGGACAGGCGCTGGCCCCAGCACTTCGGCTCGCTCATCACGACCGTCCGGCCGGTGGCCTTGTTGGTGACGAACCGCTCGGGGATCTCCAGGTGCGCGTGCCCGAACAGGACGGCGTCGATGCCCGGGACCTGCTCGGCGACCAGGGCGGCGGCGTTCTCGACGGGCAGGGCGTCGCCGTAGGACGAGGTGCCGCTGTCGCCGGAGTGGGCGCTGACGACGACGACGTCGGCGCCCTTCGCGCGGATGACCGGCACCCAGCGCCGCGCCGTCTCCACCAGGTCCAGGAAGTCGAGCTTGCCGGAGACATTCGCCTTGTCCCAGATCGCCACGCCCGGGTTGGTGAGGCCGAGCAGCCCGACGCGGATCGGCGGGAAGCCGTGCACCCGCATCGTCTTGATCATGTACGGCCGGTAGGCGGGGCGGCGGGTGCCCGCGTGTACGGCGTTGGCGGCGAGCACCGGCGCGTCCATCTGCTCGATCCACCGGTTCAGGAACGGGAGGCCGTAGTTGAACTCGTGGTTGCCGAGGGCCACGGCGTCGTAGCCGACGGCGTTCATCTGCCGCGCCATCGGGTGGATCCCGCCCGTCGTCGTGATCGGCTCGACGGAGGCGTAGTAGAAGCCGAGCGGGGTGCCCTGGACGGTGTCGCCCGCGTCGAAGAGCAGGGTGCGGTCGCGCCCGCGGTCGGCGCGGATCCGGTTCACGAGGCTGGACACGCGCGCCAGCCCGACCACGTTGCCGCCGCTGTCGGTGTACTCGGCGTCCTTGTAGTAGTCCCAGTCGACGGCGTGGCTGTGCAGGTCGGACGTGCCCATGACGGTGATCGTCACGGAGCGGCCGGGGGCCGCGGCCCGCGCGGACCCGGGCCATCCGGCCAGGGCGAGCGCGCTCGCGGCGGTGAGGCCGCCGAGGACCTGCCTGCGGCTGACGTCGGGCACGCGGCACGAGCACCAGCGCGGCTCGGGGGCCTTGGGGCTGTTCTGCATGACGCTCTCGTTCCTTCGGCGGAGGGGACGGCAGAACGATAGAGGCGCAGCTCACGATCGCTTTCGGCGAGATCTTCCGATCCTTGGGCGGATTCGTTGGCAGTCCTTGTGCACGACGCCTGACCTGGGCCTATTTGATCTTGTGCCGGAGGCGTGCGGACAGCGGTCCGCCGCGGCCGGTAGCGTCCCTCGGGCCAAGATCAACTCGACCGATCGGAGCTGTCCTTGCGGACGCGCGACAGGATGACGACGGGAACCCGGGGCGGGCTCGCCCGCGTGGCGGCGCTGGCGGCCGGCGCGGTGCTGGCGGGCGGCGCGCTCGCCGGGCCCGCGGCGCACGCCGGCGAGCCGCCGCCCACGCCGAAGATCATCGGCGGGACGCCGGCCGACCAGGCGTACCCGTTCATGGCCTCCCTGGAGTACGAGCGGAACGGCAACCCCGACTCGCACCGCTGCGGTGGCGGGCTGATCGACAAGGAATGGGTGGTCACCGCCGCCCACTGCGTGACCCAGGCGGGCCAGAACGGTGCCCCCTACTCGGTGATGGATCCGGGGCTGTTCCACGTCCGGGTCGGGTCCAGCGACCGGACGCAGGGCGGCAGCGTCGCCAAGCTCAAGGGGATCGTCGTCCACCCCGGCTACCAGTACCTGGACGACCGTTCCGAGGGGAAGGACATCGCGCTCCTGCACCTCGACACCGCGGTGCCGCAGGCGCCCGTCCGGCAGGCCACGACCATCCCCGCGCCGGGGACGCCCGTCCGGCAGATCGGATGGGGCTACACCTCCACGAGTGACGGCGACCCGAGCCAGCTGCCCGTGCAGTTGCAGCAGCTCGACACGAAGGTGATCTCGCCGGCCACCGAGAAGTGCCAGGTGGACGCCAACGGCGACGACGCGTGGGGCTACCGCGACCACGACATCTGCACCGACAACCCCGAGGGCGTCCGCGGTCCCTGCGGCGGCGACTCGGGCTCGCCGCTGCTGATCAAGGTGAAGGGGCGCTGGGTCATCACCGGGGTCGACTCCCGCGGCGTCGGCGACGTCTGCGGCGAGACGCCCGACCTCTACACCAGCGTCGGCTACTACCACCGCTGGATCGCCGGAGTCATCGGCTGATCCCGCCCCGCGCGAACGCCCGGTCAGGCTCTGCCCGACCGGGCGTTTCGTCGTATCGGGGGTACCTCGCTCAAGGGGACGTGTGTCCGAAACCCGGGGGCCGACCGGTGTGGCCTGCGTCACATTGATGCCAGGGCGTCCCAGTAGCTAACCGCTTGAACGTCTTTGTGGCCTTTAAGTCAGTATTGCCGTGTTTAGCGTTTCGTGCTCCTCTATTTAAGGCAATGTCTGATTGCGGACCATCGCCGGCCGTTTCCGCGCCGCCGTCCGCCCGCCCGCCGTCGACCCGCCCACCGAACCGTCCAGCCACCGAACCGTCCAGCCACTGAGCCGCCAGCCACTGAGCCGCCAGCCATCGAACCGCCAGCCACTGAGCCGCCCCACGCAGCGACAGCGGAGGTCCGGATGCGCAAGGAGACGCTGGAGAGCTTCGTCCTCGGGGACGTCCTCCGGTCACAGGCGCAGGTTCACCGAAGACAGACGTTCCTCAGATTCCGCGACGGGGAGATCAGCTACGGCGAGGTGGACGCCGCCGCCGACCGGCTGGCCCGCGCGTTCTCCGCCGCCGGCATCGCGCGCGGCGACCACGTCGGCGTGATGCTCCCCAACTGCGCCGACTTCGTCCACGTCATCTTCGCGCTGGCGCGGCTGGGCGCGGTCGCCGTGCCGATCAACATCGCCTACCGGAGCGAGCTGCTGCGCCACGTCCTGGACAGCTCCGACTCCCGCTGGCTGATCGTCGACGGCCCGTACGCCGAGCGGCTCGTCGAGATCGCCGACCGCCTGCCCACGCTGGAACGGGTCGTCGTGCGGGACGCCGCCGCGGCCGGGGTGCTGCTCGACCGGCTCGGCAAGCCCGCGCGGGAGATGTCCGCCCTCCCGGCGGACGGGACCGGGCCGGTGAACGTGAAGGTCGGCTTCGGCGACATGCAGGCGATCATGTACACGTCCGGCACGACCGGGCCGTCCAAGGGCGCGATGGTCCCGCACGCGCTCGCGCTGACCTGCGCCTACGACTCGCTGGACTTCCTGGATCGCTGGGGCAAGACGGTCTACTGCCCGCTCCCGCTGTTCCATGCCGCCGCGCTCTGGGACGGCATGCTGTCGGCCCTGCTCGGCGGCGGCTCCATCGCGATCGTCGAGCGGTTCAGCGCGTCGAGGTTCTGGGACGACGTGCGCCGCTTCGACGCGCAGGTGTGCATGAGCGTGTTCTCGATGATCCCGATCCTGCTGAAACGCCCGCCGACGTCCCGCGACCGCGACCACCGGCTGGAGACGTTCTACATGGGCAAGTCCAACCTGGACGAGCCGCTGCGGGAGCGGTTCGGCGTCCGGTCGGTGGAGACCTACACCAGCACCGAGGCGGGCATCGCGACCGGCAGCCCGTACGGGGAGTGGCGGCTCGGCTCGTGCGGCCAGGCGCACGAGGAGCGGTTCCAGGTGGCGGTCGTGGACGAGTGCGACCGGGAGGTCGGGCCCGGTGAGCCGGGCGAGCTGGTGCTGCGGCCGAAGCAGCCGTTCGTCCTCACGACGGGGTACTACGGCAACTGGGAGGCCACGACCCGCTGCTTCCGCAACATGTGGTTCCACACCGGAGATCGGGTGTGGCGCGACGACGACGGGTATTTCTACTTCCTCGACCGGATGAAGGACGCCATCCGCAGGCGGGGGGAGAACATCTCGGCCTTCGACCTGGAGACCGAGATCAACCGGCATCCGGCCGTGCTGGAGTGCGCCGCGATCGGCGTGCCCTCGGAACTGGAGGACGAGGACATCAAGGTGTCGGTCGTGGTGCAACCGGACACCGGGCTCGACCCGGAGGAGCTGGTGGCCTACTGCGAGGAGCGGCTGCCGCGCTCGATGGTGCCGCGCTACGTCGAGTTCATCGACGCGCTGCCGCGCACCCCGACGGACAAGGTCGCCAAGTACAGGCTGCGGGCGCAGGGCGACGGCGGGATCACCCCGACCACCTGGGACCGGGAGGCGAGCAACCCGTGAACTGGGACGACACTCCGGAGCAGGCGGCCTTCCGCGAGGAGGTCCGCGCCTTCGTCGAGGAGCGGTTCCCCGCGTCGTACCGTCCGGCGGGGGACGAGGAGCAGAGCCTCGAACCCGAGGACGTGTCCGGCTACAACTGGCCGGTCGACCGGGTCGCCGGCGACCCCGAGCGCCGGGAGGGCGCGCGGGCGTGGGCGGCGGCGCTGGCCGAGCGCGGCTGGATCGCGCCGCACTGGCCGCGCGAGTACGGCGGCGCGGGGCTGTCGGCGCTGGAGGAGTTCGTCCTGCACGAGGAGATGATGCGGGCCCGGGTGCCGACCGTGAACGGCATCGGCGCGTTCCTGCTCGGCCCGACCCTGCTGGTCCACGGCACCGACGAGCAGAAGGCCGTCCACCTCCCGCCGATCGCGGCGGGCGAGGCGACGTGGGCGCAGGGCTTCTCCGAGCCGGAGTCCGGCTCCGACCTGGCCTCGCTGCGCACCCGCGCCGTCCGGGACGGGGACGAGTACGTCGTCGACGGCCAGAAGGTGTGGACCTCCCTCGGCCAGTACGCCGACTGGCTGTTCGTGCTCGTCCGCACCGACCCGTCCGCGGAGCGCCCCCACCGCGGCATCACGTTCCTGCTCGTCGAGGCGGACGCGCCCGGCGTGACGATCCGCCCCATCACCGACATCCGCGGCGCGGCGCCGTTCTGCGAGATCTTCTTCGAGGGCGTCCGGGTGCCGGTGGCGAACCGCGTCGGCGAGGAGAACCGCGGCTGGTACGTGGCGATGTCCGCGCTCGGCTTCGAACGGGCCGGGATCGGCGCCACCATCAAGTACGAGCACGCCCTCGCCGATCTGGTGACCTGCCTGAGGTCGCCGGAGGGGGCGCGGCACGCCCGGCGGAGCCCCGCGCTGCGGCAGGAGATCGCCCGCCGGCGGACCGAGATCGCCGTCCTGTACAACCTGGCCCGCTACACCGTGTCGCGGCAGGCGGCGGGCGACGAGCCCGGCTTCGAGGCGTCCGTCAACCAGCTGTTCGGGGCCGAGCTGCACCAGCGGCTCGCGCGGACGGGCGCGCTGGCGTTCGGGCGGTCCGCCGCGCTGTGGGAGCGCGGCGGCGCGCCCCTCGACGCGGTGTTCACCCACATGCGCCGGGACTCGGTCGCGTCCACCTTCCTCGGCGGCACCACCGAGATCCAGCGCAACGTCATCGCCACCCGGGGCCTGAACCTGCCCCGCGGCTGACCACACACGGGAGGAGCGCACGCACATGCCCGACGAGAACGGTTATGAGACGGTCGACCTGCGGATCGAGGAGCGGGTCGCCTGGCTGACGCTGAACCGGCCGGACAAGCTCAACGCGCTGACGCCCACCACGATGACGGAGCTGCGCGACATCTTCACCCGCGTGGACGACGACGAGGACGTCTGCGTCGTGGTGCTGCGCGGCGCGGGCGAGCGCGCGTTCTGCGCCGGCATGGACCTGTCCTGGTCGGAGAAGCTCACCCCGCGCGAGCGGATCGAGCAGGGCCGGCTCGGTGAGAAGACGTTCGCGATGATGGAGCGGCTGTCGGTCCCGGTGATCGCGGCGGTGCACGGCTACGCGGTCGGCGGCGGGCTGGAGCTGGCGCTCGCGGCGGACTTCATCATCGCCTCCGACAACGCCAAGATGGGGCTCGTCGAGATCACGCTGTCGGCGCGTCCCCCGTACCGCCCGAAGATGACCGAGGACGGCGACCCCGACCAGCCCGAGTTCGGCGGGTCGGCCCCGGGCTGGGGCGGCGTGAAGCGGCTGCCGGAACGGATCGGCAAGGCCCGCGCCAAGGAGCTGCTGTTCACCGGCGCCCGCATCGACGCCGAGCGGGCGCTGCGGCTCGGCCTGGTCAACGACGTGTATCCGGCGGAGGAGTTCGACAAGCGGATCGGCGAGCTGGCCGAGCGGATCGCGGCGATGAACCGCTACAACCTGCGGCTCGTCAAGGAACTCGTCACCTACGGCTACGACTGGATCGAGCCCCACCCGAGCTAGGAGGACCCGTGCAGATCTACCGCATCGATCACGTCGCGCAGGTGACCCCCGACCTCGACACGCAGGTCGCCCTGCTGGAGGGGCTGTTCGGGTTCCGGCGCGTCCGGGGCTGGGACAACCCGGCCGAGGGCGTGCGCGGCGCCCGGCTGGAGATCCCGGGAAGCCGCGGGCAGGCGTGGGAGGTGCTCGCGCCCGCCGGCGACGGCTCGACGTTGCAGACGTGGCTGGACGAGCACAAGGGCCGCCCCGGCCTGCACCACGTCGGCGCCGAGGTGCCCGACCTGGAGGCCGTCCGCGCGGAACTCGAGGTGCGCGGCATCAAACCCACCGACTGGGCGTGGGGACGCTGGCTGGAGGCGTCGCTGAGCCCGCCCGAGCACGGTCCCGGCGTCCTGTGGCGGCTGCGCGGGCCGGGCGGCCTGGACATGTGCGGCGACACCGCCGCCTCGGTCACCGAGACGTCCGAGCCGGATGGCCCGTCGCTCGGCGTCGTGGCGCTCGACCACATCTGCCAGGCGTTCCACGACCGGGACGTCCTCGCCCGCTGGTACCACGACCTCGCCGGGTTCGTGCAGGTCTGGCGGACGGCGGACGAGGAGCATCCCGACATGGCCGACCTCGTCCTGAACATCCCCGGCTCCACGATCTGCTGGGAAGTGATCATGCCGCGGGGGGAGGACTCGTTCATCGACCGCTTCCTGGAGCGCGGTGGCCCCGGCGCCCACCACGTCACCTTCGAGGTGGCCGACTGGGACGCGGCCCTGGCGGCCTGCGACCACCACGACGTCCCCACCTTCGACGACGAGGAGGGCGTCACCGACGGCGCCGCCTGGAAGCACACGTTCGTCCACCCGAAGCACACCGGCGGCATCCTCGTCCAGCTGTTCTGGGAGGAGCGGCCGGGCGTGTGGGTCCGCTCGGACAAGGTGCCGCCGCCATGGACCTGAGCCTCACCGAGGACCAGGAGCTGATCGCCGCCACGGCCCGCGAACTCCTGGAGTCCAAGGCCGCGACGGCGGGAGCGCGGGCCCTCGACGGCGACCCGGCCGGCTTCTCGGCGCCGCTCTGGAAGGAGATGGTCGAGCTCGGCTGGACGGGCCTGGCCTTCCCCGAAGAGCACGGCGGCGTGGGCGGCGACTTCCTGGACGTCTGCCTGCTCTTCGAGCAACTGGGGTACGCGCAGGTCCCGAGCCCGCTGCTGGCCTCCGTCGCGTGCTGCGGCATGCCGGTCGCGCGGTTCGGGACGTCCGCCCAGAAGGAGCGCTGGCTGAACGCCATCTCGGACGGCCAGATCGTGACCGCCGCGCCGCTCCCCTGGGACCGCCCCGGCGAGGGCCCGGTCGCGTCACGTTCCGACTCCGGCTACGTCCTGGACGGCACGGCAACCTTCGTCCCGTTCGCCGCGTCCGCCGAGCACGTCTTGCTGGTGGCGCGTCTGGACGGCGAACCGCACGCCTTCTGGGTGGACGCCGCCGACGTCACCCTGAAGCCGTTGGGAACGGCCGGCCACGACCGTCCCTGCCACGCCGGACTGGACGGCCTCTGGGTCCCCGGCGACACCGCTCTGGGCCCGGACGCCGCCGCCGCGATCTCGCTCTTCGGCGCAGCCGCCACCTGCGCGGAAATGGTCGGCGCGGCCCAACGCGTCCTCGACATGACCGTCCAGTACGCCGCGGAACGCGAGCAGTTCGGCCGCGCGGTCGGCTCGTTCCAGGCCGTCCAGCACCACTGCGCGAACATGGCCATCGACGTCCTGGGCTCCCGCTTCACCGCCTACGAGGCCATCTGGCTCCTGTCGGTGAACCGGGAAGCCGCCCAACAGGTCTCCATGGCCAAGGCCTGGGTGAGCGAGGCCTACGAACGCGTGTGCGCCCTAGGCCATCAGGTACACGGCGCCATCGGCTTCACCCAGGAACACGACCTGCACCTGTTCTCCGAACACGCGCTATCGGCGTCCCTGGCCTTCGGTGACGCCGACCTCCACCTCGACACCCTGGCCGACACCCTCGACCTCCCCTGACCACGGCCTGACGCCCGGCCGGACCCCGGCCGGGCGTCAGCCCAACGTGACCTCTGCGAGGGGTTCCCACCGGTAGAGGTGTCCGTCCCTGACCTGGGCGACCAGGTGCGCGGCGCCGACCCGCAGAGGTACCGGCTCGGGAGCCTGATCGAGAGCCTTGACGATGGGCGCGGCCGGGCCGTCGGCATTGCTGTAGGCGACGGAGACGTGCGGCGTCCAACCTGGGTCACCGTCGAGCGAGTGCACTCCCACGGTCTCTGCGGCGGACTGGCGCATCGCCCGCCGCACCGGATCGAGCCCGCGCTCCGGACGGATGCCGAGCGCCACCCCTTCGCTGTGCACCCACAACCGCCCGACCTCCACCTCGATCGGCGCGAGGGTTGCCAGCCGGCGTCCGACACCCGCGACGAGCGCCTCGACCCGCCCGCTTGGGATCTCGTCCTCGAACCCGACGATCTGCGTGGTCATGTGCAGCCACTCGGCAGGAACGAGGTCCAGCCCGTCCACCCCGGCAAGCTTGTCCTGGTAACGACGGACCAGGTCCAACACCTCCTCCTGCCCGTGGGGCAGGAGGTGCCAGAGCAACATCCGCCGCCCGGGCCTCATCCCCGGCAGCCACCACCAGTGATCAGTCATCCGCTCAGGCATCGAGTCCACAGCCCCTCCAGAACGCTCAGCACCAGCATGACGGACGCACCGCGGGCGACAAGGCGATGCGGGCCCGATCACGACAGGATGCCCATGGTCCGCGAGTCGCATGGCCCATGGGCAACGGATTTCCGCTGTCGTGGCGGGCGGAGTTCAGGTGTGTCTGGGTACACCGTGTGGGGCGGTCTTAGGTTCACCGGGGGACGGGTGTGTAGGTCGATGGTGGGCGGGCTCCGGCCTTTCTAGCGTCGTGGGCATGAAGATTCGCTTTGTGGGCAGCCGCATTTCGCGGGTTCTGGTCGGTACCACGCTGGTCGTGTCGGGGGCGGGTTGCGCCGCGTCGTCCGGAGGGCATGCCGTCGCCGCCGCCGGACGGTCGGACGCCGCCGGCGGGCGGGGGACGGTGGTGTCGGTGACGCCGGTGGTTCGCATGTCGCGGGCGCAGGTTCGCGACTACCTGGGCGGTGAGGGGCTGGCGTCGCGGCCGCGCGGTGGGGTGAGCGGGTTCAAGGTCCTCTACCGCACCGTCTCCGCGACCGGCCGGCCCACCGTCGCCAGCGGGGTCGTCGTCCTGCCCAGCGGCGCCACTGGAGCGTTGCGAGCCGTCAGCTTCACTCATGGGACCCATGCCGGACGCAGTACCGCCGGTTCGGTCGCCGCGGACGGGCAGAGCAGGATCGCGGCTGTCTACTACGCCGCCGCCGGATACGCAGGGGTCGCCCCCGACTACCTCGGTCTCGGTGAGGGTCCTGGAGCGCATCCCTACCTGGACGCCGCCTCGGAAGCGTCCGCGTCGCTGGACATGCTCCGCGCCGCCCGCGACGTCGTGGCCCGGCAAGGCAGAGATCTGGAGCGGCGGGTGCTGGTGACCGGTTTCTCGCAGGGCGGTCAGGCCGCCATGGCGCTGGGACGCCAACTGCAGAGCGGGACCGACCCCTACCTGCGGCTGGGCGCGCTGGCCCCGATCAGCGGGACGTATGACCTGCGGCGCGCCCAGATCCCGGCGTCACTGCGCACCCAGAGCTCGCTGGACTCGCGGGTGTCGGCGTTCAACCTCGCCTACGCCACGGTGGCCTGGAACCGGTTCCACCATCTTTACAAGACGCCCTCAGAGGTCTTCCAAGCGCCCTATGACACCACTGCGGAACGGCTTTTCGACGGCAGCCACGAGGAGTCGGACATCTTCCCGCAGCTACCCGCGAGCCCCGAGGAACTGCTGACCCCGCGCTACCTGAACTGGCTCAAGCATCCTTCCGGCGCGCTCCTGCGGGCGATCCGCGCGGCGGACGGCACCTGCGACTGGGCTCCGGACGTCCCGGTCCGGTTGTACGGCGCGTCCGGCGACGAGCAGGTCACCTTCGACAACACGCGCAACTGCGTCCGCACTCTGCGCGCCCACGGAACCCGTCCGCAGGTGGTCGACTACGGAACCGGCGCCGGCACCGACCACTTCGCCACCCTCCACCGCGCACTGCCCGACACGCTCCACTGGTTCCAGGCCCGCGCATGAGCTGAGCGGCCATGGCAAAAAGGGGTCCTGGCCGCATGGCGGCCAGGACCCCCTTAGAGGAGCTCCCGAGATTCATCGAGAGGAGAGCTTTGAAAGCAGTTGTTTACCCGTAGTAGACCCCATTGCAGTACGTGCAGATCTTGAAACCCTTCGTGTGGTGGTCCACCAGGTTGTGGTTGCCGTCCGGGCTCGAAGGGCAGTCCCCCATGCATATCGGAAGATTGGAGGACTCGGGCGGCTCGTCGAACGGTGTCTCGGGCGGCAGGTCGGACTGCGACTCGAGCTTCGGCTCCATCAAAAGCACGTTGTGACTCCCCAGTTTGTCTACTGGTCCGCGTTCGAGGCGCGGCAAATGTCGCGATTATGGGGCTTGTCACACACGCTGAGTGTTGAAATAATTAAAGATTTTCCGAGTAGGGAAAGTGAGGGAGAAGGTGGAGGACGGCCCGGTTCGGCGTAGGTTTACCGGATGAGTGTGGTCGTCGCCGTGGCCGCGGCGCTGGTGGTGACCTGGGTGCCGGCGTTGTTGTGGGGGCGGCGGCATCGGCGGCGGGGGGATCTCGGGGGGCCGGAGCGGCGAGCGACCTTCGAGACGCTGCACACCGCGTCGCGGGCGGCGCCGGCGTTTCGGGCGGGGTTGACCGAGCAAGGGGCGCAGAAGGCGGCCCGGCATCTGCGGGCGCTGCTCGGGTGCGAGGCGCTCGCCATCACCGACGGGGAGCGGCTGCTGGCCTGGGACGGCGAGCACGACCATCATGCGGTGGACGGGCCGAGGCATGCCGAGGTCACGCGCGGAAACGGGCGGACGCAGGTCCACGACGTGGAGTGCGACCGGCTGGACTGCCCGATCCGGCGGGTCGTGGTCGTGCCGCTCGCCACGGACGACCGGGTCGTCGGGACGCTGGCCGCGTACGGGGAGGACGTTCCCGCCGGGCTGATCCGCGCCGCCGAGGAGGTCGCGCAGTGGGTGGACGCCCAGCTCGAACTCGCGGAGCTGGACCACTCGCGGACGCTGCTGATGGAGGCGGAGATGCGGGCGCTGCGGGCGCAGATCTCGCCGCACTTCGTCTACAACTCGCTGACGACCATCGCCTCGTTCGTCCGGTCCGATCCGGAGCGGGCGCGGGAGCTGCTGCTGGAGTTCGCCGGGTTCACGCGGTACTCGTTCCGGCGGCACGGCGACTTCACGACGCTGGCGGAGGAGCTGCGGTCGATCGACCAGTACCTGCTGCTCCAGCGGGCCCGGTTCGGTGAGGAGCTGCGGGTGACGCTGCGGATCGCGCCCGAGGTGCTGCCGGTCGCGGTCCCGTTCCTCTGCTTGCAGCCGCTCGTGGAGAACGCCGTCCGGCACGGGCTCCAGGACCGGTCCCAGCCCGGGTCGATCACGATCATCGCGGAGGACGCGGGGGCCGACTGCGTGATCAGTGTGGAGGACGACGGGATCGGCATGGACCCCGAGGACGTCCGCCGCCTGCTGTCGGGGGAGCGGCCCGAGCCGTCCGCCGACGACGCGGCCGGGATCGGGCTCGCCAACGTCGACGCGCGGCTCCGGCAGGTGTACGGGGACGAGTACGGCCTCGCGGTGGAGACGGGGCCGGGCGCCGGGACGAAGGCCACGGTGCGGGTGCCGAAGTACCGGCCGGGCGTCACCGCCTCTTGACGCGGTGCGGTCAGTTGACTGGAATGTGGCGAATGGCGGCGGAAGGGCGGTGCGGTGTCCCTGCGTGTCCTGGCGGTCGATGACGAGGCGCCCGCGCTCGACGACCTCGTCCACCTGCTGCGCGCCGACCCGCGCATCGGCGAGATCGACACCGCGCGGGACGGGGCCGCCGCGCTCCGCAGGCTCGACCGGGCCCTCGCCGAGGGGCGTCCCGTCGCCGCCGTCTTCCTCGACATCCGGATGCCCGGCCTGGACGGCACCGTCCTCGGCCGCGTCCTCGCCCAGTTCGCCCGCGCCCCGCAGATCGTCTACGTGACGGCCTACGAGGAGCACGCCGTGGACGCCTTCGAGATCAAGGCGACCGACTACATCCTCAAGCCGGTGCGGCCGGAGCGGCTGGCCGTGGCGATCCGGCGGGTGACCGAGGCCGCGGGGGAGGCCTCCGGGGAGGACGGGGCCGCGCCGGAGCCGGCCGAGCCGGAGGCCATGCCCGTCGAGCTGGGCGGGGTGACGCGGTTCGTCGCGCCCGGGGAGGTGCTGTACGTCGAGGCGCAGGGCGACTACGCGCGGCTCCACACGCCGGGCGGCAGCCATCTGGTGCGGATCCCGCTCGCCGCGCTGAGCGAGCGGTGGAGCGGCGCCGGGTTCGTCCGGGTGCACCGCAGCCATCTCGTCGCGCTGGCGGCGATCACGGAGCTGCGGCTCGACTCGGGGCGCTGCACGGTGGTCGTGGGCGGCGCCGAGCTGCCGGTCGCGCGCCGGCACGTGCGCGAGCTGCGCGACCTGCTCGTCCGCCGGGCGAGGCGGTCGCCCTGAGCGGGCCGGACGCGCGGGACGTCGCGCCCGGGCGGACGCTGGTCACCGGGCCGCGGACCCGGACGGTCCGGCGGCCCCGCTACCCGGTGACGCGGGAGATCGACGAGCAGACCGGGCTCGGCGAGGCGTACATGCGCTCGCTGGTGCGCGCCCAGTGGCGCCTCGCGGCGCGGCTGTGCCTTGTCCTCGCCGTGGTGGTGCTGGGCCTGCCGCTGCTGTTCGCGCTCGTCCCGGCGGTGCGGGAGCGGGAGGTGTTCGGGCTTCCGCTGCCGTGGGTGCTGCTCGGCGGGCTGATGTACCCGTGGTTCGTCGCGTGCGGCTGGTGGTACGTCCGGCAGGCCGAGCGCAACGAGGACGACTTCGCCGATCTCGTCGACCGGGCCGACCGGCCGTGAGCGCCGCGTACGGGCTCGCGGGCGTGCTGCTGGTGGTCGTGGCGACCATGCTCGTCGGCGTGCTCGGGGTGCGGATCTCCCGCACCACGTCCGACTTCTACGTCGCGTCCCGGACGGTGACGCCGCTGCGCAACGCGTCCGCGATCGGCGGGGAGTACCTGTCGGCCGCCTCGTTCCTCGGCATCGCCGGGCTGATCCTCGCCTACGGCGCCGACATGCTGTGGCTGCCCGTCGGCTGGACGGGCGGGTACCTCGTGCTGCTCGTCCTGGTGTCGGCGCCGCTGCGCCGCTCCGGCGCCTACACGCTCCCGGACTTCGCGGAGGCGCGCCTGGAGTCGATGGCGGTGCGCCGCGTCGCGAGCGTGTTCGTGGTGCTGATCAGCTGGCTGTACCTGCTGCCCCAGTTCCAGAGCGCCGGGCTGGTGCTGCGCACGGTCACGGGCGCGCCGGTATGGACGGGCGGCGTGCTCATCGCGGTCGTCGTGGCGGCGAACGTGCTGGTCGGCGGCATGCGCAGCGTCACGATGGTGCAGGCGTTCCAGTACTGGCTGAAGCTGACCGCGCTCGCCGTGCCGCTGGTGTTCCTGCTGATGGCGTGGCGGTACGACGGCGCGCCAGGCCTGTCGCCGGACGTCCCTCCGCGGTTCGGCGACCGCACGACCGTCGCGGTCGGCATGGCGGTCACCGTCGAGGTCACGGCGCCCGTCCAGGTGACCGTGGACGGACGGGTCGACGGGCGCGCCTACTCCACCGTCCCTCTCGCGCTGGGGCCCGGATCGCACCACTTCGACAAGGACACGTCCGTCACCTTCCCGGCGGGCGCCGACGTCCCGCACGTCAGCGGGCGCCCCGCCACCACGGGCCGGGAGTGGGCGCTGCCGCTGGACGGGCGCGACCACTCCCTCTACGCCACCTACTCGCTGATCCTCGCCACGTTCCTCGGGACGATGGGCCTGCCGCACGTCCTCGTCCGCTTCTACACCAACCCCGACGGGCGCACCGCGCGCCGTACGACGGTCGTTGTGCTGACGCTTCTCGGCGCGTTCTACCTGCTGCCCGCCCTGTACGGGGTGCTCGGGCGCCTCTACACCCCCGAACTGCTGATGACCGGACGGGCCGACGCCGTCGTCCTCACCCTGCCCGGACGGCTCATCGGAGGGCTCGGCGGCGACCTGCTGGGGGCGCTGGTGACGGGCGGGGCGGTGGCGGCGTTCCTGTCGACGTCGTCCGGCATCACCGTGTCGGTCGCGGGGGTGCTGGCGCAGGACATCCTGCGCGGCGGCGTCCGGTCGTTCCGCGTCGGGACGCTGCTCGCCCTCGCCGTCCCGCTGGGCCTGGCGATCGCGGCCCGGTCCCTCGCCGTCGCGGACGTCGTCGGGTTGGCGTTCGCCGTCGCGGCGTCCACGTTCTGCCCGCTGCTCGTCCTCGGCGTCTGGTGGCGGCGGCTCACCGTGCCGGGCGCGCTCGCCGGGCTCGTCCTCGGCGGCGCGCTCGCCGGGACCGCGGTCGTGGTGACGATCGCCGCCGGGCCGCCGTCCGGGCTGCTCGGGGCGCTGCTCGCCCAGCCCGCCGCCTGGACGGTCCCGATCGCGTTCACCGTCATGATCCTCGTGTCGCTGTGCACGCCCGGACGGATCCCGCGCGGCGTCGCGCGGATGATGGTGCGCCTGCACACGCCGGAGTCGCTCGACGTCGACCGGGGCACGTGGAGGCCCAAGCGGGTGTGACCGTTCGTCGCGCGAGAACGACCGTTCGGCGACGCGGGCGACCTTTGAACGACGGTGAACGGCGGCTTGTCGCAGCCCCGCCGCCGACCCCTCGTCCGCTCCCAGCAGGATCTTTACGGTTGCGCGTGACCGGCGTCACAACCGAGGAGGGGTGGGCGTGTCCGTCGACAAGAGCGCCACCGGCACCGTCTATGAACGGTTCCAGGGCACCACGGAGTTCCAGGAACTCCGGCGCAGATTCCGCCGATTCGTGTTCCCGATGACCGCGGCGTTCCTCAGCTGGTACCTGCTGTACGTCGTCCTGTCGGGGTGGGCGCGGGACTTCATGGGCACCGAGCTGTTCGGGGCCGTCAACGTCGCCCTGGTGTTCGGGCTGCTGCAGTTCGTCTCGACCTTCCTCATCGCCTACCTGTACGCGCGGCACGCCGAGCGGCGCCTCGACCCCGTCTCCGACGAGATCCGCGCCCGCATCGAGGCGGAGGCCGCCCCGGCCGCGAAGGACGCCAAATGAGCAACGAGACCCTCTCGATCATCCTGTTCCTGGTCTTCGTTGCGGCCACCCTGGCGATCACCGTGTGGGCGAGCCGCAACACCCGCAACGCCACCGACTTCTACGCCGGCGGGCGGTCGTTCTCCGGCGCGCAGAACGGCATCGCGATCGGCGGCGACTACATGTCCGCCGCCTCGTTCCTCGGGATCGCCGGGCTGATCGCCCTCTACGGCTACGACGGGTTCCTGTACTCGATCGGGTTCCTCGTCGCGTGGCTCGTGGCGCTGCTGCTCGTCGCCGAGCTGCTGCGCAACTCCGGCCGCTTCACGATGGCGGACGTGCTGGCGTTCCGGATGAGCCCGCGCCCGGTCCGCACCGCCGCCGGCGTCTCCACCATCGTCGTTTCGATCTTCTACCTGCTGGCGCAGATGGTCGGCGCGGGCGCGCTGGTGTCGCTGCTGTTCGGCTTCACGAGCGACTTCGCCAAGGGCGCGACGATCGCGCTGGTCGGCGTGCTGATGATCGTGTACGTGGTGTTCGGCGGGATGAAGGGCACCACCTGGGTGCAGATCGTCAAGGCCGTCCTGCTGATGACCGGCGCCACCCTCATCACGCTGCTGGTGCTGGGCAAGTTCGGGTTCAACCTGTCCAGCCTGCTGAACGACGCCGCCGACCAGAGCGGCAAGGGCGGGGAGTTCCTGGAGCCCGGGCTGCGCTACGCCACCGAGAAGCAGGGCCTGGAAGGCAAGCTCGACCTGATCAGCCTCGGTCTCGCGCTCGTCCTCGGCACCGCCGGGCTGCCGCACATCCTGATCCGCTTCTACACCGTCCCGACCGCCCGCGACGCCCGCAAGTCGGTGCTGTGGGGCATCGGGATCATCGGCGTGTTCTACCTGCTCACCCTGGTCCTCGGCTTCGGCGCCGCCGCGCTCGTCGGCTCCAAGGAGATCGCTAAGGCGAACCCGGCCGGCAACACCGCCGCCCCGCAGCTCGCCCAGCGCATCGGTGAGATCGTCTTCGGGGACGCGGGCGGGACGATCCTGCTCGCGGTCATCGCGGCGGTCGCGTTCGCGACGATCCTCGCGGTCGTGGCGGGCCTCACGCTCGCCTCGTCCTCGTCGTTCTCCCACGACCTGTACGCCCACGTGTTCAAGAAGGGCAAGGCCTCGGAGCGCGACGAGGTGCGCGTCGCCCGCATCTCCGCGTTCGTGATCGGCGCCGTGGCGATCGTCCTCGGCATCTACGCGCAGCGCCTCAACGTGGCGTTCCTCGTCGCGCTCGCCTTCGCGGTCGCGGCGTCGGGGAACCTGCCCGCGATCCTGTACAGCCTGTTCTGGAAGCGGTTCAACACCACCGGTGCCGTCTCCGCCATCTACGGCGGTCTCGGCTCGGCCATCTTCCTGGTGGCGTTCTCGCCGGTCGTGTCGGGCTCGGAGAAGGCCCTGTTCACCGACTCCGACTTCAGCTGGTTCCCGCTGGAGAACCCCGGGATCATCTCCATCCCGTTCGGCTTCCTGTGCGGCTGGATCGGGACGCTGCTGAGCAAGGAGTTCAACGCCGCCAAGTACGCCGAGATCGAGGTCCGCTCCCTCACGGGCGCTGGCGCCGAGCCGGCGGCCGAGCACTGAGAGCCGCCGCGCGGAGGGGCGTCGCCCCCGCCCGCGCGGCTCGCGGTCCCGTCCCCTTCTGCCCCCGCGGGGACGGGGCCGCTCTGTGTCCGGCGTCAGGCCGGCTTCGCCTCGCGGGCCTTCCACGCCCGCCCGATGGTCCGCATCAGCGTCGGGTACACGAGGGTGTAGCGGAACGGCAGGATCGCCGCCATGTAGGCCTTGCCGAGCAGGCCGTTCGGCTTCACCAGCACGGCCATGTGAGCGCGGTGCCCGCCGGCGCCGTCGGGGACCCAGCCGATGTGCATGACGCCGTGCACCGTCCGGTTGGCCATCTCGGCCGCCCACTCGTTCTCGGTCAGGTAGAGCGGCCGGAACGGCAGCGAACGGGGGGCGGGGCCCGCCGGGCGGCCGCGCAGATCGTCCGGCAGCCGCTCGCGCAGCGACCCCACCCGGCCGTCGAGCCCGGAGTCCTCCTTGTCCCAGCCGAGCAGCCGCCCGAGCTGCCAGCGGATGGCGAAGAGCACCCCGGCGACGCCGGGCAGGGGGTTCTCGCTGGAGGTCATCTGCTCCAGCAGTTTCGGCAGGTCGTCCGGCCCGCCGGAGACGGGCAGGGCCCACACGTCCTCCAGCCGGAAGTCGGACGCGATCTCGTGGATCCGCCAGGGACGGTCGGTGTGCGCGCTCGCGGGGAGCTTCATCGCCAAGCACCTCCTCGGTGGGCGGGACGCGCCGTCGCGTCCGCCTCGCGCTCAAATATACGGCACCGTATGAATCGGCCTCTCGGAGGGGGAGGCGATAATGGACCATGCCCGCCGTCATGCGCACGCCACGCAGCAGCTGGATCGAGCAGGGCCTGAAGGCCCTCGCCGCCGGCGGGCCCGACGCGGTCCGGATCGAGGCCCTCGCCCAGGCCCTCGGCGTCACCAAGGGCGGCTTCTACGGCCACTTTCCCGACCGCAAGGCGCTGCTGGCCGCCATGCTCGACCACTGGGAACGGCAGTCCGTCGACGACATGCGCGACCGGGTGGAACGCGAGGGCGGTGACGCCCGCGCGAAGATCCGGCGGGCGGGCATGCTCACCCGGGCGGGCGACCACCTGCACATCGACCTCGCCATGCGTGACTGGGCCCGCCGCGACCCGGCCGTCGCCGAGCGCGTCCGCCGCGTGGACAACCAGCGCATGGACTACCTGCGCGAGCTGTTCGGCACCTTCTGCTCCGACCCCGACGAGGTCGAGGCCCGCAGCATGCTCGCCTTCTGCCTCCTGGTCGGCAGCCACTTCCTTGCCGCCGACCACGGCGCCCGCGCCCGGAGCGAGGTCATCGAACGCGCCGGCAGCCTCCTGCTCGGCACCGACTGAGCCTCTCGGTTCACAGGGCCTCCTCGCGGGGTGTCACCTCCTGCGGAGACCAGTGCGGGTCGCGGCCCAGGAGGGCGGCGATGTTGTCGATCGCGGGGCGGGACGGGTCTTCGGCGAGGGGCGGGCGGTAGGCGCCGTCCGGGCCGTTGAGGGGGCTGCCGGGAGCGGTGTTGGCCCGGGCGAGGGGCAGGGCGGCCTCGGTGATCCGGGACGGGGTGGCGGGCGCGGTGCGGAGGGCGCGCGCCAGGTCCCAGCGGTGGACCAGCATGTCGACCGCGTGGATGCCGAGCACCCACGCGGTCGACAGCGGGCCCAGCCGGGGCATGGTGACGGTCTCGCCCGCCCGTTCGAGGACGGCGAGGCAGCGGGCGGCGGTCAGGGCGAAGCCGTCGCGCGGGTCGCCGGCCGGTTCGAGGGGCGGCAGCGCGGTCCGTGCGACGGCCTCGTGGCGCTCGTTCATGTGGTGGAGCAGGTCCGCGACCGTCCATCCCTCGCAGGGGGTCGGGTCCGCCAGCGCGGCGTCGGGGATCAGTGCCACGTCGTGGCCGATGAGGGCCAGGGCCGTGGCGTCGAGGTCGAGCAGGTCGGTCATGTCGCGTCCCATCTTTGGCGAACGTTCGTTCGCCAAACCATAGCGTACGGCCGTTCGCTAAACTGGCGGGCATGTCTCCTCGTCACTCGGCGGCCGAAGCCGCCCGGACGCGCGAGCGGATCGTGCGCGCCGCGGTGCTCGACGCCTCCCTTCTGGGGCTGGAGGGCCTGACGGTCGGCTCGCTGGCCCAGCGGCTCGGCATGAGCAAGGCGGGCCTGGTCGGCCCGTTCGGGTCGCGCGAGCGGCTGCTCATGGCGGCGCTCGACCAGGCCTGCGAGATCTTCCGCGCCGCGGTCACCGGCCCCCTGGAGGGGCTGCCGCCCGGGCCGGAACGTCTGGGGCGGCTCATCGACGGGTGGGTGGACTACCTGGCCGACTGCCCGTTCCCCGGGGGCTGCTTCATCACGGCCGCCACGTCCGAGCTCGACGGGCGGCCGGGGCCGCTGCGCGACCGGCTGAGGGAGATCGTCGCGTCCAACCGGCGGGCGCTGGCGGAGGAGGTCGCCGCCGCCCGGGCCGCGCTGCCGGGCCCGCACCGTCCGGCGGAGGAGGTCGCCATGACGCTGATGGGCCTGTCGATGGCGGCCAACCAGGAGATCCAGCTGCTGGACGACCCCTCGGCCGCGGCCCGTGCGCGGGACGCCATGCGCCACGCGGCCGGGCTGCTCGGATCTTCTTAATCCTGTGGAAAGAGGACGCGGGTTGCCGGGAGGGTTGGGGGGTGGGATACGGAGAGGTCGGGCGGCCGCGGGTGCCGGTCATCGAGCTGGCCGACCGGCGGGCGCTGGAGCGGTGGCGGCCCGCCGACGAGGAGGTCGTGGCGGCCGCGCGGGCGCTGAAGGAGCGGGCGCTGCTCGAACTGGGGATGACGCACAGCGCCGTCGCGTCGTGGCTGTTCAGCAATTGCCACCACCAGGTGCCGACCACGGCGGTGGACACGGCGGCCGTGGTCGCCTCCGGGGACGGGTCCTGCCTGCTCCTCTACAACCCCGAGTTCTTCGTGGGGATCGGCGGCGAAGGGGTGCGGTTCGTCCTGTTCCATGAGGCCCGGCACCTCGTCCAGCGGCACCTCTTCGCCGACGCCGACCTGCGCAGCGACCCGGTGTTCACGCTGGCGTGCGAGGTCACGATCAACCATGTCGCGATGGTGCGGCTCGGAGCGGACCTGCCCGAGATCGGCGGCGCGCCCGTGGGGATCTCGCCTCGCGGCGTGTACGGGGCCTACGCGGAGGACCTGCGGGAGCAGGGCGTCGAGCCGCTCGCGTTCGAGGAGTGGGCCGAGACCGACATGAGCGTCTACCGGGAGCTCCGGCGGATGCGGAACCCGCCGGGCACCGGGCGGGCCGCCTGCGTCCACGTGATCGTCGACGTGCTCGACCAGGAGACCGCCGGGCGGGTCGGGGACGACGTGCTGCGGAGCGTGCTCATCGCGGCGCGGCGCGGCGACCGGGTGGCGGGCGACGAGCTGCTCGACCTGCTGCGGCGCACCGAGGGGGCCACGGAGGGCGTCGACAAGATCTGGGGTGACCTCGGGGCGCACGCCCTGCGGGGCGCCACGTCGGCCACGCGGCGGGTGGAGTGGTGGCAGCGGTGGCTCGTGGACGTCCTCGCCTCGAAGCTGGAGGAGGGGGAGCGGCTCGTCTACCCGAAGAAGCGCGGGGCGGTGCTGGCGGCGCTCGGGCACGAGCCGATGCTGGCGCGGCGCGGGCCGCAGCGGGTGAAGACGCTGGTCATCGCGCTGGACACGTCGGGGTCGATGCCGGACGGCCTCGTGGAGTGGCTGGGCGAGCTGGTCGGCCGGATCGACGGGGCCGAGGCCGAGTGGGTCGCGTTCGACGGCTCCGTGAAGCCGTTCCGGCCCGGAGAGCCGCTCCGCGGCGGCGGCGGGACCGACTTCGGCGCCGTCCGGCGGCACGTGGAGGGACGGGACGAGCCCGCGGACGCCGTCATCGTGGTGACCGACGGCTACGCCGACCCGATCGTCCCGGCGGACCCGGGCAGGTGGATCTGGCTGATCACCTCCGGGGGCGACGAGTGGCCGGAGCGTCGGGGGATGGCCTGCCACCGGGTCCGGCCGGGGTGATCTTTCGGCTACCGTGACGGCTCATGGCCCCCCACCCCAGGACCCGAGCCTTCGACATCGCCCGCTGCACGGCCGGCCTGCTCCGGTTCGCGACGCCCGGCGAGATGGACGCGCTGCTCGGCCATCTCCCGAAGAGCCGCGTCGAGCGGGCGGTGCACAGCTTCGGGCGGCCGAACCGGGTCGTCCTCGAAGCCCTGCTGCGCCGCGGCCGGCCCAGTGACCTGGACCTGCTCGTCCAGCACGCCATGCTCGCGGGCGACCCGCCGGAACTGCTGGGGCGGCTGCTCGACCGGAACGACCCCGAGGTCAACGCGACCCTGCTGACCGCCGAGAGCGCGCTCGGGCGCATCCCGCGGAACCTGCGCCGCCAGCTCGCCCACCAGACGTCCCGGCGGGACGGCGTGACGCCGCTGCCGCTGCCCGCCGAGGTGCGGCGGACCCTGCTGTCCACGCGGGGGCAGGAGCCCCTCGACCACGCGCTGCTCTACGCGGCCGACCCGGAGCTGGCCGGGGACGCGCTGCTCTACCTCGGCGCGGGCGCCGATCCGCACGGCGCCGCCCTGGCCTGCCTGACGCTGCTGGACGCGGACCGGCGGACCGAGCTCCGGCAGCTCGTTGAGGAAGGGCGCCTGCCCGCCTTCCGGTGGGGACCGCAGGAGTCCGAGCCGAGCGTGCTGGCGTACGCGCAGGCGGCGCTGGCGAGCGCGGAGGGGGAGCGGCGGCTGCGGGAGCTGTCGGAGCGGGTGCGCCGGCCCGAGTTCCTCCGCTCGGTCGCCGAGATCGCCGACGTGGACGGCTGCGAGCCGTGGCGCGGGAGGCCGCTCGTCCGGACGGTCGTGAACCGGCGCCACCCCTGCGTCCCGCGCGTGGGCTGGGACGCGGTGCTGGCGGACGAGCCGCGGCGCAGGGCGGCGGAGGGGCCGTTCCCCCTGCGCGCGGCCCGGTTCGTGGCGAGGCGCACCGACGCCCCGCTCGACCTGCTCCGGATCGTCGTCGCCGACCATCCGGACGTGGCCGTCCTCCTGCCCGACCCCGCGCCCGAGGTGCTCGCCGACCTCGCCGCGGCGGGGGCGGGCCCGGACGTGATCGTCAAGGTCGTCGGGAACGGCTTCGCCGCCGGGACGCTGACCGCCGGGTTCGTCACCGAGACCGTCCCGGAGCACGCGCTGCGCGCGGTCGCCGAGACGCTGTGGATTCCGGGCCTGCGCGGCACGGCGCAGGTCAGGGCGCTGCTCGGGCTGGACGGGGACGTCGCCCTGACACCGCCGTTCGTCGACGAGACGGGCCACGGCCGCACGCGCCGTCTCCGCGAACCCGGCGTGTGGCACCACTGGGACCCGGTTCTCGCCTACGGCGAGGAGGCGGGACGGCTGTTCGCGGGGGGCGGGGAGGTCACCGCCGACGCCGTGCTCGCGGCGGCGAACGTCAACGCCGTCCTGGTGGCGCTGGACGTCAATCCCGCCCTCGACGAGGTCGAGGGCAGGCCCGACCCGCGGGTGCTGCGCCGCCTCGCCGAGCACGTCGACCGGCATCTCGGCGGGCGGCCCGAAGCGTGGATGGTGGCGCTCAAGCTTCTGGAGGACGGGTTCGTCGGCACGCTGCCCGAGCTGCTCGCGACCGCCGGAGCCGTCTCCAGCTGAGCGGTCACCAGTTGACGACCCGGTAGTCCTTCAGCAGGCAGCCGCTCGGCGGGTCGCCGTCGCGCTCGCCCAGCACGATCGGGTGGTAGATCCGGGCGGCGGCGTCCACGACGTCCAGCGGCGGGCGGAACCCGGCGGCGGCCCGGCGCGCCCGCGCGGGCTCCGGCTGCTGGTCGGTGAACCAGCCCGGATCGACGCTGGTGACGTGCACGCCGTGCCCGGCCAGCTCGGACGCGGTCGTGCGCGTCAGCATGTTCAGCGCCGCCTTCGCCATGTTCGTGTGCGGATGCTCGGCCCCCTTGTACACGCGGTCGAACTGACCCTCGACGGCCGAGACGTTCACCACGTACCGCCGCGGATGCCGCGAGAGCTCCAGAAGGGGACGCAGCCGCCCCAGCAGGACGAACGGCGCCGTGACGTTGACGAGCTGCACCTCCAGCAGCTCGACGGGATCGACCTCGTGCACCAGCCGGGTCCAGGAGTTGACCGGGGACGGGTCGGGGAGCAGGCCCGCGACGTCGAGCGCACCGGCAGCCAGGGGCACGGGCGGCGCGGCGGGCGCGGGGAGCGCAGCGCGATCCTCGCCCGCCAGCAGCTCCGCGTACGACTCCGGCGGGTGCCGCAGCGTCTGCGCCGCCAGGTTCACCAGGATGTCGAGCGGCTCGCCCGCCTCGACGAGCGCGTCGCACCACCGCACGAGGGACGGGAGGTCCCGCAGGTCCATGCCGGCGACCGTGAGGCGGTCGTGCCAGTCGGCGCGGTCGGCGACCTCGGCGAAGCGGCGGCGCGCGTCGGCGGGGAACCGGGTCAGGGCGGTCACGGCGGCGCCGTCCCGCAGCAGCTTGAGCACCAGCTCGAACCCCGCCTTGACCCGCCCGCCCGTGACGATCGCGCGGCGTCCCGCCAGGTCGGCCCGCGCGTGCCGGTGCCGCCGGTGCTCCCGCGCGCACGGCGGGCAGAGGCGGTGGTAGAACGCGTCCGCCTCCCGGAAGTGCGCCTTGCAGACGTAGCAGGCGCGCAGCCCGCCCGTCACCGTCCCGGACGGGACGGCCTCGCGCGGCGGCTCGGCGGGCGCGCCCTCCACGCGTGCCGCCGCGCCGGTGGCGGTCGCGGCCAGCATCCGCGCGTCGGCCGCCGCGCGCCGCAGCCGGGCCGCGGCCCGCTCGCGCTCCCGGGAGCGCCGCACGAACGCGCCCGCCGCCGCCCGCACCCGCGCCACGTCGGGGTCGCCGTCCGGCGCGTCCGCCAACTCCGCCAGGACGCGCAGGCAGGTCCGCACATCGTCGTCGCGCATGCGCACCATTTAAGACCCGCGATCTCCCGCCCCGCGACCTCGCCCATCAAGATCACAAAACGGCCCGGTCATGCCCGAACCGTGAGAAGTCTGTCGCCGCCTGCTGTTAGCGTCCGTCCAATGAAGGCTGCCGATCTTGAACAGGCGCTCCGGGACGACCCCGGCGACCTCGCCTCCTGGCGCGCCTACGGCGACCGGCTGCGGGAGCGGGGCGACGCCCGGGGGAAGCTCATCGAACTCCAGCAGCGCCGTGACCGCACCCGCCCGGCCGACCGCGAGGCCCTGGACCGCGAGATCGCCGCGATCGAGGACGAGCACCGGCGGAGCTGGGACGCGGGGCTGCCGGAAGGAGCGACCGTCCTGGAGCGCCGGTACGGGTTCGCCACGAAGGTCGCCGTCGAATGGTCCGACAACGCGCCCGCGTCGATCGAGCAGGTCGTGCAGGCCCCCTTCGTGACCGCGCTGCGGATCGCGCCCTCCGACGCCCAGGAGCGGGGCGACCTCCTCTGGGACGACGACCCGTCCGAACCCCCGTGGCCGGTGCCGTCCCCGTACATCGACACCGGCGCCTTCGCGACGCTCGACCTCGGCCGGATCGTCGAACTCGATCTCTCGTACCTGCGCATCGGCGCACCCGGTGCCGAGGCCCTCGCCGTCTCGACGTACTTCCGCCTCGTGGCGTCCGGCGCGGGCGGCCCCGGCGCCCCGGCGGGGAGGGGGCGGACCGAGGTCCTCGACCTGCGGTACTGCCGCGTCGGAGACGCCGGCCTGGCAGCCCTCGCGGCGTCAGAGGGCTTCGCCGGTGTCCGCCGCCTGCACCTCCAGCGGAACCTGCTCTCCGCCGAAGGCGTGAGCGCGCTGCATCTCCTCACCGGACTGGTCGAGCTCGACCTGCGCTACAACGCGATCGGCGCGGAGGGGGTGGAGGCCCTGCTCGCCGCGCCCTTCGCCGGCTCGCTGGAGCGGTTGCTGCTGTACCGCGACGACGTCGGAGAGGCCGGCGCGAAGATGCTCGCCGACGCACCCCACCTCCCGCCCGCACTGCGCAGCTACTGGAGGAACGTGTGAGCATCGAGCTCCGCGACGGCTTCTTCGCCCTGTCGAACGGCCGGGCCCCCGCGGAAGAGGTCGACCGCTACCGCGCCCTGGTCGACGCCACCGACACCGAGGCCGCGACGACGATCGACGGGCTGGCGGCGAGCTGGCACCCGACGGCGAGGTTCAAGGCGGTGCGCTTCGTCGACGCCGAACGCATCGACGCCGGTGTACGAGATCTGTTCGCGCGGCCGAGCGAGAACGCGCCGTACCTCGCCGCCGTCTTCGTCGATCCCCGCGAGTTCTCGTTCCGCACGTTCGAGAACATCCTCCCGCTCGACCACCGGTTCGCAGGCGTCCCCCTGGAGCTCGAGCTGGCCGGTCGCGACGAGGTCGCCGAGGGCGTCCAGGTGTTCTCACTGCGGCTCCCCGACCCCGCCCGAGCCTGCTTGGAGCAGCTCGACTCGCTGGACCTGTACGTGCCGCCGCTCAACGCGGGCTCGCGGGGCGGCGACCGGTTCATCTTCCACTCGGCGCTGCTGGCCGAGGCCCTCACCAGCGCGGTGGCCGAGGCGATGCCGCAGCCGGCCCTCGACGGCTTCTCGCACGTGAACCCGGTGTTCCGCTGCAACCGTTTCGAGCCGGGCGACGCCGACTTCCACCGCCACCTGGACACCCCCTACTACGACGCCTCGCGCCGCCACGTCTCCCGCCACACGGTCCTGCTGTACCTCACCGGCGGCTCGGCCGAGCCCGCCCTCGCCCTCGAAGGCGGCGCCGCGTTCGAGACGATCGAGCCCCTCACCTGCGTGATCTTCGACCAGCGGTACGAGCACGAGGGCGCGCCCTACCTGGACGGCCGCAAGGTCTTCCTGCGCACCGAACTCGTCTTCACCGATCCGGACGTCGCGCACGATCCCGAGATCGGCGCGCTCTTCAGCAAGGCCTGCTACCTGACCGGCGAGAGCGTCTTCGCGCCGGAACTCGCCCGCCATGCCGACGCCTACTACAACCGGGTCGCCGCCGCGCACTGGAACGGCCTGGCGACCGGCGCCGGCCGCGAGCCCTTCGTCCACAAGCAGTTCCGCGGCGTGCATTTCGTCGCGAACGGCTACGACTTCTGGTTCGCGAAGGGCGACGAGACGACGCTCGCCGAGTGCGCCGCCCTCACGCTGCTCGACTACTTCAACTGCAAGCTCGGCGACGAGGCCTTCCGCACCCTGTGCGACTCGGAGGTGATCGAGGCCGACGGCACGGACTGGATCCCGGCCTTCCTCGGGGACAGGCGCGGCGGGCCGGCGGTCGCGCCGTTCGACAAGTCCCTGCTGTTCCCGGCCCCGGAGTCGCCCTCCAGCGACGACCTGCCCGACTGCGCCTGCATGATCTGCAGCGGGAGCGTGGTCGGCCCGAACTTCGAGACCTCGCGCAACGCGAAGATCATCGAGCACTACACGCGCGCGCAGGACACCGCGAAGGCCGGCATCATGCCCGCGCCCGTCCTGATGCTCGGCGAGGACGTCCATCTCGATCCGGACATGTTCGTCGTCGAGGGCAACCGCATCCACGTTCTCGGCAGGGAGGCGCCGGCGCCGGTGAACTTCGCCGCCTGCCAGGGCGGCCCCCGGTTCCCGGACGCGGAGGACTTCATCACCCCCGCGGCCGAGGTCGGCGTGGCGCACTTCCTCGTTCCGCCGATCCTGTTCGCCGAGACCGCCGACACCTACCACCTCAAGTTCGACTTCTTCCGCAACACGTGGATGGCGAAGCACGAGCAGTCCACCGTCACGGTGCCGATGATCCGCCCGTTCGACATGGACGAGATCGGCTACGAGTGCATGTGCGAGTGCGACTGTTCCTGCGGCTGCGATGAGGACGAGTGCCTGTGCGACGACGACTGCGAGGAGTGCGGCTGCGGGTGCGCCGAAGAGGATGACGAGGAAGGCGAGCCCGAAGAAGCCGAGCCCGAAGAAGCCGACGAGGAGCCCCGTCGCGACCACTCGACGGTGTAGTCGGCCGGTCGTGTCACCGGGCACGGCCGCGCGTGGACAGTTGGGCCATCCGCGCCAGGGCCGCCACCCAGAAGCGCTGCCTTTCCCGGGTCTGCCCTACCAGGTAGGTGGCCCGCAGCTTCGGCGGCAGGTACGGCAGCAGCCGGGCCACCACGTCGAGATGCCTTTCCAGCTGCGACACCTCGGCGTTGGAGAACACCTGGTGGACCAGATCGGTGTCGTCGGTGCCCTCCTGCGACGTCTCGGCCGCCTTCGACAGCCGGGCCTCCCAGCCGGAGCAGTCCTCGGCGATCTCCACCAGGCCGATCTGCCGGCGGTCCGCCAGCCGGGCCTCCAGCCCGGACAGCGGCACCGGGGCGTACTCGCCGTCGCCGAGGTACATCAGGCCGGGCTGCAGCGGCATCTCCGCCCGGTGCAGCTTGATCAGCCGCTCCATGGTGCGCTTGGTGACCCAGTCACGGCCCTCGTCGTCGATGTCGTTCTTCCACCACTCCAGGACCGTCTCGGCCGTCTCGCCGTAGGTCGAGATCAGCCACTCGTTGGCCGGGATGTCGTCCGGGTGGACCTCGTAGCTGACCGTGAACCGGCTGGCCTGCGCCACGTTGTTGGCGGCCACCAGCAGCTTGCGGCCCAGATGGTAGGGAGGGTTCTGCAGCGCCACCTGCGCCCGCAGGCCGGGGAGCCGGCGCCCGGCGAGCGTCCACTCCTGAGTGATCTCCATGAGCCTGGCGAAGGCCGCCTTGTCCTTCGGCCGGTTGTACTCGTCCCAGATCAGCACCTTGGGCCTCGGGTCGAGCAGCGACCGGGCGAGCATGGTCTCCAGCGACCCGTCCCGGGTGGGCACCGGCACGCACAGGTCCTCGACGCTGGTCACCGGCAGCGAGAAGTAGACGGGCTCGTGGCCGGTCTCCTCCCGGGCGACCTGCTTGGTGATCTCCGTCTTGCCGCATCCCGGCGGGCCCTGCAGGAGGACGGCCCAGCGGTTGGCGACCGCGGCCCGCAGGATGCGGCGGACCGGGTCGGCGACGGTGGCGGGGTTGCCCGCCCCGACCGCCGCGGCGATGCCGTCGAGCACCTCGGCCGTGCGGTCCCGGCCCGGCCGGCCGTCCCGATCCTCCTCCGCCAGCGCCAGCCGGCGGCCGTTCTGGATCGGCAGTCCCCAGGCGAGGGGGAAGCCGGCGCGGGCGCAGTCCAGGACGTGCTGCAGCGTGCGCGGCGAGAGCAGGTGGCGCAGCTCCGGGCTGAGCCCGGCCCAGTCGCGGAACACCTCACGCAGATCCCAGTCGGGATACCGCTCGGCCAGCGCGGCCCGCCACGCGGTGTCGTTCGCGGTCAGCCGGAGGGTGACCATCCGGTCCAGGATCGCCGGGTCGGACCGGCGGACGCCGGTCTCGGCCAGCGACTCGTTGTCGGCCAGGAACACCCCGACGCAGCCGAGCTCGCGCAGGTCGTACTCGCCGAGGCTCCAGTCGCAGGCGATCTGCATCAGCTGGGACTGCACCGCGTTGCCGGCCTGCAGCGAGTCGTCGATGAGCAGGACGAACGGCCTGCCCGGGACGAGCTGCCGCATGACGAGCTGGCGCAGCACCAGCTCCCCGCTGCGCTCGTCGCGCACAGGGGCGTTCACCAGCAGGTCGTCGGGGGAGAGGTTGGCGGCGGGCACGACGACCAGGGCCGTGCCGGGAAAGCGCTCCGGCACGTACGAGACGAACGTGGAGGTCTTGCCGATGCCGTGCTCGCCGAAGATCTGCCCGGTCTGCCCGGTCGAGATCATCGCGTCGATGAACTTCTCGAGCCTCGTGGCGGGGCCGTGCTCCGGTGGATCGGGATAGGTGGCGGTGGGTCTCCACAGCCGTCCCGCAGCCGTCACTGTTCGGTTCTCCTCGCTCATCGCCCGGACGTGACCCGGTGGCACGCCATCGGCGGGCGGTGGTGGTCCGGCCAGTCGTCGCCGCCGTCGGTGATCAACCAGATCCAGCGGCCGGGGGCGGCCGGGGTGACGTGCGGCGCGCGGCCGTCGGTCACCATGATGACCGCGTCGGGTTCGGTCTCGAACCGCCTGCCGTCGACCTCCAGCCGGCCCTCGGCGTAGTCGACGACGTTCTGGAAGTCGGTGCCGCCTCCGCCCGCCACCCGCTCGCCGGGGACGAACGGCGTGACGACACCGTCGAAGCAGAGCCAGTGGCTCTCCACCCCGTCGGTCGAGCCGACCAGCGTGGTCAGCCAGTCGATCACGTGGTCGGGCATCGATCCCGACGTGTCGATGGCGACGAGCACCACCTTGATCCGCTCCGGTCCGCGCCGGACCAGCATGGGGTCGTGGCCTAGGGCCAGCAGGACCGCGCCGTGCTTCTTCGGGTAGACGAGGCGGTCGCCCTCGCTCAGCTTCGAGGCGAGCACGTCGGTCAGCCACCGCTGCCACCAGTCGACCCGGCGGGTCTTCGGGGTGACGCCGCGCAGCCTGTCCAGGCCCAGGCTTCCCCAGAGCCGCTCCAGCCGCTCACCGCCGTCCGCCGTGCGGCCGGCCAGATCGAGGAGCTCGCCGCGCGCCGCCGGGTTCCCGCGCAGCGCGGCCTGCATCACCTCTCGCAGGACCTCGCCGCCCAGCCGCTCCACGGTCTCCGCGTCCAGGGGAAGGTCCCGCCGTCCGAGCCGGTCGCCGTGCCTCGTCTCGCCGGGGTCGCCGCCGCCCAGGTGGACGCAGTACGCCGTGACGGGTTCGCTGAGCGCCTTCATCCGGCGCAGCTCGCCGTACACCGTGAGATCGGTGTGGCTGAACTCGTCGTAGGGGAGCGGCGCCAGCCCCTGCCGCCGCAGATCGTCCCGGTACGCCTCGTAGACCAGGCCGGGGTCGACGCCGACCGGCTCCCGCTCCCCGGCGCCGGACGCCGTGCGCGCGGGGACCGTGGGCAGGCCGGACCGTCCCAACCGGCGCAGGGCGACATGGTTGATGGAGACCTCGGCGGCCATCGTGAACACCGGGTCGGAGCGCAGCTCCTCGTCCACGTGGAGGTGCCGGTGCATCAGATGCCGGGCCTCGTGGAACAGCACGAACCCGACGCCGTCGTAGTCCAGCTCCAGGAAGAAGTACGGGTTGTAGAGCAGGGCACAGCTTCCGTCGCCGGTGGCCGTCACGGCCGCCGTCGGGATCGCGGTGGTCGGAATGTGGTGATGGCACTTGGCGTACAGCCAGGACGCCACCACGCTCTGCCCCGCCCCGAAACCCAGCAGCACGGACTCCTTGCGCCGGCGGGCCTGCTCGACCACCTCCGGGTCCGCGGCCTCCTCCGCCAGGAGCCGGCGGAGGCCCCCGGTCGCGCCCTTCCCCGTGTAGATGGCGTTCTCCGATCCCGCCCTGTGACATCCGGAGCCAGGAACGATAGCGGGCCGATACGACAGGCTCCGGGCCGCGGCCGGGGGAGCGGCGGCGGGTCAGCGGTTAAATCGGGTGATCCGGACGTCTCCGGACCGGTGTACTTGACCGCATGAGCATGCCGGACGGGCCGCGGCTGGCCCGCTTCATCGACACGATGATCGAGCTGGGGATCACCGGGCAGGTCTTCGGCGAGCACGGCATCGGCAAGACCTCCACGTTCTTCCACCACGTCCGGCGCCGCGAGGGCACCGCGCTCGTCTACGTCCCCGCGGCGAACCTCACGCCGGACGACCTGCTGGTCAACGCGCCCGTCCGGCAGGACGGGGAACTGGTGCTGCGGCAGCTCATCATGCGGCAGCTCAAGCCGGGCAAGCCGTTCGTGCTGCTCATCGACGACTCGCTCCAGGCGGGCGCGACGATCCAGTCGCAGCTCATGCAGATCGCCTGCAACTGGACGCTCGGCGAGCACGACCTGCGCGCGCTCGGCTGCGTCGGGGTGTTCCTGACCGACAACGAGACGCTCACCGAGACCGCCGCGCTGCGCACGGACCCGGCCGTCCTGGACCGGATGGCGACGCTGCGGGTCACCGCCGCCGACACCGCCTGGCGGGCCGCGCTGTCGCGCAGGTTCCGCGGCGTCGACCTCACCGGCGTGTTCCGGGTGTGGGCGTCGCTGCCCGCCGAGCTGCGCAGGCTGCTGTCGCCGCGCACGCTGGAGCACGTCCTCGACTGCGCGCTCGCCGGGTTCCCGCTCGCCTGGGGCCTGCCTCTCGTGGACGGACGCCGTCTGCCGCTCGCCGCCCCGGACAAGAAGCGGGGAGCCGACCAGGCCCCCGAGATCCTCGGCCGCATCGCCGCCGAGCTGCGCCGCGCCGGGGCCGACGTCCCGAATCCGGCGCACGTGCCGGACGCCGTCCGCCGGGTCGTCCGCGCGGCGATCGAGCGGCGCTGGGCCGTGCTCGTCCAGGGACCGCCCGGCTGCGGCAAGACGGAGGTGGTGAAGGAGGTCGTCCGGGACGAACTCGGCGCGGACCCGCTCTACTTCTCTCTGCCCGTCACCAACGTGGAGGACTTGTGCGCGCCCGTCCCGACCCTGGACGGAACCCTCGACAACCTTTTGTCGGGCCCGTTCCTGGAGCCGGGCGACAAGGCCATCGTCTGGGACGAGTACAACCGTCCCAAGGACAAGGCCACCTTCGCCCGCCTCATGGAGGTCACGCAGGAGTGGTCCCTGGCCGGACGGCGCATCAAGGATCTCCGTGCGCAGATCGCCCTGCAGAATCCTCCGTACTACCTGGGCCGCAAGCTGCTGGTGTCACGCAACACCATCGCGCAGGCGTCCCGCTTCACGGTCTCGCTGGAAATCGACCCAGATGACATTCCGGCGAACGAATGGCTTATTTCCCGTTACGGAGGGGTGGCCGAAACCGTCCTTGAGTGGTGGAAGAACGACATCGACGACGAGGGGCGGCAGTGGATGACCAAGCGCACCCTGGAGCGCCTCATCCGCCTGCACGGCACCGGGCTGCCCCTGGACGTCGGCAAGATGTACCTGGGCGACGGCGACTACGCGCCGGTCTCGCTCACCGCCCTCGAGGCGCGGCTGGCCCGCCGGGAGGTGACCGGCCTGCGCGAACTGGCCGCCGACCTGGACGTCTGGGCGGAGCGGCTCCGCGCGGCCGGGGACGAGGGCTCCGACGCGACCGACATCGTGCACCGCGTCCTCGCCAACGCCGAGCTGTCGCAGCTCCGCCGGCACGCGGAGGCGGCCGCCCGGCTGGCGCCGCTGCTGCCGCCCAAGCTGAAGGCCACGTACCTGTTCGGAGCCGATCCGGAGCGGCAGCGGTTTTGGACGGGCGTCTTCATGGGAGGTCTCCAGGGGGGATAGATCGGCAAACGTCCTCGCCACGGTCCGACTTGGCTAGAATCCGTCCGTCAGACAGGCTTCCGCCGAGAGTGCGCATCTTTGTCCGGTCGCGATCTGTCCCCCGCGAGGAAGCCCTTGCTCATCGTCCTGCCCTAAGGAGCCTGTGCATGCCCGTGGAATCGGAAAGGCCCGTCCCCGCGGCGAGTCCCGTGATCGGGGAGGCCGAGATCGAGGCGGCCGTCCGCGTGCTCCGCAGCGGGCGGGTCGTGCAGGGTCCCGAGGTCGCCGCGTTCGAGGAGGAGTTCTCCGCGCTGGTGGCGGGCCGCCACTGCGTCGCCGTCAACTCCGGGACCTCGGCCCTGCACCTGAGCATGATGGCCCTCGGCATCGGCCCCGGCGACGAGGTGATCGTGCCCTCGTTCACGTTCGCGGCCACGGCCAACGTCGTCCGCCTCGTCGGCGCCGAGCCCGTCTTCGTCGACATCGAGCGCGGCTCGTTCTGCGTCGACCCAGACGCGGTCGCCGCGGCGGTCGGCCCCCGCACCGCCGCCATCATGCCGGTGCACCTGTACGGGCACCCGGCGGCGATGGACCGCGTCGGCGCGATCGCGGAGCGGCACGGCCTCGCCGTCGTCGAGGACGCCTGCCAGGCGCACGGCGCCGCCCACGGCGGCACCCCGGTGGGCGCCCTGGGCACGATCGGCTGCTTCAGCTTCTACCCGACCAAGAACATGCACGCCCTCGAAGGCGGCATGATCACCACGGCCGACGCGGAGACCGCCCGGACGCTGCGGCTGCTGCGCAACCAGGGCATGGAGCAGCGCTACGCCAACGAGATCGTCGGCGCCAACGTGCGGCTCACCGACGTCGCCGCGGCCATCGGCCGCGAGCAGCTCAAGCGGCTGCCGGGGTGGACCGAGCGCCGCATCGGCAACGCCCGGTTCCTGGACGGCAAGATCACCGGCGCGGTGGTGCCGCCGGTCGCGCCCGGCGTCCGGCACGTCTACCACCAGTACACCGTCCGCGTCGCCGGCGACCGGGACGCCTTCCAGCGCCGCCTCGAGGAGCGCAAGGTCGGCAGCGCCGTCTACTACCCGACGCCCGTCCACCGGCTCCGGCCGTTCCTGAAGGACGGCGCCCCCGACCCGCGCTGGGACCTGCCCGAGACCGAGCGCGCCGCGACCGAGGTGCTGTCGCTGCCGGTGCACCCGTCCCTCGCCGACGACGAGCTGGCGCGCGTGGCCGACGCGGTCAACGCCGCCGGGGCCGCGTCGTGAGCGCGCTGCGCGCGGGCCTGGTCGGGCTCGGCGTGATGGGACGCAACCACGCCCGGGTCCTGTCCGGGCTGCCCGGCGTCGACCTCGTCGGGATCGTCGACCCGGCCGGGCGTCCCGAGGGCGCCCCGCACGGGGTGCCGCTCATGGCGTCCCTCCAGGAGCTGCTGGACGCCGGAGTCGACTACGCCGTGGTCGCCTGCCCGACGGCGCTGCACGAGGAGATCGGGCTCGCGCTCGCCGAGGCCGGCGCGGGCGCGCTGATCGAGAAGCCGCTCGCCGACTCGGTGGAGGCCGCCGAACGGCTGGTGACGGCGTTCGAGTCGCGCGGGCTCGTGGCCGGGGTCGGCCACATCGAGCGCTACAACCCGTCGCTGCAGAGCATGCGGAGCCGGCTGGAGGCGGGCGAGCTGGGCGAGGTGTTCCAGGTCGTCACGCGCCGCCAGGGCCCGTTCCCGCACCGGATCGCCGACGTCGGCGTCGTCAAGGACCTCGCGACCCACGACATCGACCTGACCGGGTGGGTCACCGGCCAGGACTACGTGTCGATCTCCGCGCACACCGTGGCGCGCAGCGGCCGCCCGCACGAGGACATGGTCGCCGCCGTCGGGCGGCTGACCGACGGCTCCATGGTCAACCACCTGGTGAACTGGCTGAGCCCGCTCAAGGAGCGCACCACCGTGGTCACCGGCGAGCGCGGCTGCTTCATCGCCGACACGCTCACCGCCGACCTCACGTTCTACGCCAACGGCGAGGTGAACACCGAGTGGGAGGCGCTGCGCGCGTTCCGCGGCGTCTCCGAGGGCGACATGATCCGGTACGCGATCCCGAAGCGCGAGCCGCTGCTGGTCGAGCACGAGCGCTTCCGCGACGCGGTCCTCGCCGGCCCCGGCGGATCGGCCCCGGGCGACGTCGTCACCCTGCGGCAGGGCCTGCGGACGGTCGAGGTCTCGGCCGCCGTCCTGAAGTCCGCCCGTCTCGGCGAGACGGTCACGCTGCTCCCCGGGGAGGTGCTCGGTGCCGTCTGACGCAGCCGCCGGGGTACCCGACGTCACCGTCGTGGTCGCGGTCTACAACACGATGCCGTACCTGACCGACTGCCTGAACTCGCTGGTCGGGCAGAGCATCGGCCCCGACCGCATGGAGGTCGTCGCGGTCGACGACGGCTCCACCGACGGCAGCGGCGCCGAGCTGGACCGGTTCGCCGCGGAGCACCCGGACGTCATCACCGTGCTGCGCCAGCCGAACTCCGGCGGCCCGGCCGCCCCGAGCAACCGGGCGCTGGACCACGCGACCGGCCGCTACGTCTACTTCGTCGGCGCCGACGACCACCTGGGCCCCGAGGCGCTGGAGCGCATGGTCGCGGCGGCCGACGAGTGGGGCTCCGACGTCCTGGTCGGGAAGATGGAGGGCGTCAACGGGCGGGCCGTCCGGCGCCCCGAGCTGTTCGCCGAGAACCGCCCCGAGATCGACCTGTACGACTCGGTGCTGCCGTGGGTGCTGTCGAACTGCAAGCTGTTCCGCCGCGAGCTGGTCGAGCGGCACAAGCTGCGCTTCCACGAGCACATGCGGATCGGCAGCGACCAGCCGTTCACCCTCGAGGCGTGCGTGCGCGCCCGCCGGATCTCCGTCCTCGCCGACTACACCTGCTACTACGCGGTGTTGCGCGACGACGGCGGCAACATCACGCAGGGCGCCGTCCAGGTCCACACCCGGCTCGAATGCGCGGAGAGCCTGTTCGGCGTCGTCGCCGACCTGATCGAACCCGGCCCGAAGCGGGACGCGATCCTCCGGCGGCACGCGCGCTGGGAGCTGACGATGCCGACGCGGGAGGGGTTCCTCGAACTCGACCGCGCGGCGCAGGAGGACGTCTGCGCCCGCGTCGGAAGCCTCGTCGAGCGGTACGTGACCGACGAGGTCCTCTACACGCTGCCCATCGTCCGCCGCGCCCGGCTCCGGCTGGCGCAGCTCGGCGAGGTCGACCTGCTGTGCGAGGCGATCCGGGACGGGGTCGCCGAGCGCCCCTACCTGATCGCGCTCAAGGACGGCCGCACCTACCTCGCCTACCAGGGCTTCGAGGACCCCCGCCTCGGGCTGCCGGACGACCTGTTCGAGATCACCAAGGGGATGCGCAAGCGGTTGTCCCAGGAGGCGCGGACGGTCGCCGTGCGGCGCGACCGCGACACGGTGGAGATCACCGTCCGGACCCCGCTCACCGGCCCCGAGGCCGCCGACCCCGCGACCGTCCGGCTCGCGCTCGCCCCCCGAGGCGACGGCGAGACCCTCGACCTCGACGAGTACACGACCCGCGAGGCGCGCGAGGACGGCCTGCACGTCACCGCCCGGATCCCGGGGGTGCTCACGGCGGCGTCCGGCAAGGCCCGGCACGTACTGCGGCTGATCGTCCGCGCCGCCGGGGAGACGCACGACGTCGCCGTGCCCGCGGCGGCGCCGGTCGTGCCCGACCCGCGCGGCGAGTTCTTCTGGCACCGTGCCAGGCCCTACCGGCTGGCGGTGGCCGGCGACGACCGGCACGGCACGATCATCGAGACACGTCCGGTACGTCCGGCCCAGGCCGTCGCCCAGCGGGTCCGGCGCGTGACGTCCCTTGGAGGTAGGTAGCACATGCGGATCTGCGTGGTCGCGCTCGGCAAGATCGGCCTTCCGCTCGCGGTGCAGTTCGCCCGCAAGGGCCACCGGGTGATCGGCGCCGACGTGGACGAACGCGTCGTGGCCGAGGTCAACGCCGGTCGCGAGCCGTTCCCCGGCGAGGCGGAGCTGGACGTCCACCTCGGCGAGGCGGTGCGCGCCGGGCTGCTCACGGCGACGACCGACACGGCGGCGGCGGTCGCCGAGTCCGAGGCCGTCGTCGTGGTCGTGCCCCTGTTCGTGGACGCGGAGGGCGTCCCGGACTTCGGCTGGATGGACGCCGCGACGCGCTCCATCGCGCAGGGCCTGCGCCCCGGCACGCTCGTCAGCTACGAGACGACGCTGCCCGTCGGCACCACCCGGGACCGCTGGGCCCCGATGCTGGCGGAGGGGTCCGGCCTCACCGCCGGCGACGGCTTCCACCTGGTGTTCAGCCCGGAGCGCGTGCTGACCGGACGGGTGTTCGCCGACCTGCGCCGCTACCCCAAGCTCGTCGGCGGCCTCGACGAGGCGTCGGCCCGGCACGGCGTCGAGTTCTACGAGCAGGTCCTCGACTTCGACGAGCGGCCGGACCTCGACCGCCCGAACGGCGTCTGGGACCTCGGCTCCGCGGAGGCGGCGGAGTTCGCCAAGCTCGCCGAGACGACCTACCGGGACGTCAACATCGGCCTCGCGAACCAGTTCGCGCGCTACGCCGACGCGGCGGGCGTGGACGTCATGAAGGTCATCGAGGCCTGCAACACCCAGCCGTACAGCCACATCCACAAGCCGGGCATCGCCGTCGGCGGCCACTGCATCCCGGTGTATCCGCGGATGTACCTGTGGAACGACCCGGACGCGACCGTCGTCCGCGCCGCCCGCGAGGCCAACACGGGCATGCCCGAGTACGCCGTCGGCCTCCTCGCCGACGCCTACGGCGACCTGACCGGCGCCGGGGTCCTCGTGCTGGGCGCGGCGTACCGGGGCGGCGTCAAGGAGACGGCGTTCTCCGGCGTCTTCCCGACGGTGGAGGCGCTGCGCCGGCGCGGCGCGGTCCCGTACGTCTCCGACCCCCTGTACACCGCCGAGGAGCTGGAGGCCCTGGGCCTGCCGCCCCACCGCGGCGAGTCGGTCACGGCCGCGATCGTGCAGTCCGACCACGCCGCCTACCGCGAACTCGGCGCGGACGACCTGCCGGGCGTCAAGGCCCTGGTCGACGGTCGCCGCGTCACCGACGCCACCCGCTGGCCCGGCGTGCACCGCGTCGTCATCGGCGCCCCCGACGCCCGGACCGGTTCGTAGCCGCTCGCTGACCGCTCGGGCCGGTCCGCGCGAGCGCCCCGGCCGACCGCAACTGGAGAATCGAATGCAAATCGAAGACGGGACGGTTCCCGGCGCGTCGTCGCGCGGCCGCGTCGTCATGCTCGTCGACAACGATGTCGTGCGCGACTCCCGGGTGCAGAAGGCCGCGAAGTCGATGTCCGAGGCGGGCTGGGAGGTGCACCTGCTCGGCTGCACCGGGGCCAAGAAGCGCCGCTCCTGGAAGATCGGCGATGCCCGCGTGCGCCTGCTGCCGATCCAGCACGTGCTCATCCGCAACCGGCACGGCGTCCTGCGCGCCACGCTGCGCCGCCCGCTCGCCTACGGGCACCCGAAGGTGGCGGACTACCGCCGGCGGCTCGTGCAGTCCCGGCGGGCCGACCTCGCCGCCGCGCGCCTCGACCGGGGTTCCCGGGGCCCGGCGCGCAAGGCGTGGCTGCTGGCGCGGCGGGTCACGGCGAAGGCGCAGTCGCGGTGGGTCGCGGTGCGGGTGAGGCAGACCGAATCGCTCGCGGAGGCCCGCGGCAACGCGCGCTCGCCGATGGAGCGGCTCGCGGTCAACTTCTGGCTGAAGGTCCTCGGCGACCGGGCGTGGCGCGTCCTCGACCGCAACCTGTGGGACTGGGACAGCACCTACGGCAAGGTCATCGACAAGCTCGAACCCGACATCATCCACGCCAACGACTTCCGCATGCTCGGCGTCGCGGCGCGCTCGGTGCGGCGGGCCCGCGCGAAGGGCCGGAAGGTGAAGCTCGTGTGGGACGCACACGAGTTCCTGCCGGGCATCCGGCCGTGGGGCGCCGGGCCGCGCTGGCTGCCCGCGATGATCGCGCACGAGCGCGAGTACGCGGGCGACGCCGACGCGGTGGTGACGGTGTCGGAGGCGCTCGGGGACCGGCTGGTGGAGAGCCACGGCCTGCGCGGCCGCCCGACCGTCGTGCTCAACGCGCCGATCACGGGGGGCGAGCCGAGCACGTCCGACCCCGTCCCGGACATGCGGGAGATGTGCGGCGTCGGCCCGGACACCCCGATCGCCGTCTACAGCGGCAGCGCCTCGGTGCAGCGCGGCCTGGACATCATGATCGACGCGCTGCCGCGGCTGCCCCGGCTGCACGTCGCCCTGATCGTCTCCTCGGCGCGGTCCGACTACGTCCGCGGCCTGATCGCCCGCGCCGCCGAACTCGGCGTCGCCGACCGCGTCCACACGCTGCCGTACGTGCCGTTCGACCAGGTCGTCCCGTTCCTGGCGGCGGCCGACATCGGCGTGATCCCGATCCACCACTGGCCCAACCACGAGATCGCGCTGATCACGAAGTTCTTCGAGTACTCGCACGCGCGGCTGCCGATCGTCGTGAGCGACGTGCAGGCGATGGGCGACATGGTGAAGTCCACCGGGCAGGGCGAGGTCTTCCACGCCGAGGACCTCGACGACTACGTGCGGGCGGTCGAGGCCGTCCTCGGCGACCCGCAGCGGTACCGCACCGTGTACGACGACCGGCCCGACCTGCTCCACGAGTGGACGTGGGAGGCGCAGGCCGAGGTGCTGGACGGCGTCTACACCAGCCTGCTGCCCTCCGCCGCCAAGTCCGCCCCGGGCGCGCCCGCGGCCGGGGCCGACGGCGCCGACGGCCACCTCATCGGCGCCCAGGACTGACGATGGCGGCGGACAGGAGCGGCGACCGGGACGTGGCCGTCGTCACCCCCTGGTACCCGAACCCGAAGCAGGAGTGGGCCGGCGCCTTCGTCCAGTCGATGGTCGGGGCGACGGCCCCGGGCTGCGGCGACGTCACCGTCTACCACACCGAGGCGTGGCTGATGCGGCAGCCGGCGGAGGAGGTCGAGGCGGCGCGCGAGGCGCACCGCCGCCTCCTGCCGGTCGCGCTGCACCCCGCGCCCGACGTCGCGGGCTCGCGGCTGGTGCGCGTCCCGGTGCCGACGGTCCCGGACTACACCTTCGCCGAGCTCGCGGTGCAGCACGCCAGGTGGCTGCGCGAGGCGCTGGGCGGCGAGCCGATCCCGGCGCCCGTCGTCCACGCGCACGTGGGGCTGCGCGGCGGCTGGACGGCGCTGGAGAACGCCCGCCCGGACGCGCGAGTGTTCGTCACCGAGCACGCGTCATTCCTGGACAAGGTCCTGGAGCAGCCCGACTCGCGGGAGATGTACGAGCGGGTGCTGGAGCGCTGCACCGGCTTCCTCGTGGTCACCGACGTGCTGCGGGACACGCTCGCCGAGGCGTTCCCTGCGCTCGCCCACAAGATCGAGATGATCTCCAACCCGATCTCGTTCGGGGAGCCGCGCGAGCGTCCCGTCACCGAGCTGCGGCGCTGGCTGTACGTCGGCACCCTCGTCGAGCGCAAGGGCGTCGGCTGGCTGCTGGAGGCGTTCGCCGAGTGCCTCGCCGACGACCCCGGGCTGACGCTGACGATCGCCGGGCCGGGCGTGCTGGCCCAGCAGCTCAAGGAGCGCGCGGCGGAGCTCGGCGTCGAGGGCGCGGTGTCGTTCCTCGGCGCGGTCGCCCCCGACGAGGCGGCGCGGCTCATGCGGGAGCACGACCTGCTCGTCCACCCCGCCCGGTGGGAGACCTTCGGCGTGACGATCATCGAGGCGGTGGCGGCGGGCCTGCCGGTGCTCGTCACCCGCTGCGGCGGCCCCGAACGCACCCTGGCCGGCATAGAAACCGCCGCGGGGGAAATGATCGACGTCGAGGAGAACTCGGGCTCGATCGTCGCGGGCTACCGCCGCCTGCGCGACCGCTTCCCGGACGGCCTCGACCTGGCGAAGGCCCGCGAGATCCTGGACGGGCGATTCGGATACCGCACGGTGGCCGAGGCGCACTACCGGCACTGGTTCCCGGAGGCCCGAGCGGACGGCGCGGCCGGCGGAGCGGACGGCGGGCCCGAAGCGGAGAACGACGGTGCCGGAAACGGGGGAGAAGAAGCGTGAACGTGCTGTTCGTGGCGCTCGGCGCCTCCCGCCGGCCCGCGGTCGTCCGGGAGGCGGCGCAGGTCCTCGCGGACGGCGGCACCGCCGCCGTGCTGGTGCGCAAGGCCTCGACGTGGGCGAAGGACCCGCTCCCGGACGGCGTCGACGCCGTCGAGCTGCCCGCGCTCGAACGGCGCTACCGCCCCGCCGCGGTGCGGATCGCGCTCTTCCGGATTCCCGCGCTGCTGCTGCGCGTGTGCTTCCCCGGGCCGCTGCGCGCGCTGGGGAAGCGGATCGACTCGGCGTACCGCAGGCGCGTCGCCCGGCCCGTCGACCGGCGGCTGGCCCGCCTCTACCGGCGCGACGCCGGTGCGGTGCGGTGCAGGATGGTCGAGCGCGAACTGCTGCGCGGCCGCTCCATCGACCTCGTCGTCATCGCGGACCCGCAGTCGCTGGTGACCGTGTCCGAGCTCGCGGAAACGATCACGGACGCCGGAGCGGCGCTCTCCTACTCCATCGCCCATGAAAGGTCCCCGGCAGGCTACGCCAGAGGATGACTCCATGACCGAACGCCGCCCACGCCTTCTCTACCTCGCCTTCTACTTCCCGCCGTCCCGAGCCAGCGGTGTGTACCGGCCCCGGGCGACCGCGAACCGGCTGACCGAGCTGGGCTGGGACGTCACGGTCTTCGCGGCGCCGCTCCCGTTCCTGTACGACACGATCGGCTCGGTCGACGACAAGCTGATGGAGACCGTCGACCCGCGGATCACGCTGGTGCGCCCGGACCTGAACCGGTTCGTCTGGCAGACGGACCTGCGCGAGTACAGCCGGTTCCGGGGGGCGTTCCCCCAGCTGGCCCAGTCGCTGTACACGTGGGGGCAGAAGCACGTCTTCCCGGAGCACTACGCGTCGTGGGGGCGCGACTCCGTCCGGCGCGCTCTGCGGATGCACGCGCGGCGCCGGTTCGACGTGGTCCTCGCGACGGGGAACCCGTACTCCTCGTTCGCCGCGGCGTGGCTGTTCCACAAGCTGACCCGCACGCCCTACATCATCGACTACCGCGACTCCTGGACCCTCGACCAGTTCAGCGAGGAGCCGATGTTCGACGAGGACCATCCCGCCTGGCGCTGGGAGCGCCGGGTGCTGCGGTCCGCGGCGAACTCGCTGTACGTCAACGACGCCCAGCGCGCCTGGCACGCCGAGCGCTACCCGCGCGCGGCGGACCGCATGATGACCGTCCTGAACGGGTGGGACGCCGACACGCTCCCGCAGAGCGCCGCGCCGCCCCCGGCCGCCCGCGCGACGACGGACGGGCACGCGCCCCGCTTCTCCTTCGTCGGCACGGTGACCGACAAGCAGCCCATCGAGGAGCTGATCGAGGGGTTCTCCCGCGCCCGCGCGCACTCGGACATGCGGGCCGCCACCCTGAACTTCTACGGCTACTTCGGGTTCTTCCAGGGCACCGACAACAAGCTCCGCAAACGCTTCGCGGCCGCGGCCGAGGCGGCGGCGGAGGCCGTCACCGCCCAGGAGGTCGGGGGCGGGGCGGCGATGGCCGAGCAGGCGGCCGCCGCCGAGGACGCGGAGGCCGACGAGCAGCTGCTCGCCCCCGGCGTCTACCGCCGCGGTCCGGTGTCCAAGACGGCGCTCGCCGACGTCTACCAGGACTCCGACGTACTGGTGTTCCTCAACGGGGGCGGGCGCTACGTCACCTCCGGGAAGATCTTCGAGTACATGGCGGCGGGACGCCCCATCGTGTCGGTCCACACGCCCGGGTCGGCGGCCGAGGAGCTGCTGCGCGGGTACCCGCTGTGGTTCAACCCCGGCGGGCTCGCCCCGGCCGACATCGCCGCCTCGATGGTCGCGGCGGCGAAGGCGGCCGCCGGACTGGACGAGCGGCAGGCGGCCGAGGCCCGCGCCTACGCGGACCGGTTCGAACGGAACGTGACGCTGGAGCCGCTCGTCGGGCGGCTCGACGAGCTGGCCGCCCGCAGGCGCGGCGCGGGCGGGTGACCATGTTGGGAGACGGTGACGTGCACGGCGCGCAGCCCCCGAAGGTGCTGGTCCTGGCCATGGACCCCAGGCTGACCATGGACCCGGCGCCCGCCGTGCCCGCCAAGCGCCAGCACAAGCGGGTCATCGGGCTGGCCGGGCACTTCGCGGAGGAGGGCGCCCGGGTCGACGTGGTGACCGCCGAGCCGGACGGCTGGGCGGGCCTGGACGAGCGGGTGCGCCTGCACCGGCTCGACCGGGCGGAGGCCCGGCACCCGCTGCCCTGGCTGGAGCACACGGTCGTGATCAGGGCGCCGCGGATCGCCGTCCGGCCGGTGGCGCGGGCGGGCCGTCTCGGAACCCGCCTGGAGCGCGCCCGGAGCCGCGGCTCCCGCGCCGTGCACCGGCGGCTCTTCGTGCCGTTCTACCGGCACGTCCGGCCGCACGTGCTGGCCCGCATCGCGCGGCGGCGCGTCCTGCGCGAGATCGACACGGGCGGGCTCGTCCGCGTCATCGTGATGGACCGGACGTCGGTGCCGCTGGGCCGCCGGCTGGCCCGCCTGCACCCCGACCTCGTCGTGACGACGCGGCAGGAGCGCAGCCTCGACGCCAAGCCCTGACCGGCGGCCCGCCGGCCCCCGGGCGGGTCAGCCCTTCTCGGTCAGGACCGTCGACTCCGAGCCGTCGCCCGCGGGCGCCTCGACGTAGATCTCACCGGTCCGCGGGCACTCCCACGTCCCCCCGGAACCCTCGGTGAGCCGGGCGCCGGCCTTGCCGACCCAGCCGATCCGGCGGGCGGGGACGCCCGCGACCAGCGCGAAGTCGGGGACGTCGCGGGTGACCACCGCGCCCGCGGCGACCATCGCCCAGCGGCCGACGCGGACCGGCGCGACGCACACGCTGCGGGCGCCGAGCGAGGCGCCCTCGGCGACGTGGACGCCGACCGCCTCCCAGTCGTCGCCGCGCTTCAGCCTGCCGTCCGGGTCCACCGAGCGGGGCTCGCGGTCGTTGGTGAGCACGACGGCGGGGCCGACGAACACGCCGTCCTCCAGCACGGCGGGCTCGTAGACGAGCGCGTGGTTCTGCAGCTTGACGTTGTCGCCGATCCGCACGCCCGCGCCGACGTAGGCGCCGCGTCCCACGATGCAGCCCGCGCCGAGCCGGGCGCCCTCGCGGATCTGGGCGAGGTCCCACACGGTGGTGCCGTCGCCGAGTTCCGCGCCGGGGTCGACCTGGGCGCTCGGCAGGATGCGGTGACTCATTCGGTGCCTTCCATGCGGATGTTCAGCGGGTGGATGCGGGTCACGGCCGCGGCTTCGTGCCCCCGCCCGGGAGCAGCCGCCGCCAGGTGCGCCGCGCCAGCGACCCCATCGGCGCGGTGACGTGCACGGTCGCCGTCCTGCGGTCCATTTTGACGTGCACGCGGCGCGGGGGCACCACCGACGCGGTCACCGGCCCGAGGACGCCGCCGCCCTCGGCGGGCAGACGCACCGGGACGGGCTCGCCCGCGCCGTCGACCGCGAAGCGGGCCCGCCAGCGGCCGGGACGCGCGCCCGCGAGGGAGAGGTCGGCGCGCAGGCGCGACGGGTCGTCCGGCGCGGCCTCCAGCGGCGCGCTGATCGTCGTCCCGTCGTCGGCGTGGTGCAGCTGGACGCTCATCGCGGGGCCGTCGCCGAGGACGGGCGGCGCGCCGGCCCGCACCCGGACCCGCCGCCCCGGCCCCCAGCCGACCTCGACGTCGCCGAAGTCGGCGGAGGTGAGGGAGGCTCCGGCCTCCAGCGCGAGGGGCTCGCCGGCGCGCGCCCGCACCGGGCGCAGGAGGCGGGTACCCGCCAGGGCCGCCCGCGGAAGGGGCAGGTCGCGCGGCCTGACCAGCGGAACCGTCCGCACGTGCCCGCTGAGCGACACCTCGATGTGCAGCGCCCAGCGGCCGTCCGGCAGGTCGGCCGCCTCCGGGCCGACGGCGGCGGTGAAGGACGCCTCGACGCCCTCGTCCGCCGGCGCGGCCGAGACGGTCTCGCACTCCACCGCGCGGCGGCCGCCGTCGCCGTCCTCCAGCAGCAGGCGGACGGCGGGGCTTCCCTCGTCCACGTCGCGGACGACCACCCTGCCCCCGGCTTGAAGGGCGCCGTCCTCCCAGGCCAGGCGCGTCAGGGTGGGCAGGACCACCAGGGGCGCGGGGCTCGCGAAGCACGCGTCGGGGATGCGGACGGCGGCGTCGCGGAAGAACGGGTACTTCAGGTAGGCGCGCCCGTCCTCCAGGTGGAGGCGGGGCCGCGACCCGCCGCGGCGGAACCGCAGGACCTCCAGCAGCTCGTCCTCGAGATCGTGCAGGACGCAGTGCCCGATCACCCGGTGGAGGGGGTGGGCCAGCTCCCGCTGCGCGGGGGTGTACCACTCCTCCAGCAGCTCGCGGCAGCCCGTGAGGGTGACCTTCCGGTCGTCGGGCGAGGAGTCCAGGTACAGCCGGTCGAGGCGGCCGAAGACCTCCAGCCGCAGGTACCGCCGGTTCAGCCGCTCCCGGGTCTCGCCCGGCTCGGTGTGGTCGGCGACCTGCCGCATCGCCCGGCCGATGATCGCGTACAGGTCGGCGGGCGGGGCGCCCGCCCCCTGCGTCGCGCTGGAGCCGTCCTCGCGGGCGGCCCAGTAGTAGCAGTCGTAGTCGGCGAGGACGGAGACGCCGCCGGCGTTCAGGTAGGCGCCGGCGGTGAAGAGCTGGTCCTCGTGGGCCACGAGGCCTTCGGTGAAGCGGAGCCCCGCCCGTTCGACCAGGGACCGGCGGAACAGCTGGAGCGCGGCCATCGACATCCGCCCGAACAGGTCGCAGCCCGGGTCGAGGACGTGGGTGCGCTCGACGGACCGGTCGAACACCTTGGGCGCCTTGCGGCCGCCCGTCCCGACCTGCTTGCCGAGGACGATGTCGGTGCCGTTGCGCTCGGCCATCGCCGTCATGCGCTCCAGCGCCTCCGGGCCCAGCCGGTCGTCGGCGTCCAGGAAGAACACGAACGTCCCGGACGCCAGTTCCAGGCCCCGGTTGCGCGGCGCGCCCGCGCCGCCGGAGTTCGGCTGGTGGACGACCGTCAGCCGGTCGTGGGCGCGGGCGAGCTCGTCCAGCAGTTCGCCGCCGCCGTCGGTCGAGCCGTCGTCGACGGCGATGACCTCGACCTGCTCGGCGGGCAGGGACTGGGCGAAGACCGACTCCAGTGCCCCGCCCACCGTGTCCCGGCACTGGTACACCGGGACGATCACGCTGACCAGGGGTTGCCTCATGGCCCCTCTACGTTCGGAGGTGACTCTCAGGGCCACTCTAGGCGGGCTCGGTGGCGGCCGTGACCGCTCGTCCGGAGATTCCGTACATCGTCGACCGCGGGCCGGCCTGCGCGAGCGCGTCGACGGCGGCGGCGAACCGCGTCATGGCGTCCGGGTGCTCCGGGCCCAGCAGGTAGTCGCGGAGCGTGCGCCGCTCCGCGGCCAGCGGGTCCTGGCCGGGCGTCGCCGCGACGGCGAGGATGTCGGTCAGCTCGCCGCAGCCGGGGCTGAGCAGGTAGGCCGCCGACGCGGACGGGAACTCGGTCTTGAAGAGGTTCTCGTCCATGCCGTCGGGGTTGGCGACGACGTACGGCTTCAGGCTCGGGATGTAGTCGGAGATCACGCTGGAGATGTCGGTGATCAGCATGTCCGACCGGTTGAAGCACTCGTAGAGGGAGGCGTCCGCGCCGGTGACCACCTGGTGGCCGCCCGCGCCGCTCCGGTTCGCCTGCTCGATCATCCGGATGAGCCGGGCGTGCACGGCGGCGGCCTCCGGCAGCCGCCGGCCGGTGTAGGGGTGCGGCCGGTAGATGACGCGCAGCCGCGGACCCTGGTCCAGCAGCGTCCGGACGATCCGCTCGCCCATGCCGAGCAGGGAGCTGTAGCCGTGCTCGCTGTCCCAGCCCTCCCAGGTGGGCGCGTACAGGACGGTGGGGACGGGCCCACCGGACGGCTCGGTGGTGATCTCGCCGAGCTGCGGGCGGCCCACCTCGACGATGGCCTCGTCGCGCACCCCGGCGTCGGAGTTGTGGTAGCGGTCGCGGCCCGCCGGGCCGGCCACCCACACCTCGTCGAAGACCTTGCTGACCGGGTTGGAGCTCGGGCCCTTGTCGCTGTCGCCGTGACCGACGAACACGTGCTTGATGTGCTCCTCGCGGAGCAGGTGGAGGTTCTTGCCGGTGTTGCCCGGGTAGAGCGCGACCTTCACGGTGCCGAGGTCGAAGTTCATCATGTCCTCGGCCCGCGTGACGCACACGACGGGAAGCGGGGTCGGCGCGAGCGCGCCGACGACCTCGGGGGAGCGGACGAGGACCATCGCCTTGCGGTCCAGGCGCTCCAGCGTCTCCAGCCACATGTTGGCCTGGTAGACGGTCGTGGCCGGGCCGGTGAAGTACAGGACGACCTCGGGCTTGTACCGGTCGACGCGGCGCTGCACGTCGCGGCCCGTCCGCTCGGCGTTGAGGAGGGCGCGCATCCGGCGCAGCCGCGGCAGCTGCGCGGACGCGACGGCGATCGCGACGGCCGCGGTGCCGAGGAGCCCGGCGACCACCAGGACGGGGAGGCCGAGCAGGAGCCCGGCGGTGCCGAACAGCAGCGGCAGGAGGTCGGCGTGGCTCTCCAGCAGGAGGGTCAGCCGGGCCTGCCGGGCGGAGCCCGCGACGGGGGGCGACGGCTCGCCCTGCCCGAGGTTGCGGGTGACGAAGGGGAGCCGGTTGACGCGGCGCGAGGCGACCGCGCCGGCGAGGGTCGCGGCCCGGATCCAGTCGACCAGCAGGAGGCCGACGGCCGCCAGGAGGACGGTCGGCCTGCCGGCGTCGCCCGACTGGACGAGCAGCAGCACCAGGGCCGCCTGCCGGACCAGCACCCGCGCGCCCGGGCTCATCTGGCCCCAGCGCAGCGGCCTGGCCGCGTCCGGCAGCGTCCGGCCGACGGCGAACTCCGCCGCGTAGCAGAGCACGGCGGCGCCGAGGAAGGCCCAGGGCCACCCGGCCGCCGCCGCCCCGATCAGCAGCCCGAGCGTGACGGGCAGCCACAACACCGATGAGTACCGCATGAGAGCCGAGTACCGGGAGACGAGACGCCGCACGGCACACCTCCGTCTGTTCAGCGCCTGAGGGGTGGCGCGTTGTGGAGAGGGGAAGGGGGGACCTGCGCCCGCCGGGCCGGGCGGGCGCGTGCGGGGGTGGGGCGGTCAGCCGGAGCGGCCGCCGCTGAGGGGGTCTTCACGGCGCACGTCGATGACCTGCCCGGTGAGACCGGACAGCAGGACGTTGAGGGAGGTGCGGGCCACCTGGTCGGCGCTCAGCAGGGTGTGCGGGGGCTCCTGGCCGAACGCCGCGGTCCGCATGGGGGTGCTGGTCCGCTCGGGGTTGATGCAGTTGATCCGCACCTTGTCGCCGGACCACTCGTCCGCCAGCGCCTGGGTGAGGTTCACCGTCGCCGCCTTGGCGGAGGAGTACAGGCTGTAGTCGGCGCGACCGCGGGTGTAGGAGCTGGAGGTGTAGAGCAGCAGCTGCCCGCCGGTCTTGGCGAGGTAGGGGAACGCCGCGCGCGCGATGTGGATCGGCGCGAGGTAGTTCACCCGCAGCGCCTCCTCGATCGCCTCGGGGTCGATGGCGTCGAGCCGGCCGATCCGCAGGATGCCCGCCGTGTTGACGACGAAGTCGACGCGGCCCGTCGCCGAGTAGGCCTGCGCGAGCGCGCCGGCGACGTCGTCGGGCCGCTCGACGTGGGTGCGGGTGGCGCCGCGGCTGTAGCCGAAGACGCGGGCGCCGAACCGCTGGGCGAGCTCCGCGATGGCGGCGCCGATGCCCTGGCTGGCGCCGAACACGACCATCGTCTTGCCGCCGAGGGCCGCGGCGTACTCGTCCTCGGTCAGGTCGGGGGCGTCGGAGGAGGCGAGCTGGAACAGCTTGTCCGCGACGAACATGTCGACCGGCTCGGTGACCTTCATGTTGTGCTCGTCGCCCGGGACGACGTAGATCGGGGTGCCGGGCAGGTAGCGCAGCACCACCGTGCAGTCGTCGGTCGCCTCGAAGTTCTCGTCCCGCCACGCCTTCTCGTAGGCGTCGCGGATGGTGGCGAGCCGGAAGCCCTGGGGGGTCTGCCCGCGGCGCAGGTTCGCGCGGCGCGGGACGTCCACGATGACGTCCTCGTCGACCTGGATGATCGTGTCGGCGGACGGGATGGCGACGTCGACCGCCCGGTGCTCGCGCAGCGCGGCCACGCAGTCGCGGATGATGCGCTGCGACAGCAGCGGGCGCACCGCGTCGTGGAACAGCACGCTGGTCGTCTCGGCCGGGTGGTCGGCGAGGGCGTCGAGGGCGAGCTGCGTGGTCGCGTTCCGGGACGTCCCGCCGGGGAGCACGGCCTTGACCTTGGTGCAGCCGGCCTTGCGCACGCAGTCCGCGGCGTCCTGGAGGAAGCCGGGGTTCATCAGGACGATGATCTCGTCGACGTCGGGGGCCTCCTCGAACACGCACAGCGTGTGCTCGAGGATCGTCTTCCCGGCGATCTTGAGAAGCTGCTTGGGGGTGCTGAGACCCATCCGCTGTCCGCTGCCACCCGCGAGGATGACGGCTACGACGCGATGCTCACCCTGCGGCGCCATGACCAATGCGACCGTCCTTCTTCTTCATGGCAGCCGGAACGGCGGCCGAAAACCGAACGTGATGCAGTCACCCGTGGGGATCTGGGGGTGCGGGCGGCACGGCTTTCGCAGGGCTGGTGATCCGCACAGGGGGGAACTGCCGCCTAACTGTACCCGGTCTGTAGAACTTTGAGGCGAATTCATCGACGTTCCAGGCTCCTGTAACCCTTGCGTGACGGGGCCTGTGGCGCTCCGTGCCATGATCGTTACGGCCCCGGGGCGCCCGCGCGTCCGGGCCCCGTCTCACCGGCCGAAGAGCGGCCTCATGTCGGGCTCGACGGCCCAGCGGGTCACGCGGCGCACCGGGGAGGTGCTCAGCACCGTGACGATGACGAAGCCGGCGAGGAGCGCCGACAGCACGCCGGGGATCGTGTCGAACCAGGCGAGCTTGTGCCAGCCCTCGAACGTGAACAGCCGCATCACGAAGCCGTGCAGCAGGTAGCCGTAGATGGTGGCGGCGCCGAGGTCGCTGTACCAGGTGCGCCGGGACGGGGTGACCGCCAGGAAGGCCAGGATCAGGACCGTCCCGGTGAGCAGCAGCGCGGCGCGCATCACGGTGCCGGTGAACTCGTCCACGCCGAGGTCGCCGTTGGAGGTGTCCCAGTTCAGCCAGCGCGCGTTCATGTGGTCCTGGGTGAGGTACGAGCCCGCGAGCGCGGCGGCCAGGAGCGCGGCGCCCGTGATCCGCGCCCACGGCCGCCGGACGATCTGGAGCACCTCCGGGGACAGCCTCAGCCCGAGGACGTAGAACGGCGCCAGCCCGAGGATCCGGTACAGGTCGAGCGTGCTCCCGATGTCGGACATGTAGGCCAGGAGGGCGATGAGCACGGCCGTCGCGAGCGGGAACCTGAGCCGCCGCCACACCGGGGTGAGCAGCCGCCACACGAACAGCGCCAGCAGGAACCAGGTCAGGTAGTAGGGGTCCAGCACGTCGAACTGGAAACGCCGCCCGTCGACGCCCCAGGCGAACAGGCTGTAGGCGCACTGGAAGATCAGGTACGGCGCGATGGTCGAGCCGACCAGCCGCACGGCCTTGTCGTCGGTGAGGGTGAACCGCTTGGACAGGTACCCGCTGATCATGAGGAACAGCGGCATGTGGAACAGGTAGATGAAGTTCCAGAGCGCCGCGGCCAGCGGGACGTCCCGCAGGCCCGACAGCGCGTGCCCGCCCGCGACGAGCAGGATCGCCAGGTACTTGGCGTTGTCCAGGTGCGGGTCGCGTCCTCGGGGAGCCGCGCCGCCCGCCGTCCGCGGCTTGTCCTGCGGGCGCTCGGCGGGGGACGCCGCCGGGGCGGAGTCCGGAGCCGCCGCCTCGGCGGAGCCGGGAACCGCCACGACGGACGCCTCGGGTGTCTGTGTCATGAAAGATCTCTGATCCTGGGAGGGGCTCGTGGAGCATACCTAACGAAATCCTCCGGAATCCTCGGAGTCACAGCACGCTTCCGCGGCGTCACGGGCGGGCGTCACGGGCGGGCGTCACGGGTCCGGCCGCGCATTTGGAGGGCCCCGCCGCGCGCAAGATCCTCTGAGGCGGGTAGACCGGCCGTTACCGGTAGGGAGCGGGGACGGGGAGAGGCATGGGATACGGGAGGTCCACCCGGCAGGGGGTGGTGATCGTCGCCGGCGGCACCGTGCTGCTGGCCGGGGTCGCGCTGCTCGTGCTGCCCGGCCCCGGGCTGCTGCTCGTGCTGGCGGGCCTGCTCATCCTCTCCCGGGAGTTCCCGGCCGTGAACCGCTACGTCGAGCCCGTCCGGGAGAAGGCGATCCAGGCGGCCGAGGACAGCGTGACGTCCTGGTGGCGCCTCACGGGCTCGGTCCTCACGGGGCTCGCGCTGCTGGGCGCGGGCGTGGCGTGGGGCCTGGTGGAGGAGCTGCCGCTCAGCGGATGGAGCACGGGCTCGGGGCTCATCCTGTCCGGCTTCATCCTCTTCGGGCTCCTGTTCTGGAGCTGGCGGCGGGTCAGGGCCCGCCGCGCCGAGACCTTCCCGGAGTGACGGGCCGGGCGGACGGCCCGCCGCGGCCGGGCCCGGCCACGGCGAAATGTTCCGCCGGGTTGATCCGCCGGCCGCGCGCCGCCGTGCAAGGGGTATGGGCATCCTTCTTCGTGTACTCGTGGCCGCCGGACTCGCGGCCGACGCCGTCGTGCACTGGCGCTTCGCGCCCGACATGGCCCCCGGGCCCAACACCCCGAGCGACGTCATCCCGGGAGACGACCTGTTCTACGGCCAGGCGATCGCGGCGGCGGTCGCGGCCCTGCTCGTGCTCGTCTGGGCGCGGAGGTGGACGTACGCGCTCGCGTTCGTCGTCGCGGCGAGCGCGGCCGGGGCCGTGCTGCTGTACTACTTCGTCGACTTCGGGCAGCTCGGCCCGATCCCCCGGATGTACGACCCGCAGTGGTACGCCGACAAGACGATCAGCTTCGCCGGGGAGGCCGTCGCCGCGCTCGCCGCGCTCGCGGGGTTCCTCACCGTCGGCGGGAAGGAGCGCGCGGAGTCCTTCTCGGCCGCCGTGCGATGACGCGTCCGGGCCCGGGCGTCCACCGGGTGGACCTCGCGGCCCCGGGCCGGGGCCCTTGACCCCGCAAATGAACGCTCGTTTAATTCTGGTATGGGGCGTATTGCGGGTGTCACTCGCGCGGAGACGCGGGAGCGGCTGCTCAGCGCCGCGGCCGACGAGTTCGCCCGGCGCGGCTACGACGGGACGCGCGTCGCCGACATCGCGCGGGCCGCCGGGGTCAGCAACGGCGCCCTGTACGCGCACTTCGACTCGAAGGCGGAGCTGCTGGTGGCCGCGCTCCGCGCGCACGGGCGGCGGCTGCTGGCCGACCTGTTCGACGCCGACCCGGACCGCCCGGTCGTCGAGCTGCTGCTCGCCATCGGGCGGGGGCTGCCGAAGCGCCGCGACGCCCGCGCCCACCTCGTCGTGGAGGCCCTCGTCGCGGCCCGCCGGGACGAGGAGGTCGCCCGTCCCATGCGCGACTACGTCGGGGAGCGCGGCGACTGGCTCGCCGGGCTCATGCGCATCGCCCAGGCGGGCGAGGAGACGGACCCGGCGCTGTCGCCGGACGCGCTCGCCCACCTCTGCCTGCTGCTCGGGATGGGAAGCGCGCTCATCCCTCCGGACATGCACGCCGTCGGGGACGAGGAGTGGGCCGCGCTGCTCGCGCGGATCGTGACCGCGCTCGCGCCGCCCGGTCCCGCCGCCGCCCCACACGGGAGGAACACGATGAAGGTGCAGATCGACCCGAAGCGCTGCCAGGGGCACGGCCGGTGCTACGACCTGGCCCCCGGCCTGTTCGGCGAGGACGACGAGGGCTACGGCACGGTCCTCGGGGACGGCGCCGTCCCCGAGGGCGGCGAGCACGAGGCCCGCCTCGCGGCCGCGAACTGCCCCGAGCGGGCGATCGACGTCCTCGGGGAGGCGTGAGATGAGCGCGGACGACCGCTTCGGCCGGAGCTTCAGGGAGGAGCGGGAGAGCCGCCCGCTCGGCAGGCGGAACGAGATCGTCACGGGCCCGGTCTCCGACTGGGCGACCGACTTCTCCCACCTGGAACCGGAGTGGGCCGCCGACCCGTACCCGATCCAGGACGACCTGCGGCGGCGCTGCCCGGTCGCCCGGACCGAGCGGTTCGGCGGCGGCTGGCTGCCGACCCGCTACGAGGACGTCGCGGCGGTCGCCTACGACACCGAGCACTTCACCTCCCGCTCGGTCGTCATGAGCAACTTCCGGCCACCGCGCGAGGTGGCGCCGATCGGCGTCACGCCGCCGATCTCCTCCGACCCGCCGTTCCACCACGACGCGCGCAAGCTGCTGCTCCCCGCGTTCAAGAAGTCCGCGGTGGCGCGGCTGGAGCCCGCGACCCGGGCGTACTGCCACGAGCTCATCGACTCCTTCGAGGGCCGCGACGTCGTCGACGCCGCCCACGAGTACGCGCAGCACATCCCGATCCGCGTCATCGCCGACATGCTCGGCTTCCCGCCCGAGGACGGGCCCCGCTTCCGCGAGTTCGTCGAGAACACCCTCGAAGGCGTCAACCTCCCCCCGGACGAGCGCATCGCGCGCATGGACAAGCTGTTCGACTACCTGCTGGAGCAGATCCGCGACCACGTCGCGAACCCGCGCGACGACCTCACCACCTACCTGATCGAAGCCGAGCTGTACGGGCGCAGGCTCGAACCGTCCCACGTCTCGGGGACGATGGCGCTGCTGCTCATCGCCGGGATCGACACCACCTGGAGCGCGATCGGCGCCTCGCTGTGGCACCTGGCGAGGACGCCCGCGGACCGCGAGCGCCTCGTCGCCGACCCGTCGCTGGTGCCGACCGCGATGGAGGAGTTCCTGCGCGCCTTCGCGCCCGTCACGATGGCGAGGCTGGTGCGGGAGGACATGACCTGGCGCGGCGTCGAGATGAAGGCCGACGACTGGATCCTGCTGTCGTTCCCCGCCGCCAACCGCGACCCGGCGCAGTTCGACCGGGCGGACGAGATCGCCATCGACCGCGAGGTCAACCGGCACGCCGCCTTCGGCCTCGGCATCCACCGCTGCGTCGGCTCGCACCTGGCCCGCATGGAGCTGCGCACGGCCCTCGAAGTCTGGCTGGAACGCGTCCCGTCCTTCACCCTGGCAGATCCGGCGGCGGTCACCTGGGCCGCCGGCCAGGTGCGCGGCCCCCGCACCCTCCCCGTCCGCATCACGTAAGGCGTTCGGCCAGCCGGGGGAGCAGGCGGAGGGCGTTCCCCCGGTCGACGGCGCGGTGGGCGCGGTCGTCCAGGACCGGGTCGCGGTCGAGGTCCCGGGTGTTGAGCGCGACCTCGCGAGCGGAGTTGGCGGGCCAGTCGGTGCCGAACAGGACGCGGTCGGCGCCGACGGCGGCGATCAGCGACGGTGCGGCGTACGGGGAGACCGGCAGGGCCGTGTCGTAGTGGAAGCGGCGGAGCGCGGGACGCATCCTCGCCGGGAGCGGGCCGCCGTCCTCCCGCGCGGAGCGCTCGGCACGTCCCGCCATGTACGGCAGGAACCCGCCGCCGTGCGACAGGATGACCGGCACCCGCGGATACCGGTCGAGGGTGCCGGAGGCGATCAGGTTGAGCGCGGTGCGGGTGGTGTCGAGCAGGTAGTCGGCGAGCCAGTCCCCGACGCCCGGCGCCTCGGCCAGGCCCTTCGGGGCGACCGGGTGGGTGAACACGACCGCGCGCCGCTCGTTCAGCTCGGCCCACAGCGGGTCGAACATCGGGTCCCCGAGGTAGTGCCCGGCGGCCGAGGTGTTGAGGAGCACCCCGTCCGCGCCCAGGTCGTCGAGCGCGTGGGCGAGCTGCCGCACGGCCAGGTCCGGGTGGAGCATCGCCACGTTGGCGAAGAAGCCGAACCTCGTGGGGTGCTCGCGCGCCAGCTCGGCCAGCGACTCGTTGCACACCTGGACGCCTGAGACGGCGAGCCTCCGGTCCAGGAACGCCTCGGCTGGCACCGGCGCGGAGGCCACTCCGGCGGCGATGCCGTTGGCGTTCATCGTCCGCAGGGTGCTCGGCAGCGTCCACCGGGCCCAGGACGGGCCGCCGGTCGGCGGGAGGAGCCCCTGCTCGACCGCCCACTCCCGCATCCGGGGCGGGACGGCGTGGTGGTGGGTGTCGATCCTGCCGCGCGACCGCCGGGGGGCGGCGGCGGCCGCCTCACCCGCCGGAACGGCGGCCGCGGCCATCGCCAGGCCGGTCACCTGCAGGGCGCGGCGGCGGGTCGTCTCGGGCATGCGCGTCTCCCTCGATCGTTCGATGGGCCGCCCACCCTGCTTTCTCTCATGAGAAAGTCTCAGATGAGACTATATCAGAAGCCCCTAGGCTGGGGCCATGCTCGACGACCTGCTCGAACGCGTCCTGTCCGAGGACGGCGACCCCGCCGACCGGCACGTGGGGCTCGGCATGCTGCTGGCCGCCGCGCACAACCGGAGCCGGGCGGGCATGAACGACGAGCTGCGCCCCCTCGGCGTCGACGTGCGCGGGTTCGGCATGCTGCTCGCGCTGGAGATGTACGGGCCGTCCAGCCAGCGGCGCCTCATCGACCTCACCGGCATCGACAAGTCCACGATGGTGCGCATCGTCGACGAGCTCGAAGCCGGCGGCCTGGTGCGGCGCGAGCGCGCCCCGCGGGACCGCCGGGCCCACTCGATCAGCCTGACCCCGGACGGGACGCGGGCGCTGGAGGGCGGGCGCCGCGCCGGCGCCGCCGTGGGCGAGCGGATCTTCGGCCGCCTCGACCGCGACGAGCGCGACCGGCTCGTGGAGCTGCTCCGCCGGATCGCCGGGGACGAGGGCTGAGCCGGGCCGGCGCCGGGACGGCGTCGCGGAAGGGAGAGTGTCGTATGCGAAGGCCGTGGCGCTGAGTAAGAGAGAGGTCACGCGGTACACAAGGCAGCAGCGCCGTACGGGAGAGTGCACATGATCTTTTTGCCGGGCCGGTCGACATGAGCAGTGCGGACGAGGTCGTCGTCCACGAGACGCTCCCGTCCCGCGTCCTGATCGGGCCGGGAGCGAGCGATCTCGTCGCCGGCGAGGTCGCGCGGATCGGGGCGGGGAGGGTGCTGCTGGTCGCGGCGCCGTCCGCCGCCGGACCCGCCGACCGGATCGCCGGGGCGCTCGGGGCCCGGCTCGCGGCGCGCTTCGACCGTCCGGCGCCGCACACCCCCGTCGCCGTGACGGCGCGGGCCCTGGAGGCGGCCGCGGGCGCGGACTGCGTCGTCGCGGTCGGTGGCGGATCCGCGATCGGCTTGGCCAAGGCGGTGTCGGCGCGGACGGGGATGCCGCAGGTCGCGGTGCCGACCACCTACGCCGGCTCGGAGATGACGCCCGTGCTGGGGGAGACCGAGGACGGCGTGAAGACCACGCGCCGCGCCGCGACGCTGGCACCCGGGACGGTCGTCTATGACCCCCTGCTCACGCTGGGCATGCCGTCCGGGCTGACCCGCACCAGCGCGATGAACGCGCTCGCCCATGCCGTCGAGGCCCTGTGGGCGCCGGACGCCACGATGGTCACGGACGCCCTGGCGACCGAGGCCGCCGCCGGCATCCTCGGCGCGCTGCCCGAGGTGCTGGACGACCCGACCGGGCAGCAGGGGCGCGCGCGCCTCCAGTCCGCCGCGTGGCTGGCCGGGACCTGCCTGGCGCAGACGCGGATGGGGCTGCACCACCAGCTCGCGCACGTCCTCGGCGGCGCGTTCGGCCTCCCGCACGCCGAACTGCACACGATGCTGCTGGCGCACGTCATGGCGTTCAACCTGCCGTCGGCGCCCGCCGCCTCCGCCCGGCTGGCCCGGGTGGCCGGGCCGGACCCGGTCGCGGTCGTCGCCGCGCTGGCCCGGGCGCACCGGGGCCCGACCCGCCTGTCGGCCCTCGGCGTCCCCCGCGAACGGCTCCCCGAGATGGCCGCGCGGGTGGCCGCCGACCCCTATCCCAACCCCCGGCCCCCGGACGCCGACGCGGTCGTGGAACTGCTCGACGCGATGTGGTGAGCGGCCGGTGGCGAATATTTCTCGCAATGTTCGAATGCGAGCCGCTGTCCTCCTGCGGTCAAGGGACGGGTCAATGGCATCCTCTATTCTTGGCGTATGTCCACTTCCGGTCCGGAGCCCGAATCGAAATCGGTTCGGGTTCTGATTGTCAGTGACAATCCTGTCTCCCGGATCGGGTTCGCGGCGCTGCTGGACCCGGTGCCGCACGTGGCCGTCGCGGCCGGCGCGCCCGCCGACCGCGCCCCGGCCGCCGTCCGCGACCTCGCGCCCGACGTGGTGCTGCTGGACGCCTCGCCGCCGCACCCGGGCGCCGTCGGGCGGCTGGCCCGCGCCGCGGCCGCCGTCCGGATCGTCGTGGTGACCGCGACGCAGGACCCGCACGTCCTCGTGCAGGTCCTCGCCGCCGGGGCGCACGGCTGCCTGACCTACGGCCACTTCGAACCGGCGGACCTCGCGGACGTGCTGCTCGCGGCCGGGCGCGGGGAGTCGTCGCTGTCCCCGCCGGCGGTGACCGCGCTCGTGCGCTGGCTGCACGACGGGACGCGGCGGCTCCCGCCGGACCGGCAGGGCTCCGGGCTGACGGCCCGGGAGGCCGAGATCCTGGACCTGATCGCCGCCGGGCTGACCAACCGGCAGATCGCGCGGCGCCTGGTCATCGCCGAGAAGACCGTGAAGAACCACGCGCACCAGATCTACAGGCGGCTGGGCGCGGCGGGCCGCGAGCACGCCATCGCCCGCTGGCGGGAATTGCGCCCGGCGCCCGCCGGCGGCGGTGCGGACATCCCCTAAGGCCGATCACGGGCCGCGGTAAACCGATATCCGCAGGCCCCGCGGAGTCCTAGGACCGGTCCCGGTCCAAGATGGGACCCCTCCCGCCTTTACTTGCCCGTTGCGGTCCCGCATGCTCTGGTCGTCCGGTTCGAAAGAGCCAATTGCCTTTTCTATTCGGGATGTGAACGGTGTTGAAATTCAGTCGCCGTCGTCGCGCGCTCCGGGAGGCCCGGTGAGCGTCCTCCGCCGTCCCGCTCTCAGCGTCCTCGGGGCGCTGGCAGCGGCCGCCCTGGCCCTCGGCCCGCAGCCCCCGGCCTCCGCCGCGGGCCCCCGCGTCGACCTGCGGGTGCTCGTCGTCACCGACGGCGGCGCCTCGGTGTCGGCCGTCGCGGACCAGCTGAAGGCCGAGGGCGTCCCCCACACGACCGTCGATCTGCGCGACTCCGGCCGGCCGGTGATCGACGAGGCGTTCCTGTCCGACACCGTCGACGGTGCGCCGCGCGCCAAGTACCAGGCGGTCGTGCTGCCCAACGCGGCGCCTTTCTCCAACACCGCCGAGATGACCGTTCTCGCCGACTACGAGAAGCGGTTCGGGATCCGCCAGCTCGACTCCTACGTGTACCCGTCCTCCACGGTCGGGATGAACACGCCGGGCTACTCCGGCAACCTGGACGGGACCACGGCCGAGGTCACCGACGCCGGGCGCGGCGACGCGTTCCGCTACCTGCGCGGCCCCGTGCGGTTCGACGACAACGCCGCCGACGTCGGCGAGAGCTACGGCTTCCTGGCGACGCCCCTGCCGGACGACCCCGCGGCCGGGACGTCGTTCCAGACGTTCCTCACCGGGACCGTCCAGGGAAAGACGGGCACGCTCGGCGGCGTCTACAACCACGACGGGCGCAGCGAGCTGGTCCTCACCTTCAGCGCCAACAGCGACCAGTGGCAGTTCCGGACGATCGGCCACGGCATCGTCACCTGGCTGACCAAGGGCGTGCACCTCGGCTACAGCCGCAACTACTTCGGCGTCCACGTCGACGACGTGTTCCTGCCGGACTCGCGGTGGAGCACCGAGGACGACTGCACGCCCGGAGAGGACTGCCAGGGCCCGACGTTCACCGAAGAGATCCGCATGAAGCCCGAGGACGTCGCGTTCGCCGACCAGTGGCAGACGCAGCGAGGGTTCGCCCTCGACCTGGCGTTCAACGGCGACGGCAGCGACGACGAGATACGCGAGAAGGGCGGCGACCCCCTCGCCGACGCCTTCGTCGCGGCCCGCGGAAAGTTCCGCTGGGTGAACCACACCTTCGGCCACGCCTTCCTCGGCTGCCAACAGGACCTGCGCATCCGGCCGTGGACGTGCGTGAAGGACCCGGCGACCGGCGAGACCCTCTACGTCGGCGCCGACGACATCAAGAAGGAGGTCACCAAGAACATCGACTGGGCGACCGCCCACGGCATCTCACTCGACACCGACGAGCTGGTCACCGGCGAGCACTCGGGGCTGCGGATCCTGCCGCAGCAGCCCGACGACAACCCAAACCTGGCGCCCGCGCTGGCCGGTGCCGGCGTCAGGTGGACGGCGGGCGACGCCTCCCGCGAGAGCGGGCAGCGGGAGCTCGGGAGCGTGCGGACGGTCCCGCGCCATCCGCTCAGCGTCTTCTTCAACGTCGCGACGGAAGCCGAGGAGGTCGACGAGTACAACTACATCTACACGCGCCGCGCCGACGGCGGCAGCGGCCTGTGCGAGGACCATCCCGACACGACGACGTGCATCACGCCGCTCGACCCCGCCACCGGGTTCACCTCGCACATCGTCCCGACCGACACGCGGATCACGCTGTCGCACATCCTGGGCAACGACCCGCGCCCGCACTACGCGCACCAGTCGAACCTCACCGAGGGCCGCATCCTCTACACGCTGCTCGACCGGGTCCTCGCCGACTACCGCGCGGTGTTCGCCGACGACACCCCGGTGACGAACGTCCCGATGTCGGCGGCGGGCGCCGAACTGCTCCGCCAGGACGCGTGGCGCGCCGCGCTCAAGAGCGGCGCCGACGTCACCGCCCACCTGCAGGACGGCAAGGTCACGGTCAGGGCGCCCGGCGGCCTCGACGTGCCGGTCACCATGCCGGAGGGCACCCGGGAGGGCGGGGCGCCGTTCGGCCGGGCCTACGCGGGCGAGCGCTCGGACTACCGGACCGGGGACGTCACCCTCACCCCGCCCGGAGCCTGACGTTGGAGATCACCCTGGTGACGGAGGGAACGTATCCGCACAACTACGGTGGCGTGAGCGTCTGGTGCGACCAGCTCGTCCAGGGCATGCCGGAGCATGCCTTCCATGTCCGGGCGCTCACGACCACCGGCTCGGAACCGGTGGTCTGGGACCTTCCCGCTCATGTGACCGCCGAGTCCGTGCCGATGTGGGGGCCGTCCGGAGGGCGGCCCCCGTCCCGCGGCGCGGCCCGCCGGTTCGAGCGGCTCTTCCGCTCCTTCATCGAGGCGGTCCTCGCCCCCTCCCGGGACGCGGACGTGTTCCCCCACATCCTGCGCGGCCTGTTCGAGTTCGGGCGGACGAGCGACCTCGGTGCGGCGATGCGCGCCGAGGGGCCCGTCCGCTGGCTCATGGACGCCTGGACGGCCCGCGCGGACGAGTTCGACCGGATCGGCGTCCGGCCCACCGTCCACGACGCGCTCACGGCGATCGACCTGCTGGAGCACCTGCTGCGCCCGCTGACGGTCCCGCCGCCGCGCGCCGACGTGACGCACGCGGTGTCCAACGGCATCCCCGTGCTGCCCGGCCTCGCCGCGAAATGGACCTACGGGACCCCGCTGTGCCTCACCGAACACGGCATCTACCTGCGGGAACGCTATATCGGGATGCGGCGGTCGCCGTTCTCCCATCCGGTGAAGGCGGCGGTGCTCGGCTTCATGCGCCTGCTGTGCGCCGCGGGCTACCGCTCGGCCGACCTGCTCACCCCCGCCAACCTCTACAACCAGCGGTGGGAGGTGAGGTGCGGCGCCGACCCCGCGAACATGGAGACGGTCTACAACGGCGTGGACCCGGCGAGCTTCCCGGCGGCCGGCGCCGAACCCGCCGGCCCCACCCTCAGCTGGGCGGGGCGCGTCGACCCGATCAAGGACCTGGAGACGCTGATCCGGGCGTTCGCGCTGGTCCGGGAGGAACTGCCGGAGGCGCGGCTGCGGATGTTCGGCGGCACCCCGTCCGGCGGGGAGCGGTACCGGGCCCGCTGCGAGGAGCTCGTCGCCGACCTCGGCATCACCGGGCAGGCGACGTTCGAGGGGCGGGTCGACGACATCCGCGACGCCTACGCGGCGGGCACGGTGGTCGTCCTGTCGAGCATCTCCGAAGGCTTCCCCTACACGCTGATCGAGGCGATGACCTGCGGCCGCGCGACCGTCGCGACCGACGTCGGCGGGGTGCGCGAGGCGGTCGCCGACACCGGCCTGGTCGTCCCGCCGCGCGCGCCCCGCCAGATGGCGGACGCGTGCCTGCGGCTGCTCGGGGACGAGATGGCGCGGCGGCGCCTCGGCCGGGCCGCGCGGGAGCGGGCGCTCGAACTGTTCACCGTCGACCGCGCGATCGACGCGTTCCGGGAGATCTACGCGGGGCTCCGCGCGCCCGGCGGCGCGCACCGCCCGGCGGCCGAGGCGAGGCCGGCGTGAGCGCCTCGGTGGAGGACCTGCGCGAGCGCATGGCCGACCTGTGCGCGGGCGCCGTCGACGCGCTGGAGGTCACGGCCGGGCTGGAGGCGGAGGGCATCAACGACGAGGCGGCCAAGGACTACGGCCATCCGGACGTGTTCGCGCTGGCGGAGGACCTGTACGCCCGGACGCCGCGCCGCCCGCCGCCGCCCGAGAGGACCGAGGCGCCGTGGCGGCCCGAGCCTCTGCGGCACCTGCTGCGCGGCGTGCTGTTCGGCCTCCCCGGGCTCTGCTACGTCTCCGGAGCGCAGGTGCTGGACGGGACGGGCGCGGGCGTCCTCCTGGTCTTCTCGCTGCTGCTCTCCTGGGCGTTCAGCCAGGGCACGGCCTACCTCGGGTACGTCCGGCTGGGGCTCATGGACCGGGCCGCGGCGTCGGGCGTCCTGCGGTACGGGCTCGCGGGCGGGACGCTGGTCGTCGTCCCGGCCACGGTGGGCACGGGCGTCCTCGTGGGAGCGGGCACGATGGCCACCGCGCTGTCCGCCGGGCTGTCGGTCTACCTGCTGTCGGCCACGGCCGTGCAGGTCGACGGCGCCGAGGCGTGGCTGCTCCCGGCGCTGCTGCCCGGCGTCGCCGGGGGGACGCTCCACCTCGCCGGGGAGGGACGGCCCGCCGCCGTCTGGGGCGCGTGGGCGGTGTCGCTCGCGGCCACGGTCGTGCTCGCGCTCCTCCGCACGCGCGGCGCCGGACGTCCCAGGGTCACCCGGGCGAACCTCAGGGCGGCGCTGCCGTTCGCCCTCTTCGGGGTGCTGACCGGCGGGCTGCTGACCTACACGCTGCTGTGCGCGCTGGCGGGCCGTCCCGTCCCGTCGGGGACCACGACGGTGGCGGTGCTGTCGCTCTCACTGTCGATGGGCTGCGCCGAATGGGTCCTGTACGCCTACCGCCGGCGCGTCTACCACCTCCTGCGCTCGCACACCGGCATGGCCGCGTTCACCCGCGCCGCCCGCGGCGCCCTGGCCCGCGCGCTCGTCCAGTACCTGGCGGCGCTGCTGGCGATCATCGCCGTCGCCGCGGTGGTCGCCCGCCTGCCCGCCACGGCCGTCACGGCCGTCACGCTCGGCGGTTTCGCCGCGCTGGGCTGCGCGTTCTTCCTGGCCCTCGTCCTGCAGGCCTGCGGCCGCGTCGGCGCCGCCCTCGCCGGATACGCCTGCGCCCTGGCCGCCGAGGCCGCGGCGACCCTCGCCCTGCCGGACGCGGCCCCGGCCACGGTCCAGCTCGCCGCCTCGTGCGGGCTGCTCGTCCTCCTCACGATCCACGCGGGCCGCGTCCTGGCCCGCGCGACCTCCCATCGATGAAGGGCAGACAACCGATGCAGAACACGGTCGCCGTGACGGGAGCCGACGGGTTCATCGGCTCCCACCTGGTCGAAGCGCTCGTGGAGCGCGGGCACCGCGTCCGGGCCATGGTGCAGTACAACTCGTTCGCGTCCTGGGGCTGGCTCGACGACGTCCCGCCCGGCGTGCTGGAGCAGGTGGACGTGGTGCCGGGCGACGTCCGGGACCCGGCGTCGGTGCGCGGCCTCGTCCGGGGCGCGGAGGCCGTCTACCACCTGGCCGCGCTGATCGCGATCCCGTACTCCTACCGGGCGCCCCGCTCCTACGTCGACACCAACGTCACCGGGACCCTGAACGTCCTTGAGGCCGTGCGGGACGAGGAGACGCCGCGGCTCGTGCACACCTCCACCAGCGAGACGTACGGGACGGCGCGGCGCGTGCCCATCGACGAGGCGCACCCCCTCCAGGCGCAGTCCCCGTACGCGGCCACGAAGATCGCGGCGGACAAGCTGGTGGAGAGCTACCACGCCTCGTTCGGCCTGCCCGCCGTGACGCTGCGCCCGTTCAACACCTTCGGGCCCCGGCAGTCCGCCCGCGCGTTCATCCCCACCGTCGTCGCCCAGATCGCCGCCGGGACCGGGGCCGTCGAGGTCGGGGCGCTCGAACCGACCCGCGACTTCACCTTCGTCCGCGACACCGCCGAGGCGTTCGTCGCGCTCGGCACGGCGCCCGCCGGGGACGTCGTCGGCGGCACGTTCAACTCCGGCACCGGCGTGGAGATCTCCATGGGGCGGCTCGCCCGCACCATCGCCGGCCTGATGGGCGCCGACCCCGAGTTCCGGTGCGCCGCCGACCGCGAGCGCCCGGCCGCGTCGGAGGTGATGCGGCTCGTCTGCGACAGCGGCCGGCTGCGCCGCGTCACCGGCTGGCGGCACCGGCACACCCTCGAAGAGGGCCTCAAACAGACCGTCGAATGGTTCCTCGACCCCGCCAACCTGGCGCGCTACCGAACGTCCACCTACACCATCTAGTGAGGCACCGTCATCATGCACGCCGTCATCCTCGCGGGCGGCAAGGGAGTGCGGCTGCGCCCGTACACGACGACCCTTCCGAAGCCGCTCGTCCCCATAGGCGACGAGTACTCCATCCTGGAGATCCTGCTGCACCAGCTGTCCCGGCAGGGGTTCACCGCCGTGACGCTGGCCATCGGGCATCTCGGGCACCTGATCCGCTCCTACGTCGGTGACGGGAGCCGCTGGGGGCTGCGCGTCGACTACGCCTCCGAGGAGGCGCCGCTCGGCACCATCGGACCGCTGCTGACCATGCGGGACCGGCTCCCCGACGAGTTCCTGGTGACCAACGGCGACGTCCTCACCGACCTCGACTTCGCCGGGCTGCTGGACGAGCACCGGGCGACCCGGCCCCTGCTGACCGTCGCCACCTACGCGCGCAAGGTCGACATCGACTTCGGCGTCCTCACCACCGTCGACGGACGGGTCGTCGAGTTCGCCGAGAAGCCCACGCTCGACTACCAGGTCAGCATGGGCGTGTACGGGGTGTCGGCCGCCGCGCTCGCCGGGTACGAGCCGGGGTTCCCGCTCGGTTTCGACGAGCTCGTCCTCGACCTGCTGGCGGCCGGGCGCCATCCGCGCGAGTACCGGTTCGACGGGTACTGGCTCGACATCGGCCGGCCCGCCGACTACGACCGGGCCAACGCCGAGTTCCCCGCGCTGCGCCCGCAACTGCTGGAGGGCCGCGTCCCGGCCTCCCGGCCGTCATGAGCCGGATCCTGCTGGTCGGCGCGACGGGGTTCGTCGGCCGGCACGTCCGGGCGCGGGCGGCCGCCGCCGGACTCGACGTCGTCGCGGCCGGACGGTCCCCAGGGCTCGGCGGCCTGCCGCTGGACCTGACCGCCGGCCCCGGCGACGTGGCGGCGGCCGTCCGTCGCGCCGCACCGGACGCGGTCGTCAACTGCGCCGGTGCCGCGCACGGCTCCCCGGCGGACCTCGTCCGGAGCAACGTCGTCGCCGTAGCGAACCTCCTCGCGGGGGTGGCGGCGGCGCCGGAGGGCGTCCGGCTCGTGCACCTCGGCTCGGCCGCCGAGTACGGGCACGTCGAGCAGGGCACGCCCGTCTCGGAGCTCGCGCCGCCGCGCCCTCTCGGCCCGTACGGGGTCACGAAGCTGGCCGGGACGGAACTCGTCCGCGCCGCGACCGGGCTCGACGCCGTCGTCCTGCGGGTGTTCAACCCCGTCGGGCCCGGCGCCCCCGGCACCACGCTGGCCGGCCGGCTCGCCACCGAGCTGCGCCGCGCGGCGGGCACCGGAGAGGACGTGCGGGTGGGGCCTCTCGACGCGAGCCGCGACCTCGTGGACGTGCGCGACGTCGCCGACGCGGTGGTCGCCGCCGTCCTCGCCCCCGCGGGGCTGCCCGCCGTGCTGAACGTCGGCAGCGGGCGGGCCACGCCGCTGCGGGACCTCGCGGCGCAGCTGCTGCGCGTCGCCGGGGCGCGGAGCCGGGTGCTGGAGGCCGCCGCGGGTTCGGACCGGTCGGCGGGCGTGGCGTGGCAGCGCGCCGACATCCGCGCCGCCGGCCGGGCGCTCGGCTGGACTCCCGTCACCGACCTGACGACGTCGCTGCGGGACCTGTGGGCGGAACAAAAATGAGCGGCGGCGAACCGGGTGGAGTGGACCTTGCTTCGTCGGTGGCAGTGCCGGCGTACTTCCATCCCGGTGCCGGCTACTGGACGGACCTCGCCGACCCTCGTCTCGGCGCCGTCGTGCTCAACGTCGACAGCGGCGCGGGCACGGTCCGGGACAGCGGGTTCGCGGACGTCGCGCACCGGACGTCCGCCGCCGGGGTGCGGCTCGCCGGGTACGTGGACACCGCGTACGGGCACCGCCCGCCCGCGGAGATCGAGGAGGAGGTGCGCCGCTACCGCCTCTGGTACGGCGTCCGGGCGGTGTTCCTCGACCAGGTGTCGGCGATGCCCGAGCACGTGCTGCGGTACCGGCGCATCGTCGCGGGGGTCCGGGCCCGGGGCGCCCGGCATGTCGTCCTCAACCACGGCGTGTACCCCGACGAGGCGTACGCGCGGCTCGCCGACCTGCTCGTCACCTTCGAGGGCCCCTGGTCGGCGTACCGGCACGTCCGCGCGCCCGCGTGGGCGACGCGGCTTCCGGCCGACCGGTTCTGCCACCTGGTCTACGCGGCGCCGCGGCCGGTTCTCCCGCGCGCGCTCGCACGTGCCCGGCGCTGCAACGCGGGCGTCGTGTACATCACCGACCGGACGGGAGCGAACCCGTGGGACGGCCTGCCGGAGTACTTCTCCAGGGAGCTTTCCCTGGTCTACGCGGGGGGCTGATGTGGCCGTGTCGTTTCTCTGCGATGGTCCGGCCTGTGCCCTACGCTCACACCCCATGCGTGGACCACTGGTGCGAATCACGTCCGTCCTGGTCGCCGGGACGTCCCTGCTCGCCGCTCCCGCCATGCACCCCGCCGCTCTCGCCACCGCCAAGGCGGGCACGGCCGCAGAGGGAGATCTGGGCAAGGACCTCGACGCCATCCTCGCCGACGGCCGGCTCAAGGGCGCCACCGTAGGCGGGGTGGTGCGCGACGCCCGGACGGGCGCCGTCCGCTACTCGCGCGGCGCGACGGCGTCGGTGATGCCCGCCTCGAACATGAAGCTCTACACGTCGGGCGCGGCTCTGTCGCTGCTGGGCCCCGGGTACCGGTTCCGCACCGGCGTGTACGCCCGGGCGGTGTCCGGGACGACGGTCAAGGGCGACCTCTACCTCAAGGGGACCGGCGACCCGACGACGCGGGCCGCCGACTACGACCGGCTCGCCGCCCAGGTGGCGGCGCGGGGCGTCCGGCGCGTCGAGGGCGGCCTCGTCGCCGACGACACCTGGTTCGACGCCGTCCGCACGCCCTCGCACTGGGACCCCACCGACCTCCAGTACTACTACGCCGCGCAGACGTCCGCGCTGACCGTCGCGCCGAACGACGACTTCGACGCCGGCTCGGTGGAGGTGTCGGTGAGGCCGGGCGCCGCCGAGGGCGCCCCGGTCGCGGTCGGGCTCGCCCCGGCGACCCGCGCCGTCAAGATCGACAACAGGGCGGTCACGGGCGCTCCGGGGACGCCGTCCACGCTGGCGGTGAACCGGGCCGAGGGCGCCGGCACCATCGTGGTCAGCGGCTCCTACCCGGCGGGCGCGGCCGCCTACACGACCCTGCGCACGGTCGAGAACCCCAGCCTGTACGCGGCCGACGTCTTCCGGAGCGCGCTCCGGAAGCACGGCGTCGAGGTGAAGGGCGCCACCGAGCGCGGCAGGACCCCGAAGCGCTCGGCCGTGCTCGCCGCCCGCTCCTCGATGCCGCTGTCGCGGCTGATGGTGCCGTTCCTCAAGCTCAGCAACAACATGGTCGCCGAGACCCTGGTCAAGGCGATCGGCCGGGAGAAGGTGGGCAAGGGGAGCTGGACGGCGGGACTCCCCGTCGTCGAGAAGTACACCCGCGGCCAGGGCGTTCCCACCGCACGGTTGAAGATGGCCGACGGATCCGGCCTGTCGCGCGAGAACCGCACGACCGCGCAGGACATCAGCACCATTCTGAGGAAGGCGCAGGGCGCGCCCTGGTTCGGCACCTGGTACCGCGCGCTGCCGGTCGCCGGCGACCCGGACCGCCTCGACGGCGGCACCCTGCGGTCGCGGATGCAGAACACCCCGGCCGCGGGCAACGTGCACGCCAAGACCGGGACGCTGACCGGCGCCTCCGCTCTGTCCGGCTACGTCACCGACGCGTCCGGGCGGCGGCTCGTCTTCTCGGTCGTCCTGAACGGCTACCAGGGCGCGGCGCCCAAGGACATCGAGGACAGGATCGCGATCCGGCTGGCCGGGGGAGACCCCGCCGCGGTCCGGACGTTCCGCGCCTCCGGGAACGCCCCGCAGCTGGAGTGCTCCTGGATCGGCCGCTGCTGATCGCCGGACCCGGCCGACCACCGGCGGGGCGCGCCGCGGCCGGACGCGCCCCGCCGGTGCGGGTCACCCCTGGTTCCGCGGGACGTAGAGGCGGACGTCGTCGACGTACGCCTCGCCCTCGTAGTAGTTCAGGTGCGGGTCGCCGATGATGAAGGAGTCGGGGTAGGCCGAGCCCTTGGGCCAGATGTGCTCGGTCGTGTACGTCCCGGCGGGCCCCTTGTGGACGAGGCTGCGGTCGAAGCGGCCGTCGTACTCGCCCGGCGTCTGGTTGTAGTGCCAGATCGGGCGCCCGTTCTCCACGAAGTCGTGGTGGACGCGCAGCGTGGTCTGCCCGGTGTGCAGGAACGGGCCGCTCATCTCCAGCGTGTACCCGGTCCGGTCGCGCTCGATGGCGAACCGGTAGGAGGCCTTCGGCATCAGCTCCGGCCTCAGCTCGGCGCTGGTCAGGTGCCCCTCGAACCGGCCGCCCGGCCCGTAGTGCCGGTCCATGGACGCCTCCCCGCACGCGGTCTTGGCGTAGTACTCGTTGCTGATGTTGTTGTTGGCGGTCTCGCGGAACAGGTCGCCGCGCGGGAACAGGGCGTTGATCCCGTTGAAGGTGCCGTCGAACGTCCGGTACATCCTGCGGGTCTTCGGGTCGCAGGTCGCGGCGTCCTTCCAGCGGGCGTCGTCGCTGTAGTAGCCGTCCATGATGACCTTGCGGCGGAAGTGGATGCCGGGGTTGCCGTGCGGCGCCGGGTTCGCGTGGTCGAGGATCGTCAGGTAGTAGAACCCGTTCTCCCGCGTCACGTCCGGGTACTGGCAGCGTGACCTGCCCGGCAGCGCGCCCTGGAACGTCCACGGGTAGCGGGTCTTGCACGGCTCCCTGGTGTAGCCGTTGTGCCTGCCGCCGTAGTCGAACGTGCCGCCCCGCTTGCCGCCGAACTGGATGCCGCGCAGCGTCATCTCCACCCGGTAGTACCGGGGCAGCGCCCTGGTCGGCCGGATCAGGACGCCCGCGTCCCAGCTCGGCTCGGAGATCCGCGCGACGCGGTGGCCGCCCGGCAGCGTCACGGCCGACAGCCCCGGCCGGGAGTCGGGACGCCCGTCGCGGTCCTTGTCGACGGCGGCGACCTCCGCCGTCAGCCACCCGTGCCGCCCGAAGGCGACGCGCTTGCGGAACACGTTGAGGGTCTTCATCTGGCGCTCGAACAGCGGCCCGCTGATCTTCTTCCAGACCGCCCCGTCGTCGTCGAACGCGTCGACCGCCCACGGGCTGCGCGGCCCCTGCGGGTCCAGCCGCCACGGCGCCCCGTCGACGCGCAGCGGCCGGTCGAACTCCTCCTGCGCGACCAGCTTCCACCGGCCGCCTCCCGCGGCCCCGACCGACCACCCCGCGGACACGACCGCGGCGGCGGCCGTCCCGACGGCCACGCCCGCCACTCTCCAGCTCGTCCTCAAGACGCACACCCCTCCCGCGGAGCGCGCGGCCGCGCTCCGCCCCCGAACGTCGCAACGCATCGGAATTATATGAACACGGAGGGTGAGGACGGTGGGAGGCTGAGCCCCGACGTCGTCAGCGCTGGGAGAGGTACCTTCCGGCTGTGTCGCGCAGGCGCGCGTGGACGCCGTCGTATGCGGAGACGCCGGGCAGAGCGGTCTTGGGCATCTTCGCGAGCATCGTGTAGTTGGTGTCGACGACGTTGCCCGCCGGGGCGAGCGCGGCCTGGCTGACCAGCTGGTAGGCGTCCAGCTCGTCCAGGCCGAGCAGCGCGGACGTCCAGGTGACGAGGTCGTGCTGGCTGATCCGGAACGCGTCCTCCAGCGGGCGGGCCGAGCCGGTCGACATCAGGTGGAGGTCGTCCTCCAGGCGCGGCCAGGCCGGTGCGGCCCCCTTGATCAGGTCCACGACCACGACGGTGTCCATCGCCGCCTCCACGGCGGTGCCGCAGACCTCGCCCTCGCCCTGCCGGCAGTGGCCGTCGCCGATCGAGATCAGGCCGCCCGGCACGTTGACCGGGAAGTACGCGGTGGTGCCCGCGCGCATCTCCGGGGTGTCCATGTTGCCGCCGTGCGCGCCCGGGGTGATGCTCATGATCACCTCGTTGGCGGCGGGGGCCACGCCGACGGTGCCGTGCATGGGGTCGAGCGGCAGCTCGATCTCCAGGTCGCTCTCGCGGGCCCGGAAGCGGCAGATCCCGCGGGCGGTGTCCACGTCGTACATCCACACCCGCTCCGGCAGGGCCGGGTGCAGCATCGCCGTGGCGTGCGTCGCCGTCAGCGCCCCGAAGTGCGGGAACGTGGACGAGACCGCCCAGTCGCGGGCGGGGCGGATGTCGGCGAAGTGCACCGCTACCGCGTCGCCCGGCTCGGCGCCCGCCACGGCGATGGGGCCGGTGACGGGGTTGAGGTAGGGGAAGGCGCACACCCGGCTCGGCAGGTCGTCCACCCCCCGGACCGCGCCGCCGAAGCAGTCCTCGGTCGTCAGCTCCACGACGGTGCCGGGCGCGACGGTGAGCGCCGCCTCCCGGCCGCCGAACGCGAAGCCGGGCTCGGTGTCCCTCATCGGGACCACGTCGAACGTCACTTCTCGTCCTCCTCCTCTGCGATGCCGGCCAGGGCCGGACGGCGGTGGGTGACCAGCAGCCCGACGAGCAGCACGACCCCGAGGCCGAGCCACAGGAAGCCCAGCTCCTGCGCGGCGACCTTCGCGTTGACCACCACGTAGCCGAGGATGCCGAAGCCGATCGCCGGTGCGATCAGGTGGCGCCACCAGTCCCGGCTGCCGGACCGGACGACGTAGTGGACGACGACCGAGACGTGCAGCACCAGGAAGGCCGTCATGGCGCCGAAGTTGACGAGCGAGCTGAGCAGGGTGATGCCGTCCTCGCGCTGCTCCATGTAGAGGCCGAGGCCCAGCGACACGGCCGCGACGAGCAGCGTCGCGTTGACCGGGACCTGCCGCCGGGGGTGCACCCTGGCGAGGAACCCCGGCAGCTGCCGGTCCCGCGCCATGGCGTACAGCAGCCGGGACGTCGCGGCCTGCGCGACCAGGGAGTTGGCGAAGCCCCACGCGATCGCGGTGGCCAGCGCGGTCAGCTTGGCCAGCCACGCGCCCCCCGCGACCCGCGCGGCGTCGTAGAACGCGGTGCCGTCCGCGTCGCCGTCCTTGATCAGCTTGTCGGGGTCGGCGACCAGCAGCGACGCCACCCACGTCTGGACGATGAAGAGCACGCCGACCAGCAGCAGCGCGGCCACCATGGACCGTCCGATGGCGCGGGCCGACTCGCGGTTCTCCTCCGCCAGCGTGGAGATGCCGTCGAAGCCGAGGAAGCTGAGGACCGCGATCGACACCGCGCCGAACACCAGCCCCCACGAGAACGTCCCGCCGTTGTAGATCGGGCTGAGGCTCCCCCCGCCGTGGCCCTTGCCCTGGGCGAGCGCCACCAGCCCCACCACCAGGAAGATCGCCAGGATGACCAGCTCGGCGACCAGCATGATCCGGTTGATCCGGGCGGTCATCTCGATGCCGAAGAAGTTGACGACCGTGTTGAGCACGACGAACGCGATCAGCCAGAGCCACACCGGGACGTCCGGCACCAGCGAGTTCATCGCCACGCTGGCGATCAGGTACAGCAGGGCCGGGACCAGCACGTAGTCGAGCAGGATCATCCAGCCGGACAGGAACCCGACCGGTGCCGCGATGCCCCGCCCGGCGTAGGTGTAGACCGATCCGGCCATCGGGAACGCGCGCGACATCTGCGCGTACGAGCCGGCGGTGAACAGCATGGCCAGCATCCCGACGGCGTAGGCGAGCGCGACCATGCCGCCCGAGCCCTGGAAGACGCTGCCGAAGATGCCGAACGGCGCGATCGGCACCATGAAGATGAGCCCGTAGACCACCAGGTCCCGGAACGTGAGGGAGCGCCGCAGCTCCTGGGTGTACCCGTAGCGCTCGATGCCCTCCGGCGGCGTTGGGTCGACGGCCATGCTTCCTCCTCAGCCGAGGACGCGGGTCGTTCCCGCTCAGCGAACCCTAGAGGCAATCTTTTCAAATGAAAAGATTTGATCCGCACAGATCTCAGAGGCGGGTGACGACGGTGAGGTCCAGGCCGTCCGCCCTGGCCAGGTACCCCTCCGGGCGCGGCGGGCCGAGCGGCGCGGCCGACCAGGCGCGCCGCGCGACGGGGTCGGCGCCCGCCAGCAGCCGCGCCGACGCGGCCCGCCCGTGCCGCGCGGTCAGCATGCCCGCGGCGGCCAGCGCCGCCAGCAGGTGGACGCCGTCGTAGCAGCCCTCCGCGTAGGCGTCGAGGACGGGCGCGGCCTCGCCGAACACCGTCCGGTACCGCTCGGCCAGCGCGAGCTGCCGGTCGTCCCCCTGCCCCGCGAACGACCGCATCGCCGAGTACAGCTCCCCGGTGTCGTCCCCACCGGCGGCGAGCAGGACGTTCTCCTCCAGCGCCCCCGACAGCCGGACCATGCCGGCGGACAGCCGCGAGCCGGCGAACACCCGGTTGAACACGGCGAGGTCCCGGCCGACCAGGCTGAGCAGGATCGCCTCCGCGCCCGTCCGCGCCAGCGCGTGCACGACCTCCTCGAAGCGCGCCTCCGGGTCGTCCCCGGCCGCCCACGGGAAGGGGACGAGCCGGTCCAGCACCACCTCGCCGCCCGCCGACCGGACCAGCCGCTCCGCCGCCCGGTGCACCGCCCTCGGCCAGATGTAGTCGCTGCCGACCAGCGCCCACCGCCGCAGCCTCAGCCGCGCGCTGAGCCAGCGCAGTGCGGAGCCGAGCTGCCGCTCCGGCGAGTCGCCGAGCAGCACCACGCCCTGCCGCCGCGGCCCGCCCTCGTGCGGCGGCGTGAACACGTACGGCGCCCGCCCGGCGAGCGCCGCCTCCAGCCCCCGGTGCACGTCGCTCGTGTGGAACCCGACGAACGCCTGGACGAGCCCGGCGTCGGCGAGGAACCGGGCCTCGCCCGCCACCGTGCCCGGCGCCCGCCCGGCGTCCACCGGCACCAGCTCGACGGCCCGTCCGGCCGCGCCGCCGGAGGCGTTGACCTCGGTCGCGGCCAGGCACGCGGCGCTCATCCCCGACGGGCCGGTGAGGCCGAGCGGTCCCGACAGCGGCAGCAGCAGCCCGAGCCGCAGCACCGCCGGGTCCGGCCCGGTGACCAGCAACCCCGTGCTGTCCCGCACCACCGCGCGCATGACCGCCGAACCCCTCATGACCAGGCCAAGTATGCTCTCCCCACGGGCGGCTGGCGAGGGAGGCACCGGGTGGTCGAGCGGCACGGAGCGGCGGCGCGCGGGGCGCGGACCGAACTCGTCGACCTGCTCACCCGCACGCAGCGGGCCCTGGCCCGCGATCTCGGCGCCCGCCTGGAGGAGGAGGGCGCGACGGTCGAGCAGTGGCGGGTGCTGCGCGCCCTCGCCGAGGCCGACGACGTCTCGATGGGCGAACTGGCGCTCATCGTCGAGATCCCGCATCCCACCCTGACCCGGCTCGTGGACGCCCTGGCCGACTCCGCCTACCTCTACCGGTCCCACTCCAGCCGCGACCGCCGCCGGGTGTCGGTGCACGTCTCCGACCTGGGCCGCGCCAAGCTGGAGCGGCTGGAGGCGCTGGCCCGCGCGCACGAGCAGGCCCTCGCCGAACGGCACGGCGACACGATCGAGAACCTGTCCGCCCTCCTGTCCGACCTCTGGAAGGGCGTCCGCTGACCCTGCGGGCGGAGGCGGATCCGCCGGCGCGATCCGTTGGCCGGATGCGCTTTGTCGGGGTTCGGCCGTAGGGTCGGCGCATGTCGCGGCGGCGTTTCGATCAGGCCATGCAGCTCATGCGGACGAGGGAGCCGCGGGTCCGGGAGGACGCCTTCGACTTCCTGCGCGAGCACGCCGACGCCTACGTCTGCGAGCTGATCGCCGAGTTCGCGGCGGAGCGCGACGACCCCGGCCTGCGCTGCTGGCTGCTCGAACTGATCGCCGAGGCCCGGTCGCCGGAGGCCCTGGAGGTGTTCCGCGACCAGCTGGAGAGCCCTGACGAGCCGCTGCGGTTCTGGGCGGTCCGCGGCCTGGAGATGCTCGACACCCGCGCGGCCGAGGACGTCCTCGAACAGGCGCAGGCCAGCGGCTGGATCTCCTAGCGCCGGGACGGGCGCGAGCCGCCGGGTTTCGGACTTCGCCGCGAGGCCTCTTTCGCGGACGCCCTGCTCGCCGTTTCCGGCCCGGTGAACAATCTCGTGTCGTTCGCGGCCCGGTTCGCAGGAGGACATTCCGAGCCCGCGGGTGCGCCGATGAAACGATCTCTGGCGCGGTCGCGGGCCTCTTTCGGCGGCGGCGCAAACGACCTTTTCGGGCATTGATCACTTTATCATCTCTTGACCTGGAATTTCGGGCAGGTCGACCATCGATGCGTTAACGGGGATGCGAGGAAAGGGGTACGGGGGAGCGGCGGCGGTGCGCCATTGATCGCGCGGCCCGCATTCCCCCGTCCGTCCTTTCCCGGACGGGAGAAGGCCGTGAAGGTTCTGCTCGTCGAACCACCGATCATGGATTACCGCGGCGGCGGCCGGCGGACCGGGGAACTGCGGTCCATCGCGATGGACGCCGTGCGGGAGTGCCCGCCCTACGGGATCTACCTGCTGGCCTCGGTGCTGCGCGCGGCGGGCCACGAGGTGGTGCTGGCCGACCTGATCGCCGCGGCGGACCACCGGCTCACGGCCTGGGCGGCCGATCTGGAGAACTGCGAGCTCGTCGGAATCGGCGCCACGTCGATGTCGTGGCCGACCGCGCGCGTGGTGATCCAGGAAATCCGGCGGGACCGGCCGGACGTGCCGATCGTCCTCGGCGGGATCCATCCGACCATGTTCGACGAGTACATTCTCGGCGCCTTCCCGGTGGACTACGTGATCCGCGGCGAGGCGGAAACGGGTCTGCCCGCGCTGTGCGCCGCCATTTCCGAGGGGACCGGTCTCGACGGCGTCCCGAATCTCAGCCGGCGGGAGGCCGACGGAACGATCAGGCGGACCGCCCTGGCGCCCAAGATGGAGGCGGAGCGGCTGGCGGAGTTCCCCGTCCCCGACTACGCGGAGGTCCCGGCCGGCGTCTACAAGGGGCTGGCGATCGAGTCGTCGCGGGGCTGCGCCTTCGACTGCTCCTTCTGCAGCACCTCCTACCGGCGCACCTGGCGCGGCCTGCGGCCCGAGGCGTTCGTCGACCGCCTGGAGGCGGTGCTGCCGCACCTCGACCGCACGCTCTACCGGACCGTCCACATCATCGACGACGAGTTCTCGATGAACCCCCGCCGGGCCACCGCCATCGCCGAGGCCATCGCCCGCCGCGGGCTGAGCCCCCTGCTGGTGTACGACTCGCGCGCGACCGACCTGCTGTACGAGCCGTACGTGCCCGCCATCGCGCCGTTCACCTGCCAGTTCCTGATCGGCGCCGAATGCGGGTACGACGAGGGGCTGAAGCTCGTCGGCAAGGGCACGACCTGCGACATCCTCGAACGGGCCGCGCGCCGGCTCCAGGAGTTCGGCATCAGCGACCGGGCCGACTTCTCCTTCATCCTCGGCCTGCCCTGGGAGACCAAGGCCGAGGTCGAGAAGACCATCCGGTTCGCCGTCCGCCTGCACGCCCTGTACGGCGTCCGGATCCTGCTCCAGTGGTACTGCCAGATCCCCGGATCGAGGCTGTGGCAGGCCGACCGCGCCCGGGGCGTGGTGAACGAGACCATGTACGACGAGTTCGGCTTCTTCCGTGACCTCTACCTGTTCCGGTCCGGCGTCCGGCTCACCCCCGAGGAGATCTGGGAGATCGGCGACCTGGTCGAGCAGCTCAAGGCCGTGGCGCTGATCCGCACCCCCGGCCGCCGCATGATCGAGTTCGCGTTCCCCCAGGCGATCCACGACTTCTACCCGCGGACGGTCCTGCGGCGGCCGGGCACCGGCCTGCGCGGCCTGCGCGAGGTCGCCCGGGCGCCCAAGCCGCTGCGCGCGTCCGACCTGCCGCCCGAGGCCACGGCCCCGGCCCCTGCCGCGGAGCGCACCGGGCCCGTGCACGTCGGGATCCCGCGACGCCACTTCATCGGCACGGACGACGATCCCGTGCCCGCCGGCTCCGACTGGGGGCCGGACTCACTCATGCGCTAGCGAGAGCGGAGACGACCATGACGACCCCATTCCCGATCGGCGAGGGCATCGGCATCGACGCCGAGACCTTCGCGCGCGCCCTCGACGACCTGATCACCCGGCCCGAGATGCGGGACCGCCTCGAACACGACCCGGCGGGCACGCTCGCCGGCCTCGGCGTGCGGGTCTCCGACGCCGAGCGGGCCGAGATCGCGGGGCGGCGCCTGTCCGAGCTCGTCCCGCGCGAGGTCCCGGGGGCCCGCGAGGGCGTCGGGCAGGTCGCCGAGACCTACGTCCACGTCGGCGTGGACGTCGCGGTCTCCGTGGTGGTCTCGGTGGCCGTCGCCGCCGAGGTCGAGAACGTCCAGCAGGAGATCGAGGCGCGGAGCATGCGGAAGATGATCGAGCGCCGCGGGCCCGGCGCGGCCTGACGGCGGGAACGGGGAGGAGGCGCGCCATGAGCGAGAACCTGGACGAGACGCGCGAGCGGGTGCGGCGGGTGCTGGCCCGCGCCGTGGGCGAGCCGGAGTACGCCGACGCGCTGCGCCGGGACCCGGGCCGGCTGCTCGGGGACGCGGGCGTCGTGGAACCGATCATCGAGGACCTGACGCGGGAGCTGCGGCTCGGCGAGGGGCCGTTCGGCTGGTCGGGGCGGGCGCCCGAGTCGGACTGCGCCTTCACCTGCGACGGGATCTCGTGCATCGTCACCATCTGCGGATGCGTGCCGTTCACCACGTGATCCGGTCCAGGGTGGAGGGGGAGCACGCCGGGGCCGGCGTCCCCGGGCTGCTGCGGGCGGGCCTGCCCGGCGCGGTCTGGGACGTCGAGGAGAACGGGGTGTGGGTCCGCGCGACCCGGCGCGGGCCGGCGGACCGCCCCGTCCAGGGGTGGAAGATCCACGTGTCGGCGCACGCGGGCGGCGCGGAGGAGGCGCTGCGCGCGGTGCTCCCGGTCCTGGCGGCGGGCAGGGCCGACTTCAAGCTGGTCGGGACCGCCGCCGAGCTCGACCGGATGAACCGCGGCGAGCTGGGCCTCACCCAGGTCGGCAAGTGGCTGACGGTGTATCCCGACGACACGGCCGAGGCGGTGCGGCTCGCCCGGGAACTCGACCGGGCGACGCCCGGCCGGGCCGGTCCGCGCATCCCCGCCGACTACCCGCTGCGGCGCGACAGCGCCGTCCACTACCGGTACGGGGCGTTCAAGCTCATCCCCCTGCAACTGGAACCGGGCCACGTGGTGCCGGGGCTGTACGACGGCCGGGGCCGGCTGGTGGTCGACGACCGGCGCAGGCACGCCCCGGTGACGCTCGATCCGTTCGAGGCGTCCGGTGCCGCCGAGCGGGACGACACCGCGCTGGAACGCGCGCTCGCCCGCCGCTACCACGTGGTCGCGCGGCTGCACTGGACGCCGCGGGCCTCGGTGCACGCGGCGGTCGACCTGGAACGGCTGCGGCAGTGCGTCGTCAAGTGCGTGGACCGCCGGAGCGAGGGCGCGGCGGAACGGCTGGCGCACGAGGCGGCGATGCTCCGCAGGCTGCGGGGGACAGGGGTCTGCCCGGACCTGTACGAGGTGCTGGTCGACGGTCCCGGCGGCGCCCTCGTGATGGAGGACGCGGGCGGGCGCAACATGGAGGATCTGCTCTCCCGGCGGATGCGGCTTGGCCTGCTGTACGGCGACAAGGAGATCCGGTCCGTCGGGCGGCGGCTGCTGGCCCTCCTGGAGCACCTCCACCAGGAGGGGATCGTCTACCGCGACCTGAAGCCGTCGAACGTGATGACCGACGGGAGCGGGCGCCTCCGCCTCATCGACTTCGAACTGGCCCACGACGTGCGCGACCCGGAGCCGCCGCCCGCCGGGACGCGCGGCTACCTGTGCCCGCACCGTGCGGCCGAGGGCGGGTCCCCGGAGCCGTCGGACGACGTCTACTCGCTGGGCGCGTTCCTGTACTACGCGGCCACCGGCGCCAATCCGAGCCACGCCCCCGAGCCGTACGACCTTCCGAAGCGGCCCGTCCGGCTGCTCAATCCACGGGTGTCGGAGTCACTGGAGTCGCTCATCCTTCGCTGCCTGCGCGCGGACCCCGGCTCACGTCCGTCCCCGGCGGAGGTCGGACGCCTGCTCCGCTGCGCGCCTACCCGCATCGAGCCGTTCACCCCGGAACCCCGCCGCGACGCGCTCGAGACCGCGCACGCCCTGGCGGACGCGATGTGCGAGGACGCGCATCCCGCAGGCGCGGGCCTCACCTGGACCAGCACACACCCCTCTGCGCTGGGGCTGCCGCACCGCTTCCTCCACATCGGCGCGGCGGGATGCGTCCTCGCCCTCGCGGAGGCGGTCGCCCGGTTCGGCGCACAGCGGCATCGCGACGTCCTGTCGGGAGCCGTCGAGTGGCTTCGCACCTCCGCGCCCTTCCCGGGCGCCGTCGTCCCCGGCCTGTACGTCGGAGAAGCCGGTGTGGGCGCCGCGCTGCTCCGGGCGGGCCAGGTGCTGGACGACGCCACGCTGGTCGAGGACGCGGCCCGGATCAGCGACGCGGTCGCCGGGATGCCCACCGGATCGCCCGACCTGATGAACGGGCGGGCGGGCATGCTCCGCTTCCACCTCCTCGTCCACCAGGAGACCGGGGACCGGCGGCACCTGGCCCACGCGGAGGCGGCGGGGCGCGCCCTGGTGTCGGCCGCGGAGTCGCCCGCGCCCGGGACGGCGTGCTGGCGCATACCGGAAGGCTTCGGAGAACTCGGCGGGAAGGCCCACTGCGGGTACGCGCACGGCGCCGCCGGGATCGCCGACAGCCTCCTCGACCTGTTCCTCGTCACGGGCGACGAGAGGTTCGCCCGGACGGCGTCCGCGGCGGTGCGCTGGCTGACGGGACGGGCACGTCCGGCCCTGCCGGACGGCGACGGCCGCGAATGGCCGAGCGCCGCCGAGGGGTCGGCGGGCGTCTGGTGCCACGGAGCCGCCGGCGTGGGCCGGTTCCTCCTCAACATGAACCGCGCCTGCCGCATGGACGACCTCTGGTGGCCGCGGGCCGCCGCGTCGATGGTGGCGCGCGGCGCCCGCTGGCTCGGGCCGTCCTACTGCCACGGGCTGGCCGGAAGCGTCGACTTCCTGCTCGACATGTACCAGCACACGCGCGACCGCGAGTACCACCGCCAGGCGACGGCGGCGATGCGGCTCCTGGACGCCTTCGAGACCCGCGCCGGGGACGGCCGCGTCCGCTGGCGGAGCGACACCACCGGCTGCGTCACCCCCGACTACATGGTCGGCTACGGCGGCGTCCTGGTCACGGCCCTGCGCCACGCCTCCGCGGACACCGCCGCCGGGCAGCTGACGCTCGACGGCTTCCGGCGCGAGGCCCCGGCGGCCGGCCCCCCGCACCCCTGACGGCGCGGGGGCCGGCCAGTCCCGGCCCCCGCGCCCCCGAGGTCACTTCAGCCGGGCCTCGATGGCCTCGATGATCCGCGGGCGCATCTCGGCGGCGCGGACGACGGCGTCGACGGAGCCGACCTCGACCGCGCGCCGGATGTCGTGCACGCGGTCGAACTCCGCCGCCACCTCGCCGAGCTTCTCCGTGCGGACCGACGCGCGCAGCTCGTCCAGCTCCGCCGTCAGCGCCGCGCGGCCGGGCCCCGAGGACGCCGCGACGCGGCCCTCCAGGTCCCGCACCCGCGGGTCGGCGGCGGTCCGGGCGTTGACGTCGGCGGCGAACACCGCCGCGGCGGCCGGGGCGCCGCCGAGCACCGACGCGAACGAGCCCTCCAGTGCGAGCACCGTCATGTTCGGGTTCAGCGCCTTGGAGAACACCACGAACGCGCCGCCGTGGTACCGGGAGATCACGCAGAACACGATCGGGCCGCGGAAGTTGACGATCGCGCGGCCGATCTCGGCCCCGTACTCCAGCTGGAGCTGGCGCATCGACTCCGGCGAGCCGTCGAAGCCCGACAGGTTCGCCAGCACCACCAGCGGCCGGTTGCCGCTGGCCGCGTTGATCGCCCGCGCCGCCTTCTTCGACGACTTCGGGAACAGCGTCCCGGCGGTGTAGGCGTCCGGGCCGTCGGTGGGCGGGAAGCCGCGCCGCGGCACCGACTGCGACTCGATGCCGAGCAGGCACACCGGCATGCCGCCGAGGTGCACGTCCTGCACCACCGCGGTCTCGGCGTCGGCCATGCCCGCCCAGCGCTCCAGCACCGGGTGGTCCTGGTCGGACAGCGCCCGCATCACGGTCCGGATGTCGAACGGCTTCTTGCGGTCCGGGTTCGCCGAGGCCGAGAAGATCTCGCCGACCGTGGTGAACTCGCTGCCCTCCAGGACGTGCGGGAAGGCGGAGACGTCGCGGTCGAACGGGTCGGTCGTGCCGGCGCGGCGCGGCCCCGGCTCCCCGGGCGCGACGTAGGTGTGGTCGTAGTGCGACATCAGCACGTCCCGCGCCGCGATGAGGTTCGGCGCCCAGTACTGCGCCTGCCCGTTCGGGCCCATCACCCGGTCGTAGCCGCCGATGCCGAAGTTGTCCTCGGCCGAGACGCCGCCGGAGAAGTCGAGCGCCTGCTTGCCGGTGAGCACCATCGCCGAGTCCGGCGTCATGATCAGGACGCCCTTGGTGTGCATGAGCATCGTCGCCTCGGCGTTCCAGTACGGCTGGGCGCCGACGTTGATGCCCGCGACCACGACGTTGATCTCGCCGCCGTCCTGGGTGAACTCGACGATCCGCTTGAGCGCCGCGGCCACCCAGTCCATGTTCTCCGTGCCCGACTCCATGGAGATCCGGGCGCCCGAGGACAGCGCGTACCACTCCAGCGGCACCCGCATCCGCTCGGCCAGGTCCAGCGCGGCGATCACGCGGCGGCACTCGGCCTCCGACAGCGCGCCGAGCGACTTGGTCGGGTCGCCGAGCAGCACGACCCGGGTGACGCCCTGCGGGTGCCGCCGGGTCGGCTTGGTGACGACGCCCGCGACGATCGCCGCGGTGTTGCGCCCCTTCGGCCGGTCCACCGGGACCAGGACGTTCGCGTCGTCGAGGTCGTGCTCGACGAAGTCGCCGAGCAGGCCGGTCAGCTCGTAGGGGTACACGGTGTTGCGGCTGCTCGCCCGCAGCACCTTCTGCCGGTACCCGTCGAGCGGCTCGACCGGCGCGTCCGACGGCTCGCCGACGGTCAGCCGGGTGCCGCCCGTGGCGTCGAAGGAGACCCGCACGGCGATCTTGACGGGCCGGCCCGTCCGCGGGTCGCGCTGCCGCGCGATCAGCAGGACCTCCTCCAGCCCGGCGCCCGCAGCCGTCGGCAGCATGCGGCCCGCGAGCCGCTGCAGCTCCGCGCGCGTGAGGTCGCTCGTCGGCCAGACGTAGATCACGATGCGGTTGGTGGGGAAGCGCTTGGTGGACGGCCGCCGCGCCTGCGCCCGGCGGATCGAGTCCAGGCAGGTGGCGAGGGTGTACTCGGCCGTCGGCAGCGAGCGCAGCCTCCCGTCGCCGTCGCGCAGCGCGGTGAGGTCGCGCACCTGCGCGAACGCGACGAGCCGGTCGTCGGACGGGTTGTCGCGCGCCACGCACTGGAAGAGGTAGACCTCCTCGTCCGAGGACGGCAGCCGGGTGAGGTCGAACTTGTGCAGCCGCTCCATCTGCATCCGCTGCGCGATGAACGGGTGCAGGCCGCGGATCAGCCGCTCCTCGGCCATGCCCCCTGTGGGGGGACGACCCCCCACACCCCCCGGATCGCTTCGCTCATCCGTCCCGCCGCCCTCCACCGGGCGGAACGTGAAGTGGTGGTGCATCACCGCGCCGCTGCTGCCCGCGACGGTGGCGGTGAGCCTGCGGACCTGCGGCGGCAGCGGGTGCGCGTTGACGACCTCCTGCAGCGCGGCGGCCATCGCGTCGAAGTCCTCGGGCTGCCGCTCCCAAGCGAGGTAGACGTCGGCGTCGACGGCCTCGTCGCCGTCCGCCAGCTCGGCGAGCCCGCGCAGCGCGGCGCCGAGCGCGTCGAAGCTCACCGCGCAGGAGACCAGGCGCGAGCCCGCGTGCTCGGCGACCGTGAACGTGCGGCCCCCGGCCTCCCGGGTGCGGACGCCGGTGAGGTCCTTGTTGCCGTAGTACCGGCGGGTGAGCACCTCCAGCAGCACGTCGTTGCCGCGGTTGCCGCGGACGAGCCGCTGGCCGAGCAGCCGCACCAGCGGCTCGGTGCTGCGCACCATCTCGGCGATGAGCTCGTCGCGCTCCGGCGCGTCCGGGTGCGCGTCCAGGTGCCGCAGGTGGCGGCGGACGCGGGCGTAGACGGCGGCGCGGTTGCGGCGCAGCAGCGGCTGCGCGAACCAGGCGAACACCACGCCGCACGCGAGGTCGTAGACCACGGGGAACCGGATCTGCGTGGCGGAGATGAGCCGCTCCAGCGCGAGGCCGGCGGACTCGCGCAGCGCCTCGTCCGGCGGCGGCTCGCCCAGCCACTCGCGCAGCAGCGTCGCGACGACCGAGGCGTCGGCGGACGCCCGCTGCTGGGCCAGGAAGATCCGGAACACCGCCGCCTCGAGCTCGGGGGAGCGCTCCAGGTCGGTGACGCCGTAGTGGCCGAGTGCCTTGGCGAGCTTGGCCTGGAACGCCTGGGGCAGCCCGGCCCGCTCGACGTCGAGGCTCTGCAGGTAGGTGTGGAAGTACTCGCGGGCGCTGTGCACGTGGCCGCCGTCGGTGCCGTCGCCGCCCGCCGGCCGGTTGCGGCTCAGCTCGGCGAGGTCGGCGAACACGTCGATCAGCCCGAGCTCCTCGGCCACCGGCCGGTGCCCGTCGGCGGCGGCGGTCCGGCGCGCGGCGAGGTAGTCGTCCAGGGCGCGGCGCTCGTCGTGCGGGTCGACGTCGAAGCCGAGCAGCAGGCTGCGCAGGTCCTCCTGGCCGCGCGCCGCGCGCTCGCGCGCCGGGACGGCCCCGGGCGCGGCGGGCAGGTCCAGCTCGACGGCGCCGGCCGCGGCGACGTCCGCGACCTCGGCCTCGTCGGCGAGCGGCTCCAGCCGCAGCAGCGGCGCACCCGTCTCCACCTGGCTGCCGACGGAGACGACGCACTCCTTCAGCCGCGCCCTGAACGGCGCCCGCAGCACCGTCTCCATCTTCATGCTCTCCAGGACCAGCACCGGCGCGCCCGCCTCGACCTCGGCGCCGACCTCCAGGGGCGTGGCGACGACCAGCGCGGGCGCGGGCGAGCGGACGACGCCGCCCTCGTCGCGGCTGACCCGGTGCGCCACCCCGTCCACCTCGACGAAGTGGACCGGCCCGTGGGTGCCGGTGAGCAGCCGGTAGCGGGAGCCGTTGACGGTGATCTGGCCGAGGTGCCGGTCGAAGCGTTCGAGTTCGACGTCGGCGGTGCGGACCTCGCCGCCCGCCTCGACGGCGACGCGGAACCGGTCCGCGCCGACCCGGGCCACCCGCACCCGGTAGCCGGCGCCGCGCAGCTTGAGGTCCAGCGGCCGGCCGCTCTCGTGCCGCGCCTGGGGGCGCCCGCCGGACGCCGTCGACAGCAGCCGCCGCCGCTCGGCGCCCTCCGCCTCCTCGTAGGCCTCGATGGCGGCGGCCGCGAGCGCGACGGCGGAGTGCCGGTGGGTGACGAGCCCGCCCTCGGCGCGGACGCGGTCGATCCAGCCGGTGTCGGCGCTCGCGTCGATCACCTCGGGCCGGTCGAGCAGGTCGAGCACGAAGCTCTTGTTCGTCGCGCCGCCCTCGATGATCACCGTGGTCTGGGTCATCGCGCGGCGCAGCCGGCCGAGCGCCTCGTCGCGGTCGCGGCCGTAGGCGATGATCTTGGCGATCATCGAGTCGAAGTCGGCGGGGATCGTGTCGCCCTCGCTGACCCCGGTGTCCACCCGGATGCCCGGCCCGGCGGGCAGGTCCAGCCGGGCGATGCGGCCCGGCGAGGGGGCGAAGTCGCGGTCGGGGTCCTCGGCGTTCAGCCGCGCCTCGATCGCGTGCCCGCGCTCCGCCGGCGGCGCGCCGTCGAGCCGCCCGCCGGAGGCGACGTGCAGCTGCGCCTTGACCAGGTCGAACCCGGTGGTGGACTCGGTGATCGGGTGCTCGACCTGGAGGCGGGTGTTGACCTCCAGGAACGCGAACATGCGGTCGCCGGGGTGGTAGAGGAACTCCACGGTCGCCGCGCCGCGGTACCCGACCGCGACGGCGAGCCGCTCGGCCGACGCCTTCAGCTCGGCGGTCTGCTCGGCGCCGAGCACCGGCGACGCCGACTCCTCGATGACCTTCTGGTTGCGGCGCTGCACCGAGCAGTCGCGCACCCCGAGCGCCCACGCGCTCTCCCCGTCGGCGATCACCTGGACCTCGACGTGCCGGGCGCCGGTGACCAGGCGCTCCAGGAACACCACGCCGCTGCCGAACGCCCGCGCCGCCTCCTGGCTGGTGCGCTCGTAGGCGTCGGCCAGCTCGGCCTCGCTGGTGATCACGCGGATCCCGCGCCCGCCGCCGCCCGCGGTCGCCTTGAGCATCAGCGGGTAGCCGATCCGCGCCGCCGCCGCGATCGCCTCGTCCAGGGTCTCGACCGCGCCGCGGCTCCACGGCGCGACCGGCACGCCGACCTCCTCGGCGATCAGCTTCGCGCCGATCTTGTCGCCGAGCCGGCGCATGGCCTGCGCGCTCGGCCCGACGAAGGTCACCCCGATCCGGTCGCACAGCTCCGCGAACGCCGGGTCCTCCGCGACGAAGCCCCACCCGACCCACGCGGCGTCGGCGCCGGTCTCCACCAGCGCGCGCTCCAGGACCCCCAGGTCCAGGTACGGCCGGGCGGACGCGGGCCCGAGGTCGTAGGCGAGGTCCGCCTCGCGGACGAAGGTGGCCGTCCGGTCGACATCGGTGTACAGGGCGACGGTCTCGATCCGCGTCCCGCTCTCCGCGGCGATGTCCCGTACGGCGTGGATGAGCCGCATCGCGGCCTCACCCCGGTTCACGATGGCGACACGACTGAACACCCGACCGAGCCCTCCTCTAGACGATGTGCGGCGCCGGGCCACGGCGCCACCCGGACACATTCACCTTTCCGCCCAGAGAGCGGCGGCGCCATGCCGCCGACAACGCACGCTGCGCCGCTGTAGTTGTAGGAAACCTGCAAAACCGGTCTCCCGCACTGCACGAGCGAGGGGATCAGGATACGGAAACCGGCTCCGGTTCCCTGCGGGGCTCGTTCCTGGCCGGACGGCTGCCGAAGCCTGACAGGATCGCCTCCAGCAGCGGCAGCGCGCGGCCCGCCCTCTTCGCGCGGATGACCAGGTCCCAGGCGGGCTCGAACTTCTTCCATCCCCCGGCGTAGGCGACGTGCCGGCTCTTGCCGCGCAGCGTCGGCTTGGTCGCGGCGCCGCGCAGGATCGAACCCCAGCGGTAGAAGTCGCGGTAGGCGCGCCAATAGCCGTCCTCAAGCTGCTGGGCGGTCATCTTGGCGGGCTTGAAGACGACCGTGCGGGTGTCGTACCGGTCCCAGTCGGAGTGCAGGAGCCGGTCGGCCCGCTCCATGCGGCTGTAGAGGCGCGTGCCCGGATAGGGGGTCAGGATGTGGAAGGTGGCCGTCTCGATGCCCTGGCCGACCGCCCACTCGACGGTGCGGTCGAACACGGACGGGTCGTCCTCGTCCATCCCGAACACGAAGCTGCCGTTGACCATCACGCCGTTGTCGCGCAGACGGCGCACCACCGCGCCGTAGTCGCGGTCGATGTTCTGCCACTTGCGCTGCTCGGTGAGGTTCCCGGCGTTGACGGTCTCGAAGCCGACGAACAGGCTCCGCAGCCCGGACTCGACGGCCTTCTCCAGGAGCCCGGGGTTCAGCACCGCCTTCACCGTCCCGGCCGCCTGCCAGAGCCGTCCCATCCCGCGCATCCCGTCGAACAGCGCCGACGCGAACCGGGCGTTGCCGAACAGGTGGTCGTCCAGGAAGTACAGGTGCCGCCCCGGCAGCCGGTCGATCTCGGCGAGCGCCGCGTCGACCGTCTGGGTGTAGAACGACTTGCCGCCCTCGAAGAACGCCTCCTTGTAGCAGAAGTCGCACACGTGCGGGCAGCCGCGCGAGACGACGATCGAGTTCGGCACGAGGTAGCGCTCGCGGGCGATGAGGTCGCGGCGGATGGGCGGCAGCGCGGCGAGCGTCCGCTCGGAGGAGTCGTAGCGGGCCGCCGGGCGCCCGGCGCGCAGGTCGGCGAGGAAGCGGGGCCAGGTGTCCTCGCCGGGCCCGCAGAAGATCGTGTCGGCGTGCCGGGCCGCCTCGTCCGGGAGCGAGGTGACGTGCAGCCCGCCCAGGCAGACGTGGACGCCCCGGGCGCGGTAGAGGTCCGCCAGCTCGTAGGCCCGCCGGGCCGAGGTGATGTAGACCTGGATCACCACGAGGTCGGGCTCGTCGGAGGTGTCGACCTTCTGCACGTGCTCGTCGGTCACCGTCACCTCGTCGTCCGGGTCGAGGTACCCGGCGAGCGTGGCGAGCCCGAGCGGCGGGAACAGCGAGTACTTGATCGGACGGAAGAACGGCGAGGTCGCCTCGGTCAGGGCCGGGAGGATCATCTTCACGCGCATGTCTCATTGGACGCCGTGCCGTCGCGCCGGTGGCGTCCGTCGTGTGCGGATCGTGTGGAGATCCCGTGCGGGCGGAGCCCCGGGGCCAGCGCGAGGGTGACGGCCATGGAGGCGACCGCCATGATCGCCATGGCGGCGCCGGGCGAGGTCACCTGGGCGGTGCCGCCCGCCAGCGCCGCGCCGGCGCCCTGCATGGTGAGCATCCCGGACGAGTGCAGCCCCAGGGCGTGCCCGTGCATGGGGACGGGCGTCAGCGCCATGAGGCGCTCCTGAATCAGCAGCGTCGACCCGTAGCCGATGGAGGCCAGCAGCACGGCGGCCGCGCCGAACGGGAGCGGCGGGCCGGCGGCGAACAGCAGGTAGGGGCCCGCCAGCAGGAGCAGCAGGGGCACGCTCAGGCGTCCGCGCAGGCGGCGGGGGACGAACCGGCCCGTGGCGGTGTCACCGATCAGCATGCCGATGCCCGCGGCGGCGAGCAGCGGTCCCGCGTGCCGCGGCGAGTAGGAGACGAAGAGGGCCTCGCAGCCGACGATCAGGCCGTTCGGCACCCACATCGCGAGGTAGGCGTACCGGCGCGGAACCGAGGAGAGCAGCCGCACGGTGGTCCGCCAGGTCTCGCCGGGGCTCGGGCGCCCGGCGGCCCGGGGCGGGCGGCGGCTCAGGCCGGTGACGGCCACCAGGGCGGTGAGCAGGTAGAGCGCGGCTCCGGCGAGCAGGGCGCCCCGCGGCGAGAGCGCGACCACGAGGACCCCGCCGACGGCGAAGCCGCAGATCTGCGTCAGCCCCGCCGCCATGTTCAGGACGGAGCGCCCGAGGAGGAACCCCTCGTCCGGCAGGATCTCGCTCAGGAGGCCGTAGCAGACGCCGCTCCTCAGCGAGGCGACCAGCCCGAGGCCCGCGACGACGGCGAGGAGCGCCGCCGGCGGAAGGCCGGGAACCGACAGGACGGCGGTTCCCGCGCCGAACAGCAGGGCCATGCAGGCGAGCGCGGTCCTCGGCGGCAGGCGGTCCGCGGCCGACAGCAGCGTCAGCGCGCCCGCCATCTGGGCGAACGAGCCGCCGAACATGCTCAGCGCCGCCAGCAGCGGCGAGCGGGTCGCGTCGTACACCAGCGTGCCGAGCGCCAGGCCGCTCACCGTCTGCGCGGACTCCTGGACGGTGAACGACGCGAAGAGCGGCGTGTACTCCGGGGCGCGGAAGAGATCCCGATACGTGCGCATGGTCGACAGGCTCGGGGCCGCCGCCGGGCGACCGGTAGAGTTTCGCGAGGAGGCGAAACGTGAGCCTGTGGACGGTCAACGCGGACACGCTCGCGAGCGGCCGCTTCGTGGTCTCCGCCCTGGCGGAGACCACCGCCTGCGTGAAGCTCCTGGAGAAGGGCGCCGCCGCGCATCCGGGGGAGCGGGCCTGGCTCGACGCCCACCTGCCCGCCTACCGGCGGATGCTGCGGCGCGACCCGGTCACCGCCGATCTGCTGGACGCCGCCCTCGGCGCCAGGACCCGCTGGAACGCCGACTTCCTGACGCCCCCGCACCCGGGCGCGGGCTCGCCGCCGTTCCAGGAGGAGCTCGACGTCGTCCGCCGCACCCCGCCCGAACGCGCGTACGCCGACCTGGAGGTCTCGTCCGGCGGCCCGCTGCCCGCCGGGCTGCGCCGCCCCGACGCGCCCGAGCGGATCGCCGGCCTACTGGAATGGGTGTGGACGCACGCCGTCGAGCCGGACTGGGAGCGCCGCCGCCGCGTCATCGAGGCCGACGCCGTCGCGCGCGCCGGGCAGCTGGGCCAGGGCGGATGGGCCGCGGCCCTGGACGACATGCGCCCCGGGATGCGCTGGCTCGGCGACGGCCGCCTCCAGATCGACGCCTCCGACTTCCCGTCGCGCGACATCTCCGGCGCCCGGCTGCTGTTCGTCCCGGTCACGCCCCGGACGGGCTGGGTGGCCTGGAAGGAACCGGACCTCGACCGCTACGCGATCGTCTACCCCTGCTCGGCCCCGCTGGCGGGCGCGGGCGAGGCCGCCGTCCCCGAAGCGCTCGAACGCCTCCTCGGCCGAGGACGCGCCCGCGTCCTCATCCTGCTCGCGACGCCGCTGAGCACCACGCAGCTCGTGGCGCTGACCGGCCAGGGGCTCGGCTCTGTGGGCCGCCACCTCCGGGTTCTCCACGACGCCCGCCTGATCGACCGCCGCCGCGCCGGACGCTCCGTCCTCTACTACCGGACGGCCAACGGAGAAGCGCTCGTGGAGGGCACCCGCCGCCCGGAAGCCCCCCGCGGTCGCTACTGGGGCACTCCCTGATCCTCGCCCTTGGCGGTCTCGGTCGACTCGCCGGTGAGGTGGTGCAGGGTTCCGGTGATGTCCAGGAGCCGGTCGAGCTGCGCTCTCCGGCCGGTCAGCGCGAGCCGGACCCCGGCCGCGGACGTCCGGCGGTGCACCATCAGCAGCGCGGCCAGCCCGGCCGAGTCGCACATGCCCATCCCGCCGCAGGCGAGCTCCAGCTCGCGGACGTCCGGGTTGTCCTCCATCTGCGTCCGGACGGCCGCCACCAGCGTGTCGGCGGTGTAGAAGTCCAGATCACCCTCAATCTCGATCCGCAGCGCACGCGTCCCGGCCAGGGTCGCGACCACGCGCAGCGGAGTATCGGGAACAAAGGCGGTCATGCAGTCCTTCCTTCGGCGGGGTCGCTCACCGGGCTCGGGGCGGTGTCGGCGGCGTCCGGCAGCGGCTGCCGGAGAGTGTCACAGGCGCGGGACAGCAGGTCCGCGGCCCGGGGATAGTCGACGAGCTGCTCGGCGAGCAGGTCCAGCCCGGGCAGGAGGCTCCGGGCGGGCACGCCGCGCGCGCCGAGGATGCCCGCCGTCCAGGCGATGAACCCGGTGAACAGGTCGGGGTCGTCCACGTAGAGGGCGGTGCCGAGGAAGTCGACGATGTGGGCGATGTCCTCGGCGGTGTGGCGGCGCTGCTGGTCGGTGTAGTCCGCCATCGCCGGGAAGCGGGCGGGCAGCTCGGTCATCACGTGCCGCACGAGCCCGCGCGCGGTCCGGCTGATCTGCGTGTACTCCTGGTCGGCCAGGTGCGGCAGGTCGTCGACGACCTGGTGGACGGGCGGCGGCTTGCGCAGCCGCCCCTCCGCCAGCCGGTCGGCGGCGGAGCGGGCGTCGGGGGCCCAGCCGTCGGCGCCGAGCAGGGCGGCGTACCGGCCGTCCGGTCCGTACGCGGCGCCGCCCACCAGGACCGGGGTACCGGTCGCCTGGCAGGCGGTGATGGCGGCGTGCGCGGACGGCAGCCGGGTGGCGATCGAGGACGACAGCGCCACCACGGCCGGGTTCGTCCGGTGCACGTGGGCGATCAGGTGCGGGGTCGGCACCTGGGCGCCGAGGTAGTCGACCTGCCAGCCGCGCAGCCGCAGCACCTCGGCCAGGATCCGCGCGGGCAGCGCGTGCCACTCCCCGTCGATGCACGCGACCGCCACCCGGCCGCGCGGCCGCTCGGCGTACCGCGCCAGGGTCTTGCGGACGGCCGGATGGTGCGCCAGCGCCGCGATCGTCCGCTCGTTGATCGCCGTCGCGGTGTGCTCCTGCGCGACCGTGAGCCGGTTCGCCGCCCATTCGCGGCCCACCCGGGCCTGCAGCGGCGCGATGATCTCCAGCAGGACGGTCTCGGCGTCCGCCCCCCGGTCGAGCGCGGTCGTGACGGCGTCGGCGGCGGCGTACTCGTCGCCCGCGATGACGGCGTCCCAGAGTCCGTCCGTCGCCGCGTCGAGCCCGGGGGGAGGCCCGTAGTGACGTGCGGGCCCGGTCACGCGGTGAACCTCCCCGGTCCCTGCCCCCCTACGGCGCTCAGGTGGAAGCGCCGGGGAGCGGTGATGGCCACCACGGCCATGTCGTCGTGCTTGCCGGTGCCCACCCATTCGGAGGCGAGCATGTGCACCCGCTCGACGAGGGCCTCCGGGGGCATGCCCCCGCAGTGGGCGAGCTCGCCGCTCAGCCGGTCGTCGCCGAACATCTCGTCGCCGAGCGGGCCGCCGACGGCCTCGGTGATGCCGTCGGTGTAGAGCAGGCACGTGTCGCCCGGCTCCAGCACCACGGTGGCGCTCTTGGAGGTGATCTTGTCCAGGACGCCGATCAGGGAGCCTCCCGTGTCGGGGGTCTCGACCTCGCCGCCGGCCCGCACGATCAGCGGGCGGGTGTGGCCCGCGCTCGTCAGGCGCAGCCGCACCTGGTTGCCCTCCCGCCGGACCGAGGCCAGCACGAGGGTCACGAAGCGGGTGGACTCGCTGCTCAGGAGCGTCCCGTTCAGCAGCTCCAGCACGCGCTTGTGGTCGTCGGCCAGCGGGAGCAGGGCCTGCAGCGTGTTGCGGATCTTGCCGGTGAGCACGGCGGCCTCCAGGCCCTTGCCGCACACGTCGCCGAGCACGACCAGCGACTCCTGCTCCGGGCCGGAGCCCGCCGCCGCCGGATGCAGATCGTAGAAGTCGCCGCCGACCCGCTCTCCGGCGCCGGACGGCCGGTAGCGGGCCGCCAGCTCCACCTCGCCCAGCTCCCGGGTGCGCGGCGGCAGCAGTTCGCGCATCAGCGTCTCGGTGATGGACGCCTGCTCGGCGTACACGCGGGCGGCCGACATCGCCGCGCCGGCCCGTGCCGCGAACAGGCGGGCGATCATCTCCTCGCCCTCGGAGAAGGCGCGCTGCCCGCGGCGCCGGAGCAGCACCAGCGCACCCGCGGGCACGCCGTGCCCGGGAAGGGCGGTCACCACCATGGCGGCGAGGTCGCCCAGGTCCGCGCGGAGGATCCAGGGGGGCGCGGCCGTCGGGTCGAGCCAGCGGGAGGGCACCGGTGGGAACCCCTGCATGGCCTCCGCGAGCCCCGGGACCTCGGCGGGGTCCACGACGAGTTCCTGATGGTCGACCCGGCCGTCCGGGCCGCAGTAGGAGATGGGGAAGGCGCGTCCGGAACCGGGTGCGATCACCAGCGCGGCGTCGGCGAGGTACCGCGCCGCGAGCTGGACGGTGACCTCCATGCAACGTTCCAGGTTCAGCGACGACAGCAGCTGGCTGGACGCTTCCGCCAGGAAGGCCGTGCGTTCCCGCTCGTCGGCGAGTTCCCGTTCCAGCCGCCGGTGCTCGGTGACGTCGAACAGCCACCAGACCGTCCCCGGCGGGGTTCCGGGGCCGTCGGGGCCTTCGTCGGGGACGCCGTGGGCCTCGAAGGCGCGCTCGCCGATCGGGCCGTGCGCGACCGGCCGCGACGTACCGGGATGGGACAGGTCGGCGTCGGTCACGGTGGCGAGGGGGGCGCCGGTCAGCGCGTGGTGCGCGTCGGCCAGCCAGGCGGGCGCCGCGCCGTCCAGGTCGGCGCCCGGGATCATGCCGAGCAGCAGGCGCGCCGCGTCGTTGAGCCGCGTGACGGTACCGCCGGGATTCACGGCGAGCGCGGGATACGGACCGGGCCCCAGCGCCGGGTCGAGCAGGCGCCGAGTGTCGTCTATGCCTTGAGTCAGTTCCATCACGTCGCAGCCTGCGGCGGGACCACTTCCTTCCTGAGCTGAGCCGCCAAACAAGGATCTTGTCCTCGTCACCACCCTAACCGGAACAAGACAGTTGCCGAAAGGCAAAGATTCGTTCCACCTCGTCGGCGGGCCCCCGTCGGCCGGAGTACGACCAGGTCAGCCGGGGGTGGCGCTTCATGATCGGCGCCTCGGGAATGTCCGCCGCGTTCCGGGGTAGCCTCGCCTCAACGGGAGGTTGAGTCTGGTGATGGACGCGGTACAGGACGGGAATCATACGTCGCTTCGACTGTGGCACGACCCGCAGGACAGGCTCCGAATACGCGTCGAGAACCGTGACGACTGCATTCTCGTGCATGTGGAAGGTGAAATCGATTACCTCACGGCCGACGCCTTCCGGGAACATGTTCTTTCTCACGCGACGGCCGAATGGCGGATCATCCTGGACCTTCAGGATGTGAGGTTCTGCGATTCCTCCGGGCTGGGGGCGCTGGTGGGCCTGTGGAAGGCCGTCACGGCCCGGCAGGGCCGGCTGGTCCTCAGCCGCCCGAGCCCGGTGTGCCACCGGATCCTGCAGCGCACGGGCCTCGACGCGCACATCATGATCAGCCCGACGCTGCGGCACGCTTTCGCGAAGGTCGCGGGCCGGGCCGGCGCGCAGCCCGCGCCATTGGTTCCCAACGCGCGCCAGGACGCCTCCTGAAAGGAGCCGTCCGGGCGAGCGGGCCGGGCTCGGCGCCTTAGGGGAATACCGCCCGGTACCACCTGTCCCGGCGGCCGCTCTCATATCTCGATCAGGCCATATTGCCACCGGGTCGCGCGCCCGGCGCGGCCGGGGCCCCGGGGCCCCGGCCGCGAGACGGGCGTCACTTGGGCGGCATCAGGACGCTGTCGACGATGTAGACGGTCGCGTTGGCGGTCTGGACGTTGCCGCAGACGACGTTCGCGTCCTTCCCGACCATGTATGAGTCGCCCGAACCGCTGGTCTTGAGCATGGCGCCGTTCAGGGTCTTGAAGTCGCCCGTCCCCAGCCCGCTCGGCGAGACCTGCTGGCCGACCACGTGGTAGGTGAGGATGCTCGTCAGCGTCTTCTTGTCCGACATGACCTTGTCGAGCGTCTCCTTCGGGATCTTCTTGAACGCGTCGTTGGTGGGCGCGAACACGGTGAGGTTCTTCGACGAGTTGAGCGTGTCGACCAGACCGGCCTCCTTCACGGCGCTGACCAGCGTGGACAGCACCGGGTTGTTGGACGCGGCGGTCGCGACGGGGTCGGCGGACATGCCCTGGAAGCTGCCCTTGCCGGACGCCGGGACGGCCGAGCAGGCGGGCCCGAACGGCTGGCCGCCGGTCGGCGCCTCGCTCGTCGGGGCCGCCGGCGCGGACGACTCGGCCGGGGCCGCGGCGGCGTCGCCCTTGTCGTCGCCGGAGCAGGCGGCCGCGCCGGTGGCGAGGGCGGTCGCCGCGAGGACGCCGGCGACGATGCGGTTGCGGTACATGGTGAACTCCTTTGTCGGAACTTCTGGTGGACCGGATGCGGTCGTTCGTCGAGCGGGACTGGTCGCGTGTGGGGGACGGTTCAGGTCACGGTGACCACCACCGAATGCCATCCCGTGGCGCCGTCCGGGAACGGCGCGGCGCGTTGTCCGGGCTGCGTGTGCCCGGTCCCGTCGGTGGCGCGGCAGCGGAGCGTGCGGGAGCCGGGAGCAGCGTCCCACTCGGCGACCCACTGCCGCCATGTGTCGAGGCCGGGGACGGGCGCGAGGCGCGCCTCCCGCCAGGGTCCGTCGTCGACCTGCCATTCGACGGCATCGACGCCGCGGTGCTGGGCCCAGGCGGTGCCCGCCACGGTCACGCGCCCCGCCTTCACCTCGCCGAGCGGCTTCGGCACGTCGATGCGGGAGAACGTCTTGACCGGGGCGTTCTCGGCGTAGCCGCGCTCCGTCCAGTACGCGCGGTCGGTCGCGAAGCGCGTGACCTTGAGGTCGACGACCCACTTGGTGGCCGAGACGTAGCCGTAGAGGCCGGGGACGACCATGCGCGCGGGGAAGCCGTGGGCGATCGGCAGCGGCCCGCCGTTCATGCCGACGGCGAGCATCGCGTCCCGGCCGTCGAGGATCGCCTCGATCGGGGTGGACAGCGTCATGCCGTCGGCCGAGCGGGACAGGATCTGGTCGGCGCCGGAGTGGATCCCCGCCCTGCGCAGCAGCGGCGCCAGCGGCGCGCCCAGCCAGCGGGCGTTGCCCGCGAGGTCGCCGCCGACCTGGTTGGACACGCACGACAGGGTGATGTCGCGTTCGATCAGCGCCTCGCGCAGCAGGTCGTCGAACGACAGCTCGACGGGACGGCCGACCATGCCGTGGATGCGCAGCGTCCAGTCGCGCGGGTCGACCTGGGGGAGGGTGAGCGCGGTGTCGACGCGGTAGAAGTCCCGGGCGGACGTGTGGAACGGCGTCATCCCCGCCGCCCGCACCTGCGCTCCCTGGGGCACCGGGCGCGCCGGGCTCGCCGGGCGCGGCAGCCGCAGGTCCGCCCGGACGGAGGTGACGTCGCCGCGGCGCAGCAGCGCCCGCCCGGATACACCGCCGGCCGCGGCGACGCCGATCACTCCGGCCCCGGTCAGCAGCACGCGCCGCCGATCCACCTCCGTCCCGGGGCCGGTGTCCTCGGGGCGGGCGGCGCGCACCAGCGCGGTCAGCGCGGCCATGCCCGCCAGCGCGCCGACGACGGACGGCGCCGCGTCGGCGGGCCCGGCGATCGGCCGGGTCAGTGCCGCGACGACCCCGACCGCCCCGAACGCGCCGAGCCCGGCCAGGCCGCGCGTGAGCCGGCGCCGGCTCAGCAGCCCGATCACCAGGGCCGCCACGGTGACTCCGGCGGCGAGGCCGATGAGCAGTACCGTCTTGTCGTCGCTGCCGAAACGGCGGATCGCGAAGTCCTTGAGCCACCCGGGGGTGAGGTCGATGAAGCCCGCGCCGACCGCGAGCAGCGGCGAGGACGACGCCCGTCCGAGCGCGCCGGCGGCCAGTTCCGCGACCCCCAGCGCGGCCGCGGCGGCCGCCGCCCCGCTCAGGGCGGCGGTCACCGGACGCGGTGGCTCGGTCGCTCGTTCGTCTGTCACAACCGGTGTTCGGGGCCGGACGGCAGATGGATGGGTCGAAATTTCATCGGGATCCGAACCCATCCGTCCGGCCGTCCGCGCCGAATCATCAGTGTGGAGATGAACGAAGCGGGCATCGGACCGCGCCCGGCTGGGGCGGTCGGCGTCGAGCCGCCGGACCTGGCCGAGCTGCTCGGCCGCGTCGCCCGCGGCGACCAGGAGGCGTTCGGGGACGTGTACGAACGCCTGTCCGGGCCCGTGTACGGGCTGGCGCTGCGGATCGTCCGCGACCCCGCGCAGGCGGAGGAGATCGCGCAGGACGTGCTGGTCGAGCTGTGGCGCAAGGCGTCGCACTACCGTCCGGAACGCGGCAGCGCGACGTCGTGGGCGCTGACCGTGGCGCACCGCCGCGCCGTCGACCGGGTCCGCTCCAGCCAGGCCGACCGCGACCGCGAGGAGCGCGCCGCCGCGCCGGGGCCGGAGTACGACGAGGTCGCCGAGGAGGTCGGCGTCCGGCTGGAGTACCAGCAGGTGCGCCGCTGCATGCGGGGCCTGACCGAGACCCAGCGCGAGTCGATCAGGCTCGCCTACTACGGCGGCTACACCTATCGCGAGGTCTCCGAACTGCTCGGCGTCGGCCTCGCCGCCGTCAAGACCCGGATGCGCGACGGACTCATCCGGCTGCGTGACTGCCTGGGAGTGCAGCCATGACCCACGACCTGCATGAACACGACACGCACCGGCTCGCCGGCGCCTACGCGCTGGACGCGCTCACCGAGACCGAGCGGCGCCGTTTCGAGCGCCACCTGCCCGGCTGCCCGGCCTGCGCCGACGAGGCCGCGGGGTTCCGCGAGACCGCGACCCGGCTGGCGCTGGCCGCCGCGCGGCGCCCGCCGGACGAGCTGCGCGGACGGGTCATGGCGGAGATCGCCCGGACCCGGCAGTCGCCGCCGCTCGCCCGGCGCCTGCCGTCCCCCCGCACGCGCGGGCTGACCTGGCTGGCCGCCGCGGCCTGCCTGGTGCTGGCGATGGCGGGCGTCGGCGCGGCCTGGCGCCTCCAGCGGTCCGCCGAGCACGAGCAGTCCCTGAACCGGCAGGTCGCCGCGGTGATGAGCGCGCCGGACGCGCACACCTCCACCGTCCGGACGCCGGACGCCGCCACCGTCACGGTCGTCTCGTCGCGCTCGCTCGGCAGGGCCGTCGTCACGACCTCCCGGATGCCGCGCCTGCCGTCGGCGAGGACGTACCAGCTGTGGTGGCTCGGCCCGGCCGCTCCGCGCTCGGCCGGGACGATGAACCCGTCGGGCGAGAACCGGCCTCTGATCGCCTCGGGCCTCGGCGACGCCCGGCGCATCGGCGTGACCGTCGAGCCCGCGGGCGGTTCGTCCCGGCCGAGCGGCGCCCCGATCCTGACCCTCGGCGTGGGCTGAGGGCGCGAGACCGGCCCGCCGCCGGATGAGACGACCTTCCGGCGGCGGGTCCCCCATGTCCGTTCCGGCGACGCTCCACCGGTGCTAACTTGGTCATGTGACCAACTTGGCCGATCGACCAAATTCACCGCGCGGCGACCGCCGCCGCCGGCAGCTGGTGGACGCCGGGATCGCGCTGCTGGGCCGGGAGGGCTGGCCGGGCGTCTCCACCCGCGCGGTGGCCGAGCGCGCCGGCACCAACCCGGGCCTGATCCACTACCACTTCGGCGGGCTGGCCGGGCTGCACGCGGCGATCTTCCGGCAGGCCACGGACCTGATCGTCGGGCCGATGGTCGCCGAGCTCCTGGGGGCGCCGGACGAGCGCGCGGCGCTGGAGGCGATGCGGCGCCAGCTGGCCCGGGCTCCGGCGGACGAGCTCGGCTCCCGGCTGGCCGCGGAGCTGATCGTGGGCGCGATGCGCGACCCGGCGCTGGGCGCGGTGCTGCGCGACGAGCTGCGGGAGGCCCGCGCGCAGATCGCGGACCGCCTCCGTGCGCTGCGTCCGGACTGGCCCCCGGGCCGCCTGACCGGCGCGGCCACCCTGATCACCGCGGCGATCGACGGCGTGATGCTGCACTACATGATCGACGACGCCCTCCCGGTCGGCGACGTCCTGTCCGCGGTGGACGACCTGCTGGAGCAACGGCCCTGAGGATCCTCGGGACCCGCCGTCCCGACCTCGGCAAGGAGAGAGAGTCATGGAGATCATCGACAGGCCCGCACCGCCGACCGGACTGCGCCGCGTGCTGTGGCGGCTGCCCATCCGGCTGTACCGCGTGGGGCTCGGGCCGCTGATGGGGCGCCGCATCATGCTGCTCACGCACACCGGCCGCGTCTCGGGCCTGCCGCGCCAGGTCGTCATCGAGGTCGTCCAGAAGGACGAACGGGGCTACGTCGCCGCCTCCGGCTTCGGCCCCCGTGCGGACTGGTACCGCAACGTCATGGCGAGCCCTGACGTCACGCTCCAGATCGGCGGGAAGCGCGTCCAGGCGACCGCCTCCCCGATCCCGACGGAGGAGGGCGGCGAGATCATGGCCCGGTACGCCCCTCGCCACCCGGCCGCCGCGCGGCAGCTGTGCAAGCTCATGGGCTTCGCCGTCGACGGCAGTGTCGAGGACTACCGCCAGGTCGGCCACCACATCCCCTTCGTGCGCTTCGTCCCCCGCCGCGTGCCCTGACGGCGCAGCGCGCCGTAGGTCCGCAGGATCGCGGGGACGAGCGCGTACACGACGGTGGGCACGACCACGCCGGTCACCACGAGCGTTCGGAGCGGCAGGGAGAGCGAGCCCAGCAGGGGGCCCAGCAGCAGCTGCGTGGCCATGATCATGAAGTACACGGCCAGCCAGGTGAACGCGGCGCGCAGGTGGATCGACGGCGCCGCGGCGGCGGGGGGCGTGGGGCGGACCGGGGGCATGGTGTCTCCTTGCGGTTTCGATAACTCCAACTCGTGAGTTGGAGTTTGCCACGGCCGGCGGCAGATTTCCAACTCATTAGTTGGAATCTTCGGTATGCTCGGGCCATGGCATGGGACACCGCGAAGACCAGGCGGCTCATCCTGGACGCCGCGGTCGGCGAGTTCGCCGCCCACGGCCCCGAGGCCGCCCGCATGGACCGGATCGCCGCCACGGCCGGGGTGAACAAGGAGCGGATCTACTCCTACTTCGGCAACAAGCGGCAGATGTTCGCGATCGTGCTGACCACGGAGCTGGAACGCCTGGCCGAGGCCGTGCCGCTGGACGAGAAGGCGGCCTGCGACCTCGGCGAGTACGCGGGCCAGGTCTTCGACTACCACCGCGCGCACCCGCACTTCGTCCGGCTGCTGCACTGGGAGGGCCTCCACAGCGACGGCGAGGGCCCGGTGGCGGCCGAGGCCGAGCGGACCGCGCACTACGCCGAGAAGATCGCCGCGCTGGCCAGGGCCCAGCAGTCGGGGCACCTGGACACCCGGCTGGCGGCCCGGGAACTGCTGTACTCCGTCATCGTCCTCGCCGGCTGGTGGTTCGCCACACCGCAGCTCCGGCGGATGCTGATGCCCGACCTCGACGACGACCCGGACGGCCAGCGCGCCGCACTCGTCCGCATCGTCCGCCGGCTCGGCGACCCCGCGCACTGACCGGCCGCGTGGGGGGTCACGCGTCGGGGACGACCAGGCCCGTCTGGTAGGCGACGACGACCAGTTGCGCGCGGTCGCGCGCCCCGAGCTTCGCCATCGTGCGGCTGACATGGGTGCGCGCGGTCGCCGGGCTGATGAACAGTTCGGCGCCGATCTCCTGGTTGCTCAGCCCCCGCCCGATCAGGGCCAGCACCTCCCGCTCGCGGCCGGTGAGCGGCGCGAGCCGGTCCCGCGCGTTCGCCGACGCCGTGTGCCACGCGGTGAACTTGCCGATGAGGCGCCTGGTGATGCGCGGCGCGAGCAGCGCCTCTCCGGCGGCGACCACCCGGATGGCGTGCAGGAGCTCCGCCGGCCCGGCGTCCTTGAGCAGGAAGCCGCTCGCCCCGGCCTGCAGCGCCTCGAAGACGTAGGCGTCGGTGTCGTAGGTGGTGAGGATGAGGATCCGGACGTCTTCCAGCCCGCGCGTCGCGGTGATCCGCGCCGTGGCCTGGATGCCGTCCAGCCGCGGCATGCGGATGTCCATGAGGACGACGTCGGGACGGGCGGCGCGGGCCAGGTCGACGGCCTGCGCGCCGTCGGTCGCCTCCGCGACCACGGCGATGTCGTCCTCGACGTCGATGAGCAGCTTGAACCCGGACCGCACGAGCCCCTCGTCGTCGGCGAGCAGCACCTTGATCGGTGCCGTGGACGGCGCGCTCACGGTGCCGCCTCCCGCCGCGGGCCGGCCGGCGCGAGGGGGAGCCGGGCCGCCACCTCGAACCCGCCGCCCGGAGTGGGGCCGGCGTCGAACTCGCCGCCGAGCAGCCGGCAGCGCTCGCGCATGCCCAGGATCCCGTGGCCGGGGCCGCCCGGGGCGCTCGCGGTGCCGTCCCCGGTGCGGCGGCCCTCGTCGGTCACGCGGATCTCCAGGACGTCGGTCCCGGGGTTGAGCGCGACCGTCACCCGGGTGGGGCCGACGTGGCGGATCACGTTGGTGACCGACTCCTGGAGGATCCGGTACGCGGCGCTGCCCACCGCGCTCGGCAGCGGCGCCGCGGGCGGGGACGCCTCCAGCGTGACGTCCAGCCCCGCTTCGCGCGCCTTGGCGGTGAGCTCGCCGATCTGGTCCAGGCCGGGGTGCGGTGCGCGGCCGTCGCCGTCGTCGCGCAGGACGCCGAGGACGGCCCGCATCTCCCGCAGCGCCCGGGAACTGGTCTCCTCGATGGTCCGCAGCGCTTCGCGCGCCTGCTCCGGGCGCTTGTCGAGCACGTGCGCGGTGACCCCGGACTGCACGTTGATGATCGCCACCGCGTGGGCGACGGTGTCGTGGACCTCGCGGGCGATCCGGAGGCGTTCGGCGTCCACGCGCGCCCGCGCCTCCTCCTCGCGGGTCCGCTCGGCCAGTTCCGCGCGCTTCTCGGCCTCGGCCGCGATGACCCGGCGGGACCGGACGGACTCGCCGAGGGCCGCGCTCATGACCGACGCGCCGATGCGGAAGAACACCCAGCCGATGGCGGCGCGCGGTTCGATGTCGGCGGCCGTGTACAGCCATACGGCGGCCAGCACGGTGATCCCCGAACCGGCGATCACCAGCGACCGGCGCCCGTCGCCGTAGGCCGCGAGGGTGTAGAGGGAGACGAAGAGCGCGAGCCAGCCGGGGCCGTCCGGGAAGCCGGCACCGTAGTACGCCAGGCTGGCGAGCGCGGCGACGGCGAACACCGCCACCGGCCACCGGCGGCGGACGAGCAGGGCGAGGCCGCTCACCACCAGCAGCGCGTAGCCGAGATCTCCCAGGTCGGCGAGCGGCCGCGTCGCCCCTTCGGCGGCGACACGGGCGACCGTCCCCTGGACCTGCATCACGGTGACGAAGAGCGCGAGCAGGACGTCATGCGTCACCGCTCGCAGGGAGAACGTCCCGGTACGGCGTTCCATGCCGGAATCCTACTGTCGTGGTGCGGGGGCGCTCCTGCGCTCAGGTGCGTGACCTGCTCCTCCGCCAGGTGGAGCGGGCCACGGTGCCGCGTACGCCCGAACGCGTAGGCGCGGCCGTCCCCGGTCAGACGCGGCGGGCGCCCCGCCGGCGCGACGATCGCCGCCATGAGCGAGCAATCCGCACACCCTCGACCGGACGGCGCACTCGCGGCGCTGGCCCGCTTCTGCCACCGGCGCCGCCGCCTCGTCCTCCTGGCCTGGCTCGTCGGCGTGATAGCCGTGGCGTTCGCCGGCTTCGGCTACGGCGCCCCGTCCGACAACGACTTCTCCGGCGGGGACTCCGGTTCCGCCAAGGCGCAGGAGCTGATCCAGAAGCACTTCCCCGAGCGCCGGGGCGACACCCTGACCCTCGCGATCAAGGCGGCGAAGGGGATCGACGACCCCGCCGCGCGGCGGCGGATCGAGAAGGTCGTCGCCGAGCTGGACGCCTCACCGGTCACCGGACCGGTGACCTCGCCCTACCAGGACGGGAACCTGGTGACGCGCGATCGCCGCATCGCCAGGACGACCATCCCGCTGACCGACGCGCAAGCCAAGAAGTCCGACGTCAAGCCCCTGGTGGACGCGGTCAAGGACGCCTCCGGCGACGGCGTGACGCTGGGCCTGGGCGGCGAGCGGGCGGAGAAGGCCGAGACGCCCCAGCAGGGACCGGCCGAGGGCGTGGGCCTGCTGACCGCGGCGGTGATCCTGTTCATCTCCTTCGGATCGCTGGTCGCGATGGGCCTGCCGATCGCGACGGCGCTGACGGCGATCCTCGGCGGCATCGCCCTGATCAAGCTGGTGGGGCACCTCGTCCCGGCGCCGGACTTCACGGTGCTCGTCGCCGCGCTGGTCGGGCTCGGCATCGGCATCGACTACGCGCTGTTCATCGTGACCCGCTACAGGGAGGCCCTCCAGGACGGAGACGACCCCGAGGGCGCCACGGCCAAGGCCATCTCCACCGCCGGGCACGCCGTGCTGTTCGCCGGCACCACCGTGGTGATCGCGCTGCTCGGCCTGGTGGTCATGGGGCAGCGGCTGATGACCGGCGTGGCCATCGCCGCGTCCGTGACGGTGCTGGTCACGATGACGGCCGCGGTGACCCTGCTGCCGGCGCTCCTCGGCTTCACCGGCCGCCGGATCGACTCGCTGCGGCTGCCGCGCCGCGCGTCCCGCCCGCGCACCCGCGAGCACCGTCCCCCCGCCGAGCGCTGGGCCGGCGTGGTGCAGCGCAGGCCGCTGGTCGCCGCGGTCCTGGCCGGGACGGGCCTGCTGGTGCTCGCCGCCCCCGTCCTGTCGATGCGGCTGAGCCTGCCCGACGCCAGCGTCCAGCCGCACGACCGGAGCAGCCACACCTCCTACGAGATCCTCTCCGAAGGCTTCGGGCCCGGCTACGGCGCGCCGCTGATCTTCGCCGCGCGGATCGGGTCCGCGGACGCCGACCTGCGTCCCGTCGTCGAGGCGGTCCGCCGGACCGAGGGCATCGCCTCCGTCACGCCGCCCCGGATCAGCGCCGACGGCCGGGCGGCCACGTTCATGGCCTTCCCCGCGACCGGCGCCCAGGACGAGGCCACCGCCGACCTGGTGCACCGGCTGCGCGACGACGTCCTGCCCGGGGCGCCGGGCGGCGGCGGGATCCAGGTGGGCGGCCCGAACGCCGGAGCGATCGACATCGCCGAGGAGGTCGGCTCCCGCCTGCCGCTGATGATCGGGGTCGTCGTCGCCCTGTCCCTCGTGCTGCTGGTCGCGCTGGTCCGGTCGGTCACGATCGCGGTGCAGGCCGCGGTGATGAACCTGCTGTCGATCGGCGCCGCCTACGGCGTGCTGGTCGCGGTCGTCCAGTGGGGGTGGCTCGGCGAGGCCTTCGGGTTCCCGACCGCCATGCCGATCACGACCTGGGTGCCGATGATGATGTTCCCGCTCCTGTTCGGCCTGTCCATGGACTACGAGGTCTTCCTGATCTCGCGGGTCCGGGAGGAGTACGAGCGCACCGGCGACACCCGGACGGCCGTCACCCGCGGGCTGGCGCGCACCGCCAAGGTCATCACGGCCGCGGCCGCCATCATGATCGCCGTCTTCGGGACGTCCCTGCTCGGCCCCGACGTGTCCGTCAAGCAGATCGGTCTCGGCATGGCCGTCGCCGTGCTCGTGGACGCCACCATCGTCCGGATGATCCTCGTCCCCGCGGTGATGGAGCTGTGCGGCGGGGCCAACTGGTGGATGCCCGGGCGCCGCAGGCCCGTCCACGCTGGAGAGACCCCCTTGTTGGAGGCGGGTGCTCAGGAGACGTCCGGCACAATGGGGGCGGGACGGAGGTGACCGCGTGTCCGCACTCGGAGGGGCGCTCGAACGCTCCATCATGGACGTGCTCTGGGCGGCGCCCCACCCGCTGCGGATCCGTGAACTGCTGGCCGAGTTGAACGAGAACGCGGACAAGGCGCTGGCCTACAACACAGTGCAGACCGTGGCGGAACGCTTGGCGCAGAAGGGGCTCGTCCGCCGCACGCAGGACGGCACGGCCTTCCGCTACAGCCCGACGCGGCCGCAGGAGGAGTATGCGGTCGAGCTGATGATGGACGCCCTGAGCGAGGCCGCGGACCACGGCGCCATCCTCGCGAGGTTCGCCGAGAGCGTCCCGCCGGAGGACGCCCGGCACCTCCTGGACGCCCTGCGGCGGCGCACCGCCGGCGAGGACGCGTGACCGTGATCCTCCTGGTGGCCGGCCTGGCCGGTTCGGTGGTCCTGCTGGGATGCGCGGCGGGGCCCGCCCTGGATCTGCTGCGGCGCTCGGCCGTCGGCCCGGGGACGGCGATCGCCTGCTGGGCGGCCGCCCTCGCCGGGACGACCATCGCGGCGGCGGGGAGCGCGGCGGCGGCGCTGCTCGCGCCGCCGGGCCCGGGCCACGGGTTCCTGTCGCGGCTGCGCGACTGCCTGCCCCATCACGGCCGTCTCGCCACCGTCGCCGCGGCGGTCGCGACCGCCGTCCTCGCCGCCGCGTGCGCCGCCGTCCTCGCCCGCGGCCTGCCGAGGCTCGGCCGGGCCATGCGCCACCGCCGCCGGCACCGGGAGATGCTGCGGCTGGTCGCCGGCGAGGACCGGCGCCATCCGGACGTCCTCGTCCTCGACCATCCCGTGCCGGTGGCGTACTCGCTGCCGTCCCGGCACCGCGCGATCGTGGTCAGCACCGGGGCGCAGCGGGCGCTCAGCGCCGAGGAGTTCGGCGCCGTCCTGGCGCACGAGCGGGCGCATCTGCGCCAGCGCCACCATGTGCTCCTGCTGGCCCTGGACCTGGTCCACGCCATGCTGCCGTGGCTGCCGACCGTCCGGCGCGCGAAGGCGCGGCTGCCGCTGCTGCTGGAGATGGCCGCGGACGACGCGGCGGTCCGCGTCCACGGCAGCAAGCCGCTGGTCGGCGCCCTGTGCCGGCTGTCGGCGGCGCCGACCGGCGCGGGGGCGCTCGGGGCGGCGGGCGAGCCCGCCGCCGGTGCGCTGAGGGAGCGGGTGCTGCGGCTGGAGGGCGCCGCTCCGCCGAGGCCGCGCCGTGCCGTCCGGCTCGCGGCCGGCCTCTTCGTGGTGGCGGCGGTCACCGCGCCGCTCCTGGCCGGGGCCGCGGCGATCGCCGAGCTGGCCGCCACCTGCTGAGGCGGTATGTGGCTTTTGAGGAAAACCTCCGCTCAGGTGGCGAACCGCCCGTAAACCTCCTACGCTCCGTAGGAGGTCTCGGTCCGACGTCCCCGCCGGGGACGGCCGGCGACCGCGCCGAATCCCGCGGACGGCTCCGTCCGGGGAACCGGGGACCCGATCTTCAGGGGTGAATCCGTCCCGCGCGGACGGAAGGGCGACTCCGGCCCGAACCCGTCAGCTGACCCGGTAGGCGTTACAGGAGAGGACACCGTATGCAGCGACGAGCTGCCGGCCCCCGAACGACAGCCCGCCGCAGGATCCGCACCGGCTCGAACGTCACGGCATGGACGGCCGCCCTCGCGCTGTCCGCCGGGCTTCTCGCCCCCGCGCCCGCCCACGCCGAGCCCAAGCCGACGCGCAAGCAACTGACCGCGCAGCAGGAGAAGCTCGCCGACGAGGCCGAGAAGCTCAGCGAGCAGTACAACGGACTGCGCGAGCGCCTCAAGCAGGCCGAGCACGCCGCGAAGACGGCCAGGAGCAGCGCCCTGCGGCAGCAGAAGGCCCTGGACGAGGCGCGCGAGCGGATGGCGAAGATCGCCGCGGACAGCTACAAGAACGGCCCCGCGGACCCGGCCATCAGCTTCGCCTCGGCCTCCGACCCGCAGGCCGTCCTGGACCAGTCGGCCACCCTCAACTACTTCGCCAAGCAGAACGACACCCGCATCACGCAGATGCTCCAGGTGATGCAGGGCGCCGACCGGTCCCGCAAGGCCGCCGAGCAGCGCGCCGCCCAGGTGCGCGCGCTCACCGGCGAGGCGAAGAAGAAGCGCCGGGAACTCCAGGTCAAGCTCAAGAAGGTCGAGAAGCAGCTCGGCACCTTCAACACCGCCGGTTCGCGGCCCGGCTCCATGCCCAACATCAACTCCGGCGGGGCCTCGGCCAAGGCGATGACGGCCGTCCGGGCCGCCCTGGCCCAGCAGGGCGTGCCCTACTCCTGGGGCGGCGGCAACGCGTCCGGCCCGAGCTACGGCACCGCGCAGGGCGCCAACATCAAGGGCTTCGACTGCTCCGGCCTGACCCTGTACGCCTACGCGCAGGTCGGCATCACCCTCGGCCACTACACCGGCAGCCAGTACAACGCCGGCACCCACGTGAGCATGAGCCAGCTCAAGCCCGGCGACCTGGTGTTCTTCCACAGCGACCTGCACCACATGGGCATGTACATCGGCAACGGCAACATGGTCCACGCGCCGCAGACCGGCGACGTCGTCAAGATCGCCCCGATCGCCGGCCGCCCGTTCGCCGGTGGAGTCCGTGTCGCCTGACCGGATGTCGCCTGACCGGGTGTCGCCTGACCCGGTGACCCGCCGGTGACCGCCGATCACGCTTCGCTACCCTGGTTCCCGGGATGAGCATGCACGTCGGCGGCCTCCCCGGACGGGGCGGCGCGAACGCGGAACGGTGGCTGGGACGGCTGAGGCGATCTGTGCGCCGGGACGTCCTCTCTCTGGCGTCCGGCCTGCTCGTGCTTCTCGGCCTGCTGGCGATGCACGGCTTCCAGGCCACATCGAGCCCGGCCGGGATGATCGGCGTCCCGCTGACGTCCATGGCCGCCGGGCACGCGGTCCCCGTCACCGCAGCGGTGACGGGGCACCGCCCGCCCCAGGGCGACCGGCCCGGCGACCATCACTCCGACCGCCATCCTGATCATCCCGGCGGCCAGGTCTGCCTGGCCATGCTGACGCTGTTCGCGCTTGCCCTGGCCCTCCTGGCACTGCGCCTGCGAAGGTCGCCGCCAAGGGCCGTTTCGAGGCCGGCGCGGGTGCGGATCCTGCTGGTCGGACGCCCGCCGCCGAGACCGTCCCTGCACAGGTTGAGCGTGCTGAGGCTGTAGGAGGTCCAGCGGCGCCCGGGATCGGGCGCCGCCGCCGACCACTGATCACAGCACTCGACACGGAAGGCCACCACCATGAAGCGAGCGTTCGCGCTCCTCACCGTCCCCGCCCTGGCGATCGCGCTGGCGGCGTGCGGGAACGACGAGGGTTCGACGGGACAACCGGCGCCCTCGCACTCCATGCCCGGCCACTCGGCGTCGCCGGGCGGCGCGCAGGCCGGACCGCACAACGGCCAGGACGTCATGTTCGCGCAGATGATGATCCCGCATCACCGGCAGGCGGTCGAGATGGCCGGCCTCGCCGCCACCCGCGCCTCGTCGGCGCAGGTGAAGGCCCTGGCCGCCGACATCAAGAAGGCGCAGGAACCGGAGATCCAGCAGCTCAGCGCGTGGCTGAGGAGCTGGGGCTCCCCGGTCCCCTCGCCCGGCACGACCGGGATGGGCGGCATGCACCACGGCGGCATGGACGGCATGGACGGCATGATGAGCGAGAAGGACATGAAGGAGCTGGAGGCCGCCAAGGGCGGGGCGTTCGACAAGGCGTTCCTGGAGATGATGATCGAGCATCACGAGGGCGCCGTGGCGATGGCCAGGACCGAGGAGTCCGCCGGGCAGTTCCCGCCGGCCAGGCAGCTGGCCGGAAAGATCATCTCTTCCCAGACCGCCGAGATCGCCAAGATGCGGACCCTGCTGAAGCAGTAGCAGTAGCAGTCCGGTCCCGGGCGGGCGGGGCTCCGGCCCCGCCCGACTGGTCGGCACCGGGTCAGGACGGGCGGATCAGGCCGCGCCGGGTGGCGGCGGCTACGGCGGCCGTGCGGGAGTCGACGCCGAGCTTGGCGTAGATGTGCACCAGATGCGTCTTGATCGTGGTCTCGCTGAGGAACAGCCGCCTGCTGATCCCCCGGTTCGAGAGCCCCTCGGCGACCAGCCTCAGCACCTCCAGCTCGCGGGCGGTCAGCGTCGCGGTGGGCGAGCGCATCCGGCCGAGGAGGCGCGAGGCGACGCTCGGCGCGAGCGCGCTGTCTCCGGCGGCGGCCGACCGGATCGCGGTGAACAGCCTGTCCGGGGGCGCGTCCTTGAGCAGGTAGCCGGTGGCGCCGGCCTCGATGGCGGCGAGGATGTCGGAGTCGGTGTCGAACGTGGTCAGCACGAGGACGCGCGGCGCGTCCGCCCCGGCGGCGGTGATCTGGCGGGTGGCCTCGCTGCCGTGCATCCCGGCGCCGAGCTGCAGGTCCATCAGCACGACGTCGGGGGACAGGCGGCGCGCCTCCTCGACCCCCTCCAGCCCCGTCGCCGCCTCGCCGACCAGCGCGAAGCCGGGCTGGTCGGCGAGCATGGCGCGGATCCCGGAGCGCACCACGGGATGGTCGTCCACCAGCAGGATGCGGATCGGCCCGCTCATCGCCGCTCCTCGGCGCCGGGAAGCGGCAGCGTCGCCACCACGGCCGTCCCCTCCCGCGGGGCCGACTCGACGGTGAGCGCGCCGCCCAGCGCGCGGGCGCGGTCGCGCATCGCCCGCAGCCCGTAGCCGGTGCCCGCCCCGCCCCCCGGCCGCCGCCCGCCGCTCGCCGCGGGGTCGAAGCCGCGCCCGTCGTCGAAGACGTCCAGCACCACCATGTCGTCAAGATAGGTCAGGGTGACCCCGACGTTCTCGGCGCCCGAATGCCCGGCCGCGTTCCCCAGGGCGCCCTGGGCGATGCGCAGCAGGGCCACCTCGTAGTCGACGGGGAGCTCGGCGGGAGGCCCGGACACCTGGAAGCGGATGCGGGCGGTGGAACGGGCGTCCGCCGACTCGGTGATCCGGCGCAGCGCGTCGGGCAGGGAGGAGCGCTGCAGGGCGGGCGGGGCCAGCTCGCGCACGAAGTTGCGGGCCTCCTCGAGGTTCTCCGCGGCGGCCTGCTCGGCCTCCGCCAGCCGTCCCACCGCGGCGTCGCGGTCGCTGTCGAGGTCGCGGCGGGCGGCGCGCAGCAGCAGGATGATGCTGGACATCCCCTGGGCGAGCGTGTCGTGGATCTCGCGGGCCAGCCGCTCGCGCTCGGTGAGCCGTGCCGCGTCCGCCTCCGCCCTGAGGAGCCTCGCGCGGGTCCGGACCAGGTCCTCGATGAGCCGGCGGCGCTGCTCGCTCTCCCGGTAGAGCGCCCGGTAGGCGAGGGCCATGAGGGTGGCGACCGAGGCGCCGATGCTCGGGCCCAGCACCTCCGCCAGCGTGACCCCGCCGCCGTGCCAGGCCACGGCCCCGATCGCCGCGCCCGTCAGCAGCGCCACACCGGGCAGCGCGGCGGGCAGCGGCAGCAGGTGCAGGTAGAGGAAGAACAGCGGGAAGGCCAGCCAGACGAAGTCGGGAGAGGACGCGGCCAGCCCCGCCCAGGCGGCGGTGAGCAGCGCGAGCCACAGCCGCGCGGGAACCGGACGGGCGCGCCGGTCGTGCCCGGCCCAGACCACCCCGCCGACGTAGAGGGCTCCGAGCGCCAGGCCGCCCGCGGCGATCCCCGCCCGCCCGTCGTGCAGCGTGCGCACCAGGGCGATCGCGAGCAGCACCAGGAAGGTGCCGTGCACGGCCCAGCCGAGCAACCGCATCGCGGGCGAGAACAGATCGTTCGGCATTTCTCACTCACAGTAGGCGACGGATCCGCGAGCCGCATCGATCGAAAGGTTGATGTCCCGGCGTCCGGAAGAAGGCGATCCGCCCGTCCCGGCGCACGATGTGCCGGGCGCGGCCCGCGGCGCACGCTGGGAAGCGTCGGTTTCGGGATGATGACGTGGAACGGGGGCCCACGGTGTTCGTGGCACTGCGAGACCTGCGATTCGCCAAGGGGCGGTTCGCGCTGATGGGGTCGGTCGTGCTGCTCATCACGCTGCTGGTGACGATGCTGTCCGGGCTGACGGCCGGCCTCGCGCGCGACAGCGCCTCGGCCATCGAGGACCTCCCCGCCGACCACATCGTGTTCGGCGGGGAGACCTCCTTCGCGGGGAGCCGGATCGACCGGGCGGCGGCGTCGGGCTGGCAGGACGTCGCGGGCGTGAAGGCCGAGCCGCTCGGCGTCTCGATGGGCCGGATGTCCTTCGGCCCGTCCGGGGACCGCGGCGCACCGGCCGCGCTCTTCGGCGTCGCCCCGGGGAACCGGGCGCACCCGCCCGCGCCCGGGCAGATCGTGCTGTCGGCGGAACTGGCCGACAGCACCGGGCTGGCGGCCGGCGACAGGGTCGACGTCCTCGGGCACGGGCTCACCGTGGCCGGCACGGGCGGCGCGTCGTCCTACAGCCACGCGCCGGTCGCCTGGCTCGACATCGACGACTGGCGCGCCCTCGAACCGGGCGGCGGCGACCGGGCCGCGACCGTCCTGCTGCTGCGCGAGACCGGGCATGCCGATCTCGGCGCGGCCGACCGGCGGCTCGGCACGACCACCCTCGCCCAAGGGGACGCCAAGTCCGCGATCCCGTCGTTCTCCTCCGAGAACGGGTCGCTGCAACTCATGCGGGGGTTCCTGTTCGCCATCTCGGCGCTGGTCATCGGCGCGTTCTTCACGGTCTGGACGATCCAGCGCCGTGGCGACGTGGCCGTGCTGAAGGCGCTCGGCGCGAGCACCGGCTACCTGCTGCGCGACGCGCTCGCCCAGGCCGTCCTGGTGCTGCTGGCCGGGGCCGGGCTCGGTGGCGCGGCCGGCGGGCTCGCGGGGCTGGCGATCGGGGACGGGGTCCCGTTCGTGGTCTCGGCCGCCACCACCGTGCTGCCCGTCGCGGTGATGATCGCGCTCGGGGCGGCCGGCGCCGCGCTGGCCATCCGCAAGATCACCTCTGTCGATCCGCTGACCGCGCTGGGAGCCGCACGATGAGCCTGGCCCTCACCGACGTCGTCCTGACCTACCCCGACGGGGACCGCACCCTGACCGCCCTCGACCATGTGGGCCTGGAGGTCGGGCCCGGCGAGTTCGCCGCCGTCGTCGGGCCGTCCGGGTCGGGCAAGTCGAGCCTGCTGGCCGTCGCCGCGACGCTCATCACCCCCGCGTCCGGGACGGTCTCGGTGGCGGGCCGGGAGACCACCGGGCTGCGTCCCGCCGAACGGACCCGGCTGCGCCGCGACCACATCGGCATCGTCTTCCAGCAGCCCAACCTGCCGGCCTCGCTGACGGCCCTCGACCAGCTGACGGTGATGGCGCACCTGGCCGGCCGGTCGCCGCGGCGCGCCGCCGGCCGGGCCCGCGAGCTGCTGGCCGCCGTGGACCTCGCGGGCCTGGAGCACAAGCGGCCGCACCAGATGTCGGGCGGCGAGCGCCAGCGCGTCAACATCGCCCGCGCCCTGATGAACGGCCCGGAGGTGCTGCTCGTGGACGAGCCCACCAGCGCCCTGGACCACGTCCGCGGCGAGCAGGTCGTCAAGCTGCTCGAACGGCTCACCCGCGACCGCCGGCTGGCCACGGTCATGGTCACCCACGATCTGGCCAGGCTCACCGCCGCCGACCGCGTGTACTCCATGACCGACGGCCGGCTGTCCGCGCCTTCGGAGGCGTAGCGCCGGGCTGGATCCCGGCTCGTCCCGAGTGCTCAGCCGCGGTAGGTCTCCAGGAGGCGGAGCCAGATCTCGCTGATCGTCGGGTAGGAGGGGACGGCGTGCCAGAGGCGGGAGATGGGGACCTCGGCGGTGACCGCGATCGTGGCGGAGTGGAGGAGTTCGGCCACGCCGGGGCCGACGAAGGTGACGCCGAGGAGCGTCTCGCGGTCCAGGTCGACCACGGCGCGGGCGCGGCCCTGGTAGCCGTCGGCGTACAGGGAGGCCCCGGAGACGTCGCCGATCTCGTAGTCGACCGCCCGCACCCGGCGTCCCTCGCGGGTCGCCTCCTCCAGGGTGGGGCCGACGGCGGCGACCTCGGGGTCGGTGAAGACGACCTGCGGCACCGCGCGCTCGTCGGCGGTCGCGACGCTCCGTCCCCAGGCGGCGGTGTCGAGGGGGCGACCTGCGGCGCGGTCGGCGATCACCGTGCCGAAGATCCGGCCCTGGTACTTGCCCTGGTGGGTCAGCAGGGCGCGGCCGTTGACGTCCCCGGCCGCGTAGAGCCACTCGCCGGGCACGCCGGCCGCCAGCCCGGTGGAGTCGACCTCGATCGACCGGCCCGGGGCCAGCCCGACCGTGTCCAGCCCGAGGTCGTCGGTGGCGGGCCTGCGGCCGGTGGCGAACAGGACCTCGTCGCAGGTGACCGTGCCGCCGTCGTCCAGGGTGAGCGTCACCTGCCCGTCGCGGCGAGCTCCGGTGACCGAGGTGCCGAAGCGCAGGTCGATCCCGGACGCGCGCAGGCTCTCGGCCACGGACTCGCCGGCGAACGGCTCCATCCGCGGCAGCAGGCGCGATCCGCGCACCAGCTGCACCACCTCGCTGCCGAGCGCCCGCCAGGCCGTGGCCATCTCGCACGCCACCACGCCGCCGCCGATGACGGCGAGCCGCGGCGGAACCCGCTCGGAGGACGTCGCCTCGCGGCTGGTCCAGGGGCGCACCTCGTCCAGACCCGGCAGGCCGGGCAGGGCCGCGCGGGTGCCGGTGCACACCGCGACGGCGTGGCGGGCGGTCAGCACCCGCCGCCCGCCGTCGGGGGTCCGCACCGCGACGCGCTTGGGCCCGTCCAGCCGCCCGTGGCCGCGCACCAGGACGAGCCCGGCCCCGTCCATCCACGCGACCTGGCCGTCGTCCTTCCAGTGCGAGGTGAACTCGTCCCGGCGCCTGAGGACGGCCTCGGCGTCCAGCGGACCGGTCACCGCCTCGCGGGCGCCGGCCAGCCGCCGCGCGTCGGCGAGCGCGGCGGCCGGGCGCAGCAGCGCCTTGCTGGGCATGCAGGCCCAGTACGAGCACTCCCCGCCCACCAGCTCGCTCTCCACGACCGCCACGCTGAGCCCGCCGGCGTGCGCCCGCTCGGCCAGGTTCTCACCCGTCGGCCCGGCCCCCACCACCACGACATCGAACTCGTCCATGTCCCCCAGCCCTTCCGGTCGGCCGCAGTCTCGTCCCCATGGATCCTGCCGGATTCCGCGGCGTTCGGCAGGCAGGCCCCCCGGGCCCCGATGATCGCGGACCGCCGAGGGCCGATCCGCCCGGTCCCCACCGTTTCTGCTACAAAAGTAGTTTCGAGTCGCCCGAGGTTGCGGAGGGCGGGGACGACAGGGGAGTCCGTGAGCGCCGAAGGCAGTACCAAGGCCGTCATCACCGCGCTGGGCGCGAACCTGGGGATCGCGGTCACCAAGTTCGTGGCGTTCGCGCTGACGGGTTCGTCGTCGATGCTGGCGGAGGCGATCCACTCGGTGGCCGACTCCAGCAACCAGGCGCTGCTGCTGGTCGGCGGGAAGCGCGCGGAGCGCGACGCGACCGAGGAGCATCCGTTCGGGTACGGGCGGGAGCGCTACATCTACGCGTTCCTGGTGGCGATCGTCCTGTTCAGCCTCGGCGGGCTGTTCGCGCTGTACGAGGCCTGGCACAAGATCAGCGACCCGCACCCGATCGAGGAGTGGCAGTGGGTGCCCATCGCCGTCCTGCTGGTGGCGATCGTCCTGGAGGGAGCGGCGCTGCGCACCGCCGTCCGGGAGTCCAACCGCAGCCGCGGACGGTCGAGCTGGGTGCAGTTCGTCCGCCGGTCCAAGTCGCCCGAGCTGCCGGTGATCCTGCTGGAGGACACCGGGGCGCTGATCGGGCTGGTGTTCGCGCTCGCGGGCGTCGGCCTGACCCTGATCACCGGCGACGGCGTCTGGGACGGGATCGGCACCGCCGCGATCGGCGTGCTGCTGGCGGCCATCGCGATCGTGCTGGCCACCGAGGTGAAGAGCCTGCTCGTCGGGGAGTCCGCGACCCCGGAGCACCTGCGGCTGATCAGGCGGGCGATCGTGGAGGGCCGGGACGTCCCGGCGGTGATCCACATGCGCACCATGCACCTCGGGCCGGACGAGCTGCTGGTCGCCGCGAAGATCGCCGTGGACCTGAGCGACGACGCGCGGGAGGTCGCCGACGCGATCAACGACGCCGAGGCCCGCATCCGCGAGGCGGTTCCGATCGCCCGCCTGGTCTACCTTGAGCCGGACGTGCTGCGCAAGGGAGGCTGAGGACGGTGTCGCGAAGGCCGCTCGGGCAGTTGGAGGCGGAGGTGCTCGCCGCGCTGGCCGGGCTGGGCGGGACGGCCAGCACCGCCGAGCTGGTGGAGCGGCTGGACGGTGATCCCGCCTACACGACGGTGAACACGATCCTGCACCGGCTGCACGACAAGAGGCTGGTCTCGCGCACCCGGGCGGGACGGCACTACCGGTACCGGCTCGCCGTCGACGAGTCCGAGCTGGTGGCGGGGCGCATGCGCGACCACCTGCGGCACGCCAGCGACCCGGGGAACGTGCTGAACCGGTTCGCGCGGTCCCTCACCGCCGAGGAGGCGCGGAAGCTGCGCGAGTTCCTCGACCTTCCGGAGGACGGCGGGTGAACTGGTTCACCTTCCTGCCCCTCGCCATCATGCTGACGCTGAGCGCCGCGCTGGCGAAGGCGCCGTCACGGCTCCACCCGTCCTGGTCGGCGCGGCTGCTGGCGACGACCGGGGCGATGACCGCCGTGGCCGCGCTCGGCACCGGCTTCTTCGTGGCCGTCAACTACGCGGCGACGCTGGCGCCGTCCGCCGCGGCGCACGTCCCCGAATGGGCGCTGTTCGGGGACGACCGGCCGGTCCCGGACGCGGTGGGCGTCCCGGCGGCCGTGCTGTCGGCCGCCGGGCTCGCGGCGGCGGGCAGGGCCGCCGCACGCTGGGCGGCCGCGCTCCGCACCGCGCGGGCGGACGCCCGCGAACCGCTCGACACCGACGTGCCGATCGCCGTGGCGGTCCCCGGCCGGCACGGCGGGGTCCTGGTCTCCCGGGGCCTGCTGCGCGACCTGACGTCCGAGGAGCTCCACGTCGTCTTCCAGCACGAGACGTCCCACCTCAGGCACCGGCACCACCGCTACCTCGCCGCCGGGGTCCTCGCCTCGGCCGTCCTGCCGCCGCTGCGGCCCCTGGCCGCCCGGCTGCGGCTGGCGACGGAGCGCTGGGCGGACGAGGACGCCGCGGAGGCGACCGGCGACCGCGCCGCCGTGGCCCGGACGATCGCCAAGGTCGCCCTCGCGCACCCGCGCGGCCCGGGGCCCGTGAGCGCGTTCGCCGAGTCCGGCATCGTCGAGCGCGTCGAGGCGCTGCTGGGCACGCCCCCGGCCAAGAACGCGGTCACCGGCCCGCTGCTGTTCATGGGCAACGGCGTCGTCACCGGCTCGCTGACCGCCGCGACCCTGCAACTGGACCATGTCCTCGTGTCGTTCCTGGTGTCGCTGCTCGCGTTCCGGTGACGGGCGCCGTCCGTCAGAGCTCGAATTCGGCGGGGTCGAGGCCGACGGCGAAGCAGGCCTCGCGGACGACGGCCTTCTCGCTCTGGTCGAAGTGCCCGTCGGCGCCGCCGATCACGATGCCGATCTGGATGACGGCGCGGGCCTCGGCGGGCTTCTTCTTCGCCTTGCCGATGTCCTGGAGGACCGCGACCTTCCCGAAGTCGAAGTCGGCGATGAGCTTGGACACGTAGTCGTTGAACCGCCGCTGCAGGTCGTCGGCCGGAAAGTTCTGCAGCACCTCGTTGGAGGCGATCAGGGACGCGGTCCGCTGCCGTTCGGACGGGTCCACGCTGCCGTCGGCGGCCGCGACCAGCGCGCACATGGCCATGCTCGCGTCGCGGAACGCTCCGCTCGTCAGTTCGTTCTTCTTGCTGAGCAGCTGCGTCTGCATGCTCTGGGTGGAGGCACGCAGCTTGTCCCAGAAAGGCATCGTCTTCCTCCGCTCGTCGGTCGTCTCTCCGACCATAGCCTTACTGCTACAGATGTAGTAGCCGGGCCCCTCTCACTCCTCCTCGAAGCTCTCCATGGCGTCCTCGTAAGCGTCGTCGTACGCGTCTTCGTACGCCTGCTCGTAGGCCGCCGCCTGGTAGGCGTCCTGGGCGGCCTGCCCGCTCACCTCGGCGAAGGCGTCGCCCACCGACGGCTCGTCCTTCTCCTCCTCGTCGTCGCCGAGCATCTCGCCGGCGACGGCACCCGCCACGAACCCGGCCGCCAGACCGCCCGCCGCCCCGGCCGCGACGCCGCCCCAGCCCGGCCCGCCGCGTCCTCCGGAGTGGTCGCCGTGGTGGCCGTACGGCTCGTGGAATCCGTGGGACCCGTGGGCGAACCCGCCGTGGAGGTGTCCGGCGACGGCCCGCAGCCAGCCCTCCACCTGGTTCTCCCAGTCCATGTGCAGGGCCTGGTCGTGGGAGACGTGGAAGCGGCCGAAGACGTCGTCGCCCTCGGAGAAGACGTTCCCGCGCCGATCGGCCTCCAGGATCACCACGAGCCCGTGCGGGTCGGACACGAAGGTGAGCTCGACCTCGGCTATCCGCCCCTCGTACCGCGGCGGCGCGAAGAACTCGATCTCCTGGTAGAACGGCAGCTCCTGGTGGACGCCCGCGATGTGCCCCTCCTCGACGTCGGCGCTCTTGAACATGAAGCCCAGCGTCCCGAAGGCGTCCAGGACGCGCTGCTGGGACGGGAGCGGGCTCACCGAGACCGGGTCCAGGTCGCCGGAGTCCATCGCGCCGGCGACTTCGAGTTCGGTGCGGACGCCCATGGCCATGCCGTGCAGGTGCTGCCCGTAGACCTCGGTCACCGGCAGTTCCCAGGGCAGCGGCATCTGGAAGGGGATCGCCTGGAACTGCCCGGCCCCCAGGTGGAGACCGCCCGTGATCGCGCCCCGGTAGAACTCCCGGCTCCCGGCTCCCTCGTGGTCGCCGTGCTCGTACTCGGCCCTGGTGGCCAGGCTCAGCACCACCTGGTGGACGTGGACGTCCCGGTCACCGCCCTGTACCCGCACCTCGCCGGTCAGGAGATCCCCCGGACGGGTGTGGGAGGCGGCGAGAACGGTCTCGACCGACGGCCCGCCCACACCGAAGGCGCCGAGCAGCTGCTTGAAGACCATGAGGCCCTTTCTCCCGTCGTCATCCCCGCGGCCGTACGGCCGGCCGCTAGTTACTACACTTGTAGCAGACGACGGGGCGCTCCACCCGGCGGACCGCGGAACGCGGAAACTCCGCCCCGCCCGCCCGGCTTCCCCGGGGTCGCGGATAAATGGGTTCCCTTAGCGCGGCGAATGAGTTAAAGTGTCTTTCGGTGTGCCGGGAAGTCTGGTCGGCGAGACAGGATACGTCTCCGATCAGGAGGGTCTATGACTCCCCGGCACTATTCGTATGCGCCGGAAGCGCCGCACCCGCGTGCCTCTCGCCTCCACCGCCGCCCCGCCCGCAGCCGGGTGTTCTGGGCGCACGCCTTCCCGGATAGCTGACCGGGACCACTTCTTCACCTGACGAAGCCTTTTTCACGGCCGGGCCGGCCGCATTCACCGCCCCGCCGGGGTTCCTGACGTCTCGACGCGGAAGCGTGCATTCACATGGGCGAATTCACCGATGTCGCGCTCGGTTTTCCGACCGCGCTTTTCAGTTTCTCTCTCCTGGTCGTCGCCGGGTACTGGACGCTCGTCCTGCTCGGCGGGCTGGGAGTCGACCTCCTCGGCGCCGGCGCCGATGCCGACACGGGGGCCGGCGCCGGCGCCGAGGACGGGTTCGCCGCGGAGCGGCTCGCACCGCTCGGGCTGGGCGGCGTCCCGGCCACGGTGGCGCTGTCGGTGCTCGTCGGCCTCGCCTGGTTCGTCAGCCTCGCCGGATCGGCGCTGCTGGACGGCGCCGCCGCCCGGGCGCTCGTCCTCCCCGTCGCGCTGGCCGCCGCCTGGGCCGGGACGCGGGCGGTCGTCCTGCCGCTGCGGCACGTCTTCCAGGACCGGGCCGAGACGTCGCTGCGCGACTTCGTCGGCCTGCCGTGCGTCATCCGCACCGGGCGGGTCGGCCCGGACTTCGGCCAGGCGGAGGTGACCGCCCCGGACGGGTCGTCCGCCATCGTCCAGGTGCGGCAGCCCGCCATGGACGTGCCGGTGGCGGGCGCCGCGGCCGGCGCCGGCCTCACCGCGGGCAGCACGGCACTGATCTTCGATCTCGATCCGGACGGCCGGTTCTTCTGGGTCATGCCGCACGACACGGCCCCCGGCCTCCGCTAGGACCCCGCGCCACCCTCCCCTCCCGCAGACAGGGATCCCGATGGACACCATCACGATAGGAGCCGGTGTGCTCCTCGCTCTCGCGCTGCTCGTCACCCTCGGCCTCGTGCTGATGGTGACCCGGTTGTTCCGCAAGGTCGACCAGGGCCGCGCGCTCATCATCTCCAAGCTCAAGAAGGTCGACGTCACCTTCACCGGGGCGATCGTCCTGCCCGTCCTGCACCGCGCCGAGCTCATGGACATCTCGGTCAAGACAATCGAGATCGAACGGACCGGCCGGGACGGGCTGATCTGCAAGGACAACATCCGCGCCGACATCCGCATCACGTTCTTCGTCCGCGTCAACAAGACCGTCGAGGACGTGATCAAGGTCGCGCAGGCGATCGGCACCGAGCGCGCCAGCAGCCGGGAGACGCTGCAGGAGCTGTTCGCCGCCAAGTTCTCCGAGGCGCTGAAGACCGTCGGCAAGCACCTGGAGTTCGCCGACCTCTACACCCGCCGCGACGAGTTCCGCGACCACATCATCCGCGTCATCGGCACGGACCTGAACGGCTACAGCCTCGAGGACGCCGCCATCGACCACCTGGAGCAGACGCCCCTGCTCTCGCTCGACAGTTCCAACATCCTGGACGCGCAGGGCATCCGGAAGATCACCGAGCTGACCGCGATCGAGCACGTCCGCACCAACGAGCACGCCCGCAACGAGGAGAAGGAGATCACCCGCCAGAACGTGGAGGCGCGCGAGGCGATCCTGGAGCTGGAGCGCCGGCAGGCGGACGCCGAGCTGCGCCAGGAGCGCGAGGTCGAGACCGTCCGGGCCCGCGAGACCGCCGAGATCGAGCGGGTCAAGGCCGAGGAGCGGCTGCGGGCGCAGGCCGCGCACATCCGCACCGACGAGCAGCTCGGCGTCCAGCACGAGAACAAGGACCGGGAGGTGTCGGTCGCGGCGAAGAACCGGGAGCGGGTCCTCGCGATCGAGAGCGAGCGGATCGAGAAGGACCGCCTGCTGGAGGTCATCGCCCGCGAGCGCGAGACGGAGCTGACCCGCATCGCGGCGGACAAGGAGGTCGAGGCGGAGAAGCGCGAGATCGCGGACGTCGTCCGCGAGCGGATCGCGGTGGAGCGGACGGTGGCCGAGCAGGAGGAGGCCATCAAGCGGCTGCGCGCGGTCGAGGAGGCCGAGCGCGACCGCCAGGCGCTGATCATCCACGCGGAGGCGGAGGCGCAGGAGAACCTGGTCAAGGACATCAAGGCCGCCGAGGCGGCGGAGGCGGCCGCCGTGCACCGCGCCCGCGAGGAGCTGACGCTGGCGCGGGCCCGGCAGGAGACCGCCGAGCTGGACGCGCAGGCGAAGACGAGGCTGGCCGAAGGGATCCGCGCGGAGGCCGCGGCGACCGGGCTCGCCGAGGTCCAGGTGCGCGAGCGCGACGCCGACGCGGTCGAGAAGGTCGGGCGCGCGGAGGCCGCGGTCGCGCGGGAGAAGGCGCTGGTCGAGGCCTCGCGGATCCGCGAGAACCTGAAGGCCGAGGCGGAGGGGCTGACCGAGAAGGCCGGCGCGATGGCCGCGCTGGACGAGGCGTCCCGCGAGCACGAGGAATACCGGCTGCGCCTGGAGGCGGAGAAGGACGTCCGGCTGGCCGGCATCGAGGTCCAGCAGAAGGTCGCGGAGGCGCAGGCCACCGTCCTCGCCACCGGGCTGGAGCACGCCGACATCAGCATCGTCGGCGGCGAGTCCGTCTTCTTCGACCGCCTGGTCGGGTCGGTCGCCCTCGGCAAGAGCGTGGACGGCTTCGTGCAGAACTCCGAGGTCGCGCGGGCGGTGGCGGGTCCGTGGCTGGACGGGTCGGGGAGCTTCACCGGCGACCTGTCGCGCCTGTTCGGCGCGGTCGACACCGGCGGGGTGCGGGACCTGACCCTTTCGGCGCTCCTGCTGCGCCTGATCAGGTCGGGCGGCCCGGACACCGCCGGCCTCCAGGACGTCCTGGACGCCGCGCGCCGCCGGGGCGTCGCCGACGCCCCGCTGTCGAAGGTCAACGGCACCGGGCTCACCGCCGGTCTCGCATCCGGCTGACGAGGCGTCCAGGCAAGGGACGTGACGGGCCGCGTGCGTCGCGGTGGACGGACGGGAGACAGGTGGGCGTGGACATGACAGAGCCCGGCGGGACCGGGGCCGGACCACGGCACGCGGAGCCGGACCACGGCACGTACGAGGTGCTGCGGGCGCGGCTGGCCGGGCACGCCGGCGAGCTGGCACGCCGCGCGGAGGCGCTCAACGCCCGCAGGCTGGAGGTCTTCGGGGGCTCGGACCTGCGGCAGGCGGGCACCGAGCGGATCCGCACGGCGGACAGGTGCGTGCCCCGCGACATCGTCGCGCTCGGCGAGGTGATGCTCTTCGGCCACAACGTCGTCCCCGGCCTGCGGCCGGAGACGTCGGTCGGCGACGTCTTCTCGCTGCACCGGTTCACCCGCGGCGAGGACGGCATCGCCTTCGTCCGGGCGGGCCCGGACGCGGTTCCGGGCCTGCTGGACGACCCGCGCTTCGTGCGCGACTTCGCAGACATGTACCGGTACTACCGGCAGGCGCGGCTGCTCCAGCTGCGGCTGGTGGACGGGCGGCTGCTCGCCGTCTTCCAGACCGGCCCGCGCCTGTCGGACCTGCGCGTCCTGCGGTGGCGGACCGCGCCGGACGGCGGAGTCGCCTACGAGGACAACCAGGGCGAGCGCGACCACGCGTTCCCTCCCGCGCACGACGTCGACTGGATCGAGGCCACCCGGGACGACCATGTCGCCGGCCGGCACCCGCACATCTCGATCGATGGGGAGGTCTTCGTCGCGACGGCCGGCGGGACCCTCACCGTCAAGACCGAGGACGACACCGCGACCGGCGAGGGGATCTACTCCGAGCCGGTGGACGAGCCGCTGCAGTCGCTCGCGGACGCCGACGTCCTGCACGCCCGGGTCGGGGCGCTGATCCTGCTGCGGATCAGGCCGTACAACGAGTCCGCGTGGCGGCACCTGGTGTTCAACGTCCGCACCGAGCGGGTGGTGCGGGTCGACGGGATCGCGCAGGCGTGCCGCCGGCTGCCCGACGACCACGGGATCGTCTTCCCCGGGGGCTACCACCTGGACACGGGCGCCGCGAAGACGTTCGACACCGACGTCACGGGGCTGGAGTACGAGCGGGTCGTCCGCTCTCCCAACGGGGAGGACGTCCTCTACGTCTTCCACTCGCGGGAGGACGGCCGGTCGTCGCTGCTGCCCTACAACGTGATCCGCAAGCGGGTCGCGGCGCCGATCACCTGCCACGGGTACTCGCTGTTCGACGACGGGACGCTCGTGGTGATGCGGGCGCTCTCCGACGAGCCGTCCCGCGTCCACCCGGTGCAGATCTGGGCGACCCCGTTCACCTCCGACGCGCACGCCGCCGCCCAGCCGGTCGGCACGGGCCCGCTGGAGCGGGTCGGCAACGCCGACCTCGTGCGCGGCGTCTCCGAGTGCCTGTCGATCACCCGGACGGCGGCGGAGACGCCCCCGTCGACCAGGGCGTTCGAGGCGCTGATCGCCTCGTGCACGCGCGCTTCGGACCTGTACCCCTGGCTCGGCGACGAGCGCCTCGGCGACCTCGCCGCGCCGCTCGCCGACGTCCGCTCCACGGCCGCCCGGGTCCTGGACGAGTACGAGAAGGTCCGCGCGCTCACCGAGCAGGCGGCGACGGCCGTCGCGGAGGCGGCAGAGCGGCAGGCGGCCCTGGTCCGCCGCGCCAGGGCCGAGGCGCCGCGGAGCGCGGACGGCTGGATCGCCCGGCTGGCGGAGTTCCGCCGCGCCCAGGGGCACCTGGAGACGCTGCGCGACCTCCGCTACGCCGACGGCGCCCGGATCGACGAGCTCTCGCGGGAGGTCCGGGCGGAGCTGGACGAGGCCGCGCGGCAGGCCGTCGAGCACCTGCGGGGCGAGGACGCGTTCACCGGCTACCACGCCGAGATGGAGCGCATCACCGACGCGGCCCGCGCCATCGAGACCGCCGCGGACGCCGCGCCTCTGGCCGGGCTCCTCGACGCGCAGAACGAGGGGCTGGACGTCGTCACCGAGGTCGTCGGCGACCTCGACATCGCGGACGCCACCGCGCGGACCGCGATCCTGGAGCGCGTCGGCGAGGTGCTCGGCGGCCTCAACCGCGCCCGCGCTGTCCTCGACGGCCGCCGCCGCGACCTGCTCGCCCGCGAGGGAAGCGCCGCGTTCGCGGCGGAGCTCGCGCTTCTGGACCGGTCCGTCGCCGGAGCCCTGGCCGCCGCGGCGACGCCCGAGGACTGCGACGCGCGGCTCGGCGGCCTGCTGCTCCGCCTGGAGACGCTCCAGACCCGCTTCGCCGAGCTGGACGACTTCCTCACCGAGCTGGAGGCCAGGCGGACCGAGCTGTACGAGGCGTTCTCCTCCCGCAAGCAGACGCTCCTGGACGAGCGCGCCCGCCGGAGCGACCGGCTCACCGGGTCGGCCGAGCGGATCCTGGCCGGTGTCCGCCGCCGCGCCGCCACGCTCGCGTCCCCTGACGAGGTCACCGTCTACTTCACGACCGACGCGACGGTGCTCCGGCTCCGCGCGATCGCCGGCGAGCTGCGCGCCCTCGACGACGCCGTCCGGGCCGAGGAACTGGAGGGCCGTCTCGACGCCGCCCGCCAGGAGGCCGGGCGCGCCCTCCGCGACCGCCTCGACCTGTACGGCGAGGACGGCGCGACGATCCGGCTCGGGCGCCACCGGTTCGCGGTCGACACCCGTCCGATCGAGCTGACCCTCGTCCCGCACCGCGACACCGTCGCGTTCGCGATCACCGGGACGGACTACCGCGCGCCCGTCCACGACGCGGACTTCGCGGGGACCCGCCGCTTCTGGAGCCAGAGCCTCGTCTCGGAAACGGCGGAAACCTATCGCGCCGAGTACCTGGCGACGTCGGTCCTCGCCGGCGCCGACCCCGGTGACCTGCGCCGGGCCGAGGCCGGCGGCCGCCTGCTCGCCCTCGTCCGGGACGCGGCCGCCGACCGCTACGACGAGGGCTACGAGCGGGGCGTCCACGACCACGACGCCGCCCGCATCCTGGAGGCGCTCCTGCGCCTGCGCACCGAGGCGGGCCTCCTGCGCTACCCGGGTGCGGCGCGCGCCGCCGCGCAGCTCTTCTGGACCCACGGCCCCGACGAGGCCGAGCGCGCGACGTGGACGGTCCGCGCCCGCTCGCTCGTCCGCGCCCGCGAGGCGTTCGGACGGCCGGGCGCCCTCTCCGCCCTCACCGAGGAACTCCGTTCGGCGGTCGCCGCGTTCGCCGAGCTCAACGCCATGCCCGCACCCGACCCGCTCACGGCCGAGTACCTGATCGAGGAACTCGCCGCGGCCCCGGACGGCTTCGTGACGAGCCAGGGCGCCCGCACCCTGCTCAAGGACTTCACGCAGGCGCTCGGCGACTTCTCCCTGGACGAGGACCTGCGCGGCGCGGGAACCGTCGCCGCGCGCCGGCAGCTCGCCGAGGCGTGGCTCTCCGCCTACCTCGCGACAGGGGCGGACGGAGACCCGGCCGACCTGCCCGAGGCCGTTTCCCTGCTGCTGTGCCCGTCGGCCCGGTACGACTCGCCGGCCGCGCTGACGGCCACCGTCGGCGACCTGCTCGGCCGCCATCCGCGGATCGACGACCGCCGCCTCGACCTGCGCCTGGACGAACTCCTCGCCCGCACGCACCGCTTCCGCACCGAGCGCGTCCCCGCCTTCCGCTCCTACCAGAAACAGCGGAACGCGCTGGTGGCCGCGGAGGAGAGGCGCCTCGGGACGGCCGGCCTCCGGCCCCGCACCATGAGCGCGTTCGTCCGCAACCGCCTCATCGACGAGGTCTACCTTCCCCTCATCGGCGACAACCTCGCCAAGCAGCTGGGCGCCGCGGGCGACGGCGAGCGTGCCGACCGGATGGGGCTGCTCCTGCTCGTCTCGCCGCCCGGCTACGGCAAGACGACCCTGATGGAGTACGTCGCCGAGCGCCTCGGCCTGGCCCTGGTGAAGGTGGACGGCCCGGCCCTCGGGCACGGCGTGACCTCGCTCGACCCCGCCAGGGCGCCCGACGCCACCGCCGCCCGCGAGGTCGAAAAGATCAACTTCGCGCTCGACATGGGCACCAACGTCCTGCTCTACCTCGACGACATCCAGCACACCTCTCCGGAGCTCCTGCAGAAGTTCATCCCGCTCTGCGACGCCCAGCGCCGCATCGACGGAGCCGCACGCACCTACGACCTGCGCGGCAAGCGCTTCGCCGTCTGCATGGCCGGGAACCCCTACACCGAGTCGGGCCGGCGCTTCCGCGTCCCCGACATGCTCGCCAACCGCGCCGACGTGTGGAACCTCGGCGACGTCCTGTCCGGCAAGGACGAACTGTTCGCGATGAGCTACATCGAGAACGCCCTGACCTCGAACCCCGTGCTAGCGCCCCTCAGCACCAGGGACCGCGGCGACATCGAACTGCTCGTCCGCCTGGCGGAAGGGGACCCGGCCGTCCACCCCGACCGCCTGTCCCACGCTTACTCCCCGGCCGAGCTGGACGACATCCTGTCCGTGCTCGCCAAGCTCCGCCGCGCGCAGCAGGTGGTCCTGACGGTCAACCGCGCCTACATGGCCTCCGCCGCCCAAGACGACTCGTCCCGCACCGAGCCGCCGTTCCGGCTCCAGGGCTCCTACCGCGACATGAACAAGCTGGCCGGGCGCATCCTCCCGGTCATGGACGACACCGAGCTGCAAGCGGTCATCGACGACCACTACCGGGCCGAGTCCCAGACCCTCACCTCGGACGCGGAGGCCAACCTCCTCAAGCTCGCCGAGCTCCAGGGCACCCTCACGCCGTCCGGGGCCGAGCGCTGGACGGAGGTCAAGGCCGCCTACCGGCGCTCCCGGACACTCGCGGGGAACACCGGGGACCCTTCCGTCGGCGCCCTGCTCCACCTGGCCGACAAGCTGTCCGCGATCGAGGCGACCCTCCGCGACGGTCCGCGTCCGCCCCGCCCGTGAGGGCGGTCGTCACCACTGCCGGTTCAGGTCCGCCTTGCCGCCGGTCACGAGGCTCGACGGCGGAACGTCGTCGGCCACGACGGCGCCGGCGGCGACCACGGAGTCGCGGCCGATGCTGACGCCGGGCAGGATCGTGGCACCGGCGCCGATCCACACGTTCTCCGCCACGTCGATGGGCCCGCCGGTCAGCCACTCCCGCCGCTCCCCGGGATCGACGGGGTGGCCGACGGTGATGAACGTGGCCTTCGGCCCGATCATCACGCGCTCGCCGAGCCGGATGCCGGCGTAGTCCAGGAACGTGCAGTTCTGGTTGATGAACACGCGCTCGGCGAGGTCCAGGCGGAGGCCGTGGTCGGTGTAGAAGGGCGGGTAGATCGTGACTCTCGCCGGCAGCGGCCTGCCGAGGATCCGCTCGAACAGGCCGGCCTTGCCCGCCTCGTCCTCGAAGGGCAGGACGTTCAGGCGGGAGGTGAGCTCGGTGGCCCGCAGGACCCTCTCGGCCATGGCCTGGAACTCGGTGCTGTGGATGCGCATGAGATGGTCGCCGGGCATGCCGCGGTCCTTTTCGGTGTGCTGGCTGACGAGGTTCACCGGTCGGTGCCGCCGTGCGGCGACGCCCAGGACGGGAGCCAGACCGTCCCGGAGAGCTTCGGCAGGCCTTCGAGGTAGGTGATGAATCCGCGGAGTTCCGGGTGCGGATTCGTGCCGGGGAGGATGAGCGAGAGCGGATACGCGAGGACCGGGTCCACGATGGGGATCCGGCGCAGATCGTGGTCCGCCGGCCAGACGTAGCGGTCGCGTGCCCCGACGAGCGTGGCCACGTCCGCGGAATCCGCGAGGGTGTCCAGGAGCACCTCGTCCCCGAAGTGCGGGCCCGCCGCGTCGATGCGCAGGTCGAATCCGGTGGCGAGCTGGTCGTAGAACTCCGCCCACTCGCTCCGCGCCGCGATGCCCGGCACCCAGATCCGGTGCCTGCGCAGCTGCGGCGGCGTCAGCCGTCGCGCCGCGGCGAGCGGGTGCCGCGGGCCCACGAGGAGTTCGAGCGGGGAGTCGAACGCGCGGATCATCCGCATGCCGGCCGGCAGCGCCGCCGGGTCGGTGACGGTGCGGAACGACGCGTCGATCTCGCCCGCTTCGACGGCGGCGACCGCCGCCCGCGGGTCCTCGACCCTCAGGGTCACCACGTCGAGGTCGGTTCCGGGACGCGACCGCCAGTAGTCGTGCAGGACGACGGCCTGCGCGCTCCGCAGGCCGAGGACGTCGATCCTGAGGGCCCGCGACCCCGGCCTGACCGCGGCGACGGCGCGGTCGACGCCCGCGACGATGCTCCGGGCGTGAGGCAGGAACGCCTGACCGTCGAGCGTCAGCTCGACGCCTCGGGCGGTCCGCGTGAACAGGCGCACCTCCAGCCGGCGCTCCAGGGCGGCGATCCGCTTGGAGACCGCCTGCTGCGTCACGCCCAGCTCATCGGCCGCATGCTGCAACTGCCCGAGCTCGGCCGCCCGGACGAACGAGCGCAGCCCCTCGGTGTCCACGCGCCCACCCTAGGCCCGCACAACCGATGGTTGTAGCCGGCCTCCGACCGGTTGTCCGGTCATGCTCCGGCGGGCCGGCGGCGGGGACTCAGCCGTTCAGCACCTGGGCGCTGAGCTGCTTGAGGTGGGCGTCGGCCCAGCGCATCTGCCGGAGGGTGTCGGGGTGGCAGCGTTCGACCAGGCGCAGCAGCGCGGTGTCGCGGTTCCCTCTGGCGGCCTGCGCGATCATCTCCCAGTCGAGGGAGACTCCGGCGGCCTGGACGTGGACGTGCCGCAGGTCGTGCAGGAGCGGCATGCCGGGCGGGCCGCGGTGCCCGACCAGTTCGCCGCCCTTCCCCCGGAGCTTCGCGCCAAGCCCGGTCTCCAAGGGGTGCGCGGTGCCCAGGCGGGCACCGTACCGGCCGCCGATCTCGGCGAGCTCGCGCACATGCCGCTGGGACCAGGCGGACAGGTCCCGGGCCACGTGGTGGATCTCGTGGTCGCCGGTGTGGCGTTCGGAGACGCGCAGCAGATCCTGGGCGAGAGCGCGTTCGCCGTGGTGCAGCCCCCGCAGGGCGAGACCGATCCCGTTCATCGCGGCTCCTCGTCGGCCATCGCCGTTCGGCTCCGAGCCGGTCCGGCCTCGCCGGCCCGGTCTGCGGAGGCGGGTTCGCCGCCGCGCTCCAGCAGCCGGAGCGTGGCCACGCCGGTCTTGAACAGCGGCTGCTTGGAGGCGGGGTCCCAGTCGGTGATCGTCAGTTCGTTGGCCGCGCGCGTCCTGGCGGCCCCCTCCGGCAGGTCCCAGTAGCCGTAGTGGAACGGCAGGAACAGGACGCCGGAGCGTATGCCGGTGACGCGCACCTCGGCGTGCACGACGCCGCGCGGGCTGGAGACCTCGGCGAGGTCGCCCTCCCGCATGTCGTGGGCCTCGGCGTCGGCGGCGCTCATCTCCACCCAGACGTCCGGGGCGGCGTCGCGCAGTTGCGGCGCGCGGGCGGTCTTCGTCCGGGTGTGGAAGTGGTGGACGGTGCGGCCGGTGATCAGGTGGAACGGGCGGAGCTCGTCCGGCGCCTCGTGCGGTGGCAGGTAGCCGGCCGACCTGATGACGGCCTTGCCGGACGGGTTGAGGGACCGGTACTCCGCCTCCTCGACGGGGGCGCCGGTGACCAGGTCGCGGCCGAAGCTCTCGCAGTCCGCGGGGGCGGCCCAGAAGCGGCCGCCGGAGTACAGGCGTTCGGTGCCGCCCGGATGGTCGCGGTCGCAGGGCCATTGGACGCCGCCCGCGGCGCGGAGCCTTTCGTAGCTGAGGCCGGTGTAGTCGCACGGGCGTCCGCGGCTGCACTCCTGCCAGGCGCGGAACGCCGACTCCGGGCCGGTCCAGCCGACGAGGGGAGTGCCGTCGCTGCCCGTGAAGCCCATCCGCCCGGCGTAGTCCAGGAAGATCTCCAGGTCCGGGCGGGCCTCGCCGGGCGGCTCGACGGCCTTCTCCGAGAGGTGGACGGTCCGGTCGGTGTTGGTGAAGGTGCCGGTCTTCTCGCCCCAGGCCGCCGCCGGCAGGACCACGTCGGCCAGCTCGGTGGTCTCGGTCGGGAAGATGTCCTGCACCACCAGGAACAGCCGCTCCTGCGCGAGGACGGACCGGATCCTCGCCAGGTCCGGCATCGAGACGGCCGGGTTCGTGCCGCTGATCCACAGGAGGCGGATCGACCCCTGCTCGGCGAACCGGAAGATCTGCATGGCGTGGGTCGGGGGCGCGTGGTGGGAGATGCGCTCGGGCTCGACGTTCCAGATCCGGGCCAGGTCGGCGACGTGGTCGTCGTTGGCCCAGTTCCGGAAGCCCGGCAGGTCCCCGTCGGCGCCGCATTCGCGGGTGTTCTGGGCGGTGGGCTGCCCGTTCATCTGCAGCACCCCGCAGCCGGGGCGGCCGAGCATTCCCCGGATCAGGTGCAGGTTGTTGACCTGCACGGCGGCGGCGGTGGCCTGGTGCGACTGGTAGAACCCCTGCAGGACGGTCGAGACCAGCCGTCCGGCGCCGCCGAGCAGCCCCGCCGCCCGGCGGATCAGCTCCTCGGGCACGTCGCAGATCTCCGCGACGCGGCCGGGCGGGTACTCCCGGACGCGCCGCTCCAGTTCCTCGTAGCCGACCGCGTGGGCGTCGACGTAGTCGCGATCGATCCTCCCCGTCGAGATGATCTCGTGCAGCAGGCCGTTCATCAGCGCCACGTTGGTCCCCGGGCGCGGCGCCAGGTGCACGGCCGCCATGCGCGCCACGGGCGTCGACCGGGGGTCCACGCAGATCACCCGCGGCGGGTCCGGGCCGGCCAGCCGGTCGAGCATCCGCATCCACAGCACGGTCTGCGTCGCGGCCACGTTGTGCCCGAACAGCGCGATGACGTCGGCGTGGTCGATGTCGGCGTACGTCCCGGGCTGCCCGTCGCACCCGAACGACTCCTTCAACGCCGCCGCGGCCGTGGCGGTGCACAGGCGGGTGTTGCCGTCCAGATGGTTGGTGCCGATCCCGGCGCGCGCGATGGTCGTCAGCGTGTAGTACTCCTCCAGGAAGAGCTGGCCGCTGGTGTAGAAGCCGAACGCGCCGCTGCCCTGCTCGTCCAGCAGTTCACGGCTCCGGCGGACGACCGCGTCCATCGCGGTGTCCCAATCGGTCTCCACCAGCGTGCCGTTCCGGCGGACGAGCGGACGGGTCAGCCGGTCCGGCGAGGCGCCCGCCTGCCAGGCGTACAGATCCTTGGGGTCGAGGCGTCCCCGGTTGATCCGATCTCCGGCCGCCCCGCGGACCCCGACCATCCGGCCGTCCTTGACCGCGATGTCCATCCCGTCCCCGTTGGAGTGCAGGATCGACGCGGTCGGCACCCATCGGTCCACGTCCCGGGGCGTGATCCCCTCCTGGAGGAAGGTGTCGACTCGGACGGGCCAGTCCTCGCCCGGACCGTAGGGCGTCCTCGTCCCCCAGGGCTCGGCGATCCGATCGATCCGCGCCATCCGTGCCTCCAAGACCTCTGGAGTAAGGACTCATCCCACTGCCCGCCACCGCGAAACATCCGGCCCTCCCGCCACGCCAGGGGGCCGAGCGGCCGGGGAGCCGCCGCTCCGTGGCCGGTCAAGGGGTGTAATGCCGGATCGCCCGTTTATCGCCTATTTGGTGCTAGCGGGAATTCCGGTCGGTCCGATTATGACCGCAGTTTGCCTATCTTTCGGAAAAGCCTTGACGGAAGGGGTGCTGCCTCTCATTCTGGAATGTTTCGTTTCGGAAAGCAGAAGGGAACCGCCATGCCCGACCCGTCCGCGGCACGGCCGTCCGCGCCGCCGCCCCGTCCCCTGCCCGTGCTCGTCCTCGCCGACGTCAGCGGGAGCATGGCGGAGGCGGGGAAGATCGACGTGCTGAACCGCAGCATCGCCGCGATGATCAGGTCGTTCGCCGACGAGGACACCGTCCGCGGTGAGATCACGGTCGGCGTGGTGACCTTCGGCGGCGGGGGCGCCGCGCTGCACCAGCCACCGGCGCCGGCCGCCGAGGTCGTCTGGGAGGACATGCTGCCCCGGGGACGCACGCCCCTGGGCGAGGCGCTCGACCTGGTGAACGAGCTGCTGGCCGACGAGAACGTCATCTCCCGGCGGGCCTTCACGCCGACCCTGGTGCTGGTCTCCGACGGGCTGCCGAACGACGACTGGCGGGGCTCGCTCGAGCGGCTGCTGGCCTCGCCGCGCGGAGGTAAGGCCGTGCGGCTGGCGGTCGGTGTCGGTCAGGACATGGACGACGAGGCCTTCGACGTCCTGCGGGCCTTCATCGACGATCCCGTGATCCAGCCCGTGCGCGCCGACGAGGCCCACCTGCTGTCCCGGTACTTCTCCTGGGTCACCATGAGCGTCACCGCGAGGGCCCGCAGCGCCCGGCCGAACGATACGTCCCATATGTCCTTCGACGAGCTAGAGGACCTGCTGGGCTGAGACGGACGGAGACGTCGGCGACATGCGCGTGGTGAAGGACGAGCACGGACGGCCGCTCCAGCTGACGCGCCTGCTGGGGACGGGCGGGCAGGGCGAGGTCTGGGCGGCGGGCGACCGCGTGGCCGTCAAGGTCCTCCGGGCCCGGACGCGGCGGGCCGCCGAGCGGCTGCGGCAGCGGCTCCGGACGGTGAGACGGCTCGACCTCGACGGGCTCGCCATCTCCCGCCCGCTGGCCATGCTCGCGGAACCGGACGTGGGCTACACGATGGAGCTGCTCGGCGACATGACCGCTCTGCGCGTCCTCGCTAACCCGCCCCCGCGCACGGATCTCGTGGACTGGTACGGGGAGACCGGCGGGCTGCGACGCCGGCTCCGGCTGCTGGCGAGGGCCGCGGACGTCCTGGCGGCGCTGCACGCCCGGGGCATCGTCTACGGCGACCCCTCGCCCGGGAACATGATGGCGTCGGCGTCCGCCGAGCACTCGCAGGTGTGGCTGGTCGACGCCGACAACCTGGAGGTCGAGTCGGTCGTCCCCGACGAGTCGTTCACGACGCCCGGATACGGCGCGCCCGAGGTGGTCGCGGGCCGCATGGGCATATCCAGCCTCAGCGACGCCTACGCGTTCGCGGTCATGGCCTTCGAGACGCTCGCGCTGGTGCATCCCTTCCTCGGCGACGACGTCCAGGAAGGCGAGCCGGAGGAAGAGGAGCGGGCGTTCGCGGGCGAGCTGCCCTGGATCGACGATCCCGGCGACGACCGCAACCGGTCGAGCTACGGCCTGCCCAGGCGGGCCGTCCTCACGCCGGGCCTCAGGACGCTGGCCGAGCGGACCTTCGGCGCCGGGCGATCGCATCCGGTCGAACGGGCGACGGTGGCCGAATGGCGCACCAAGCTCCAGACCGCCGCGGACCTCACGCTCACGTGCGCGCAATGCACGCAGACGTTCATCGTCGGATCCGCCGCCTGCCCGTGGTGCGGCACCACAACGCCACGGCAGTTGATGGGCTTGATGCATCTCGCCGTCCCCGGAGAGGAGACCTACGCCGGGACCCGTGACGGCCTCGCGATTCCGCCGCGCGAATGGCTGTGCGTGACCGCGCGCACCGCGCAGTTGGCGCCCGACGCCGACCAGGACCGTCCGATCGCCTGGCTGTGGTGGGAACCGGGAAGCGGGCTGGCCGTGCGGAACAGAGGTCGTGAACCGCTGTGGCTCAGCCGGCGCACCGGTGGTTCCCCGCGCGTCGTCGAGCCGGACGGCGAGCTGACGGTTCCGGTGTACGAGGACGTCCCGGAGTGGAGCGTTCACTTCGGCCACCGGTCCCAGCTCCACCGGGTGCTGCGGTTCCGCCTGCTCGGAACGGACCGGACATGAGCGCCCCGGGTCGCGGCAACCGCGCTCCGGCGCCCCGCGGAGCGTCCGGCACCGTCACCGAACCCCTGCCGGGACGTTCGGACTTCGTCTGGCTGCTCTGGGACGGCGCCCCCGACGCCCTCCAGAATCTCGACGACGGCTGGCACGAGGTGATCCTGGCCAAGATGCCGACGGGCCAGGTGGTCGCCGGCGTCGGCGGGACCGTCCGAGGCGGAGTGAGACCGGACGGGGAGCAGGATCGCGAACGCCTGGCGCGGGCGACGTCGAACCGCGCCCGTATCGCGGTCCTGTCGACGCGCAAGGTGGAGAACGAGGGGCGGCGGCGTCGCCTCCGGATCGGCCTGGACGTCCACACCTACGAGCAGGCGGATCCGCTGGAGCCGCAGTCCGTCGGCGTGGGCGACCGGGTCATGGACACGGTCGGGAGATGGGACAGGAAGCTCAGGGACAGGCCGGACGAGATCGTCCGGTGGCTCACCGAGCGCCTGCTGCTGCCCCCGAGGGCGGACGCGGGGCCGGAGGCGCCCCGCCGTCTGGTCGTGTCCATCGGCCTGAGCGACCCGAGCGCGCCGACCGGCTACCGGATCCACGGGCGGGGCGTGACCGGGGACGTCCGGACGGAGGACGGACGGCTGGTGCTGCACCGCCTGCGCCGCACCGGCGACGAGGAGGGGCAGGGGCCGCTGCGGCTGACCGAGTGCCGCCTGGAGTTCACCGACGTCTCGCGGGCCAGCGAGGCGCACGCCGAGATGAAGCACCAGCTCAACCGGCTGGCCACCGGCCAGGGCTTCCTGGCCATGTGGCACGAGTACAACCGGCTCGAAACCCGGTTCGTCCGGCGGCAGGTGCGCGATGTCGGTTTCGGGCGCTACACCGAGCGCGAACCGCTCGGTGACGGCGTCTACCGGTTCCGCGTCGACGCGTCGTCCCACCTCGACGACCAGGAGCTGACGCTGACGGAGAGGGCCCGGCGGGGCCTCGACACGCGGGAGACCCTGGAACTGGAGGCCGCCCAGACCCTGCCCGAAGCCCTCGCCGCGGCGGACGAGGAGGACGCCTCGGAGTGGGCGCTGATCGGCGACCGGCTCGGCAGGGGCGTGGTCAGCGGCACCGTCGTCGCGGCGGACGTCGCGGCGGGCACGATCGACCTGAGGCTCGTGGACCTGGGACGCCGGCGGGTCTCCGGAGTGGGACGGGACCGCACGGTCGCGCCTCCGCCCCAGGGCTTCCTCTACCGCTCGTTCCGCGGCGACCGGCGCCAGATGCAGCGGCGCAAGGCCGCCTTCGACCGGATCCTCGCGGACGGGACCAGGATCCCGAACCTGCTGGCGCTGTTCGAGGGCAAGACGGTCAGCGCGGATCCCCCCAGGAGGACGACCAGGGCGGTCTCCGCCGCGGTCCGCGACTGCTTCCGGGGCGGAGAGCCCACCCCGATGCAGGAGCGGGCGCTGGAGGTGGCCCTGAACACGCCCGACATCGCGGTGATCCAGGGCCCGCCGGGCACGGGCAAGACCCAGGTGATCACCGCCCTGCAGACCCGCCTCGCCGAGGAGGGCCGCGGCTACGCGCGGCTGCGCGGCAGCATCCTGCTCACCAGCTTCCAGCACGCCGCGGTGGACGAACTGGTCGAGCGTTCGAGGGTGTTCGGCCTCCCGGCCAACAAGGTGGACCGCGCCGGCCGCGGCACGACCGTCCAGACCGACCGGTGGCTGCAGGAGACGGTCGACTGGCTCACCGAGGAGATCGACACCGACTCCTTCGGGCGGGCGCTCGGCCTGTTGCGGACGGTGACCGCCAGGGCGGCCGGCTACCTGCTCACACCGACCCCGCCGGAGGAGACCGCGCGCCTGCTGAAAGAGATCGAGGAACTGGCGGGCGAACTGCTCCCGGCCGGGCTCGCCGATCGGCTGCACGGCACGCGCCGCCGGTTGGAGACGGCTTCGCGGCCCGTCCCGTTCGACCTCGACGACGACCGCGAGCTGGCGGCCCGGGCGCTGCGCGGCGTGCGGACCCTCGCGGAGTCGTTCGCGGACGACGGGCCCGCGGCGGCGGCGAAGGCGCTGCGCCGGGTCCGCGCGCTGCACGGGCAGGACGCGGGTCACGGGGCCGATCTGGACCTGCTGGCCAGGGCCGCCTCCTGGGACGTCGATGAGCCCGTCCCGTTCCTGACCGAGCTGGCGGCGGCACGTGACCGGTTGCTGGAGGCGCTCCGCCCGGCGACCGGGCCGCAGGCGCCCGTCGCAGCGGACCCCGACGTGGAGGACCTGCTCGCTGAGATCGCCGAAGAGCTCGAAGAGCGGGTGCGCGACTCCGGCGAGAGCGGCCCCCAGCTCGCCATGCTGGACTACCTCGAAGGGCTGCGCGGCGACCCGGTCGCCGTCGAGTGGACCCTGCGGGCCTACACCGCCTCCTACGCGGCCACCTGCCAGCAGGCCGCGTCGCCGACCGTCGCGGTGGCCAAGGAGGAGACGCGGATCGAGGACGTCGTCTTCGACACCGTGATCATCGACGAGGCGGCCCGCGCCAACCCGCTCGATCTGATGATCCCGCTGATCCACGCGGGCCGGCGCATCATCCTGGTCGGCGACCACAACCAGCTGCCGCACATGCTGGAGCCGGAGGTCGAGCGGCAGGTGGAGCGGCTCGACGCGGGCGTGCGCGGAAGGCTGCGCGAGAGCCTGTTCCAGCGCCTGTTCGAGAACCTCCGGGCTCCCGGCGCCTCGGTGGACCGCGTCGTCACCCTCAACGCCCAGTTCCGGATGCACCGGACGCTCGGGGCGTTCGTGAGCCGCTGCTTCTACGACGGGATCCTCGAATCGCCGCGTCCGGACGAGGAGTTCGCGCACGCTCTGCCCGGCTACGAGGGCGTGCACGCGGCGTGGATCGACGTCCCGAACGCCCGGGGCGCCGAGTCCGGCAAGCGCAGCAAACGGCGGCGGGCCGAGGCTCGCGTCATCGCCGACCAGCTGGAGCGGCTCCTGCCGTCGGCGCCGGACCTCACCTTCGGTGTCATCTCGTTCTACTCCGACCAGGTGGACGAGATCTGGCGGGAACTGGTGGCGCGCGACCTCGCTCGCCGCACCGACCAGGGATACGAGCTGGTCAGGGGGCTCCAGTACGACGCCGGAGGCCGCCGGCTGGACCGCCTGCACGTCGGGAGCGTCGACGCATTCCAGGGCAAGGAGTTCGATGTGGTGTTCCTGTCCACGACGAGATCATCGCCTCCGGCCGGTCCGCCGCCCGCGGGCGCCGCCCATGATCGCTGGGTGCGGCGCCGCTACGGCCACCTCACCCTGCGCAACCGGCTGTGCGTGGCGATGAGCCGGCAGAAGCGCCTGCTGGTGACCGTGGGCGATGCCGCGATGTTCGAAGGACCCGCGGCTCCCGCGCAGGTCGGGCCGCTGACCGAGTTCCTCCGGCTGTGCCGTTCGGGAGGTGAGCATGGCACCGTCCTTTCCCCGTAGCGCGAGGATCGTCCAGCTGTGCCCGGCGCCGCCGCGGCGCGACGAGCGGATCTGCGTGGCCTTCCCAGCGTGGGCGCATCGCGTGACCGCCCCGGTCCTGCCGCACCGGGGGCTCGATCTCTTCGAACGCGTCGTGCTGGGGCTCTGCCACGCGGGCGTCCGGGAGCCGGACCTGATAGCGGCCCGGATCAACCTGCACGTTCGGCTGTGCGCGCACATCATCGACCACGCCGTCCACCACGGGCTGCTCGACCGGCAGGGGGAGCTGACCGAGCAGGGGAGGCGGGCGCTCCGCACGGGCGGCGTCGCCGAGGAGACGTCCTGGTCGGTGCGGTACGTCTTCCAGTCGCCCGAGGCCGGCGGCGACCTGTGGCCCCGCACCGCCGGGCGGCTCGTCGACGCGCATGTCACCTGGCGGGCCCCGGGCAGGGCCGGGCTCCAGCTCGGCACCACGGGCCACCCGGACCACGTCGAGGCCACGATCGTCGACACGGCCGACGCGGGGACGGAGGCCGCCGCCCCCGGCCGGCCCCGGCCGGAACAGATCATCGAGGTCGCCCGGCTGGACCGGGACGCGCGGGAGGCCCGGCGGGTGCGCGAGTTCGAGCGCGGCCAGGGTCTGGCGCCGGTGGCGCGGCCGGGCGAGACGGCGGTCGCCCGCCCGGGGCCGGGCGGGGACCGGCCGCCGGATCTGAAGCGGATCGCCTTCATCGACGCCCCCGAGCCCGTCCTGGTCGTTGGATTCGCCACGGCCGACGGATCCGGGGAGCTGGTCGCGCACGACCCCTTCGGCGTCGGGAGCAGTGCCATGTTCGGTGAGCTCCTGGATCGGTGCCTGCACGACGGCGGGCCGCTCGCGGAGCGGATTCGCGGCGTGACCCGGACGAAGGCGGAGCGCGCCGAGCGCACCTACCGGCAGGCGGACGCGACGGCGCGCGCCCACGTCGAATCCGTGCTCGTCGCCGAGTTCGGCGCGTCCGTCCGGAGTGACGAGGACGCCTTCGACCTGATGACCGAGGTTGACCTCGCCGTCATGCTGGGCGACCAGGCGGGTGCGCTGGAGCGCGTCGTGCACGCGACGCACCGCCTGTACGAGGAGCTCTTCCGCCGCCTGGCGCGCGGCTTTCCCGTGTCGGTCGCCTCCGTCCGGGCCCTCGCGTCGACTCGGGCGCTCAACCGGTCCGTCATCGAGGAGGCCGCACACGGCATCGGGTTCCAGGCCGTCCCCCGGCTCTTCGATCAGGATCTCTGCAAGGCCGCCAGGGACCTGGAGGCGGGGAAGGACATGCTCCTGAAGGATGTCGGCGCCCTGGCCCTCGTGGCGGCGCACCGGAACGCGGAGCATCCCCTGCACCGGCTGGCGGCGCGGCGTCCCGACCTGCTCAGTGCGCTCGCCGCGCTCGGCACGATGCGCAACCGCGTCTCGCACGGAGGAAGGGACCCTTCCGCCGCGCAGGACGCGAAATGGTGCCGCGAGCTGGCCGCCCTCGCCGTGCCGGAACTCATCCCCCTGCACTGACATCCATTCCGCTCCAAGGAAGGACGAGTAGTTCACGATGGCCAAGAAGCGCCCCGCCCAGGCGCGTCGGCAGACGCCCCAGCGCCGGACCAGGCCGGCCGCCGCCAAGCCGGTGAATCGGAAGGCGGCCGAGGAGGAGGCCGAAGCGCGACGTCCCGAGGCGGTGGCCGCCGTCGGAGGTGAGGACGCTCTGCCCGCGCCCGCGGAGCCCCCGGCCCGCGGAGTGGACGACGGGGCGGTCGCCGCCGAATGGCAGAAGGCCGCCGAGGCCGTGGCCCTGTTCAGGCAGGCCGCCGAGCGTGTGGACGAGACGCGGCAGGCCCTGGAGCGAAGTACCGAGGAGGCGGCCGAGCGTCTCGCGGCCATCGAGAAGGACGCTCGGGAACTGGCCGCGGAACGGGACCTCGTCCAGAAGAGGAGCGGCGAACTCGACGAGCGGGAGAAGCGGCTGGTCGAAGAGGAACGCGAGCTCGTCGCCGCCAAGGAACGAGCGAAGGAGACCGCGCTCGCCGAAGCCCGGAAGGCGCTGGAGAGCACCCGGCGAGAAGTCGAGACCCGGCAGCGCGAGCTGGCGGAGGAGCATGCCCGCACCCGCGCCGCGCTCGGCGCCGATCTCGAAGTGCAGCGCCGGGAACTGGCCGAGCGGACGGAGAAACTCACCGAGGAGCGGGCGCGCCTGCGGGAGTTCGAGGTCGAGCTGAACGCCCGGGACGAGGATCTGGCCGACGCGCGTGCACTGCTGAGCGAACGCGTGGAGCACGCCGTCGCCGCGGCCGTGGAACGGGCCGAGCTGCGGTCCAGGGAGCTGGAACAGCGCTGTAGGGCGCTTCAGGATCACACCGCCGACATGGAGAAGGAGCGCGACGAGCGGAACCGCGTCGACCGGGCCTTCGGCCATCGGCCGCCCGACGAGGTGCTGCAGGAGCTGCAGGAGCTGCGGACCGAGAACTCCGCGCTCCGCCTCCAGCGCCAGGTGCCCGAGGACGTGACGGAACGGCTCGCAAGGCTCCAGGAAGCGGAGCGCGGCTGGCGGGAAGAGCGCGCGGTGCTCGTCGCGGACAACGAGCGGTTGCAGCGGCAGCTCACCGGCCATCAGATCACCGCCCTGGAGCTCGAGCGGCTCAAGGTCACCAAGGAGGCCATGGAGGCCTCGGTCGGCGCCTACCGCGTCCGCGTCCAGGAACTGCACCAGGACATCCAGAGCCTGACGGCGCGGAAGGAGGGCGAGTCGCCCTTCCCCGAATGCCGCGCGATGGACGCGCAGCACAACGAGAAGCGCGACGACCTTCTGGGCCAGGTCCCGCAGCTGGACAGTTTCGTCTACTGGCTCCGGAACTATGTCGCCCAGCAGTACCGCATGTTCTACGCCGAGGAGGACCTGATCCTCTTCCTCGGAGGGCTGGCCGCGTCGCGGCTGCATCTCCTCCAGGGGATCAGCGGCATCGGCAAGACGCAGCTGCCGATCGTCTTCGCCAAGGCCCTCCAGGCCGAGACCGCTCTCGTCCCGGTGAGCGCCGACTGGCGCACCCCGCAGGATCTCGTGGGGTACTTCAACGCCTTCGAGCGCAGGTTCTACGAGTCGCCCTTCACCCAGGCGCTCTACCAGGCCGGTTGCCCCGCCTACGCCGACCGTCCGTTCTTCGTCGTCCTGGACGAGATGAACCTGTCGCACCCGGAGCAGTACTTCAGCGAGGTCCTGTACCAGATAGGACAGACGAGGAAGCCGGACGGCGCCCCGCCCAGCCTGGAGCTCATGACGACCGAGGTCCAGCCGGCCCCCCGAGGGCTCGTGGACGGCCGCAAGCTCGTCATCCCGCCGAACGTGTGGTTCATCGGCACGGCCAACCACGACGAGACGACGGTGGCCTTCGCCGACAAGACCTACGACCGTTCGCACGTGCTGGAACTCCCCGCCCGCCCCCAGATGTTCGAACCGGACCCCGTCCCGCCGCTGCCGGCTCCGCCGTCGCTCGGCGCCCTCGAAGCGGCCTTCGAGCGCGCCCGCCGGACGCATGCGCAGGCCGCGCAGAGCGTGTTCGCCTTCCTGGACGGCGAGCTGCGGGACCGCCTCTTCCGGGACTTCCGGATCTCGTCCGGGTCCCGGACCATGAAGTACCTGGAGGCGTTCGTCCCGGTCGTGTGCGCGGCGGGCGGTGGCCAGGGGCAGGCGGCCGACCACGCGTTCGCGACCCGCGTCCTGCGCAAGCTGCGCGGCCGGTTCGAGATCCCGTTCGATCTGATCCAGGGACTCCGCGACGATCTGCCCGGGCTCTGGGCGCCGTTCGGCACCGTCCCGCACAGGTCGCTCGAACGGCTCGACGAGGAGATCCATCTGCGGAGGGGCGTCTGACATGCCGGTGCGGATCTGGGACCGGCTGCTGGGGCGCGAGGTGGAGCGGCCGCCAGGTGGGCGCATGCCCCTCGGCAGGCTGTTCTTCGCGCCCGGCGGCCGCTCCCTTTTCCTGAACGCGACGGCCCTGCGCCCCGGCCGGTACCTCGCCGCGGACGGGACGTGGACGCTGTGGGACGAGACCCGGCATCACCGTGACGAGGGCGACTTCGGGCATCACGCCATGCCCGACGACATCACGACGTACATCGTCACGGCCATCGGCAGAAGGCTCGACTCGCTGGTCGCGGGGGACGTCACCGCGGAGGAGTGGCTGTCGGAGACCCCGCTGATGGGCGGGGCCGACATGGACGAGCGCCTGCGCCCCCGCGACATCGACGAGGCGATCGAGCGCTGCCTCCCGCATCTGCGCGCGGCCTGCCATCTGCCCGTGGCCCGACTGCGGGCGGTGAACCGGCTGGTGCCGGCGTCGCAGGTACGGCGCGTCACTCCCGCCGCCATCACCCGCCTCACCGCCCGCAGCGAGGACTGGGCGGCGCTGCGTCCCGACGGCATTCGCCCGGGACGCCTCCTCGACCCTGCGCGCGAGACCGATCTGGACTTCTACGAGAACCGGGTGCTCGCCAGGCTCGTCGACCATCTCTGGGACCACGTGCAGGGACGGTTGGCCGAGGTCGAACGGATCGAGGCCATGCTCGACGACGTGAGCACCTACGCGGAGGACGCGAGCGGACGCCCATGGCGGGTGAGCCAGTACATGTTCCTCCTCATCGAAGGCCTCGTCGAGAGCAGCACCCGGCGTACGAGGGCCAAGCAGTTGCGGGAGGACTTGGAGCGGCTGCGCAACGCGCTGGTCGAACTTCGCGGGCCGACGATCCTGCCGGGAGTCCACCGTCACGCCGATGTCGGCACCGTCCTGCGCACCACCAACGTCTTCACGAACGACGACAGGTACAGGCGAGCCGCCGAACTCTGGCGGGCGTGGGTCGCCGCGAAGAGCGGGAACGGTCCGTCCGGGACGACCAACGACCGGATCCAGGAGTGGTGCGAATCGTTCACGCTGTACACCGGCCTCCTCCTCACGCATGCGCTGGCGCAGTTGGACCTGGTTCCGGAAGGCTCGTTCGGGCCCGGCGGAGAGGTTTCATGTGGCGGCTGGTACCCGGAGCCCGTGGGCCTTCGCTGGGAGCAGGCAGGAACATTCGTGCTGCGCTGCGGAGGCGAGCCCGTATTGCGCGTCGTTCCGGTCGCGCACGCGCTCGTCGCTTCGGAGCAGCCGGGCCGGGTGTCCCAGGAGATCGAGGCGATCGCCTCCGCGGCCACGACGGAGCCGCGCACGCTGATCGTCTACCCCGGGCAGCGCGAGACGCGGCAGAAGCTGCCACTCCACGTTCGGCTCAGGACGTTCCAGGGCTGCGAGGCGCCCGCTCCGTCCGGCGGCGGCCGAGCACTGCCGCTCCTTCCCGTGTCACCGTTGGAGATCGACAGCGTGACGCGGCTGGCGCGCAGTCTCCGCTGGGCCCTCGCCCAGCACCTGTTCGCGCGATACCCGGCGCGCATCGACTGCCCGGCCCGCTATGCGAACGCCATCGCGGAGGGGACGGACTGGATCGTCAGGAGCGCGAACGGCCTCTCCGTCGTGAGGCCGCCCGCATCCCATGAACTCGCCGCGGTGCGACGCCGGATCGGGACCCTCGGCCATCGCTCCGCCCAGTTCATGCAGCGCGGTGACAACGCCGAGCTGGTCGACCGGTTGCAGGCCGAGGTGAAGGCCGCTGCGGAGAGCCTGGCGGAACTCGCCCGATGCCCCCTCTGCCGGAACGCCTCAAGCGATCCCTCCCGAACCTTTCAGGTGTGGGACAAAGCCACGTTCCGCGGCTCATGCGACGTCTGCAGAGCAAGCTGGGAACTGAGGCGGTGCGGTTCGTGCGATCGCGGCTATCCGGTGCTGAACGGTAACGGCCGAGACGAGGGTGCCCCCGTCGAAACCGACGGGGACACCATGGACCACAGATTCGGCAGCGAGGCCCTCAGTGCTCAGTGCTGGGTCAGAGGCGCGGTGGCCTACTGCCCGCACTGCGGCGAATGCAGCGAAGCGAGGGCACTGAAGGACCCGCGATGCCGGCGCTGCACCGGTGACGGCCACGCGGACCAGGTCACCCGAACATGACGCTGTGCGGGAGAGGACTCGTGAAGGTCCTGGCCTCGCCGGGATTGAGGGTGAGGCCGGCCGGTTCTTCGCAGAGCCGGTCAAGGAAGAGGGTGGCGCGGGCGTCGGTGCGGTTGGCAGCGCTGGTGGCGCCCTGCAACAGCAGCCGGCACTCGCCGTTGTCTGGGTCCTCGATCTCCACGTCCCCCGAGTCGGGCGAGTGGTAGAAGAAGGTCCCCGTGGCCCGCGCACCGACGGCCGACGCCGACGCGGAAGTGAGAGCGGGAGCGGCCGACACCAGAACGGCGCCCGCGATGGTCAGCGCGGCGCGTAAGGGCATCCTCATGAGTCCTCCGGGGGGAAGTGACGGGGGGAGCCCAACGGTACGGACCAGGCCGCTGAGCGACGATCGCCCTGCTGGCACGCCTGCGCTCGCGCCGAGGTGACAGAACAATCACGGAGCGTGACGGGGTGAGGGCCCTGGGCCGTAAATGATCTCTGTCGAGGCTCTCGGCGCGTCCCGGCGTCACAGGACGGACCGCGTCACTGGTCGGACGGTGGGTATCTGTGCAGGTGCGACCGGAATGTGGGGGCGTCGAAGGGAGGGACTGTGGCTGCCCAGGAGGAACGCGAACTGGTCGTCGAGGCGGCGGGCAGGCTCTTCGTGCAACTCGGATACGACGGGACCACCTTGCAGATGATCGGGGAGGTCGCCGGGATGAGCCCGCCGGAGATCAGCCGCCTCGTGGGGGACAAGCGGCAGATCTACCTGGAGGTGATGAACCGGTACTACAACGCCGAGGCCGCCCACATGAGGGCCGTGATGGAACGCGTCCCGCCCGACCTGCCCGGCCTGCACACGCTGGTCGACCGGTACCTGGACTACTCGGTGGCCCATCCGGAGATGCGGGCCCTGTGGGTGCACCGCTGGCTCCGGGACGCGGCCGACGTGCAGGACGTCGAGAGCCTGTACCGCCCGCTGATCGCCGCCGTGGTCGAGATGTTCAGGGGCGCGGTGCGCGCCGACTACGACCTCGAACTCGGCCTCTGGAACATCATCTGGATCGTGAACGGGTTCATCCACGTGGGCATCGTCGACACGGACGGCGAGCGGCGCTTCGCGGACCACCCGCCGACCCTTCGCCGCTTCCGCGCCTACATGCACGACATGCTGGAGCGCAGCGCCCGCTGAGCCCCGGAAACGGTGATCCGGGACGCCCGCCGGCCGGAATAATCACGACGATGAGCCGAGATCCACACGTCGAGGACGCCCCCGCCGCCGCTCTGCCCGCCCTGCTCGTCCAGCCGCCCTGGGCCGGCGGGACGAGGGAACCGGTCGTCCTCAAGCTGAAGCCGCCGAAAGAGCCGACCCTCGTCCGCTGGGCGCCCGGCCGGCGGGAGGAGTGGCTGGAGGCCCCGTACAAGTACGGGCAGGCGCGCATGCCAGAGGACACCGACTGGGACGAACTCGCCGCGTTCTTCGCCAGCGGCGACGCTCTTCAACTGTGGAAGCCGCGCGAGTGGCAGTCCAAGTCGCGGTTCGAGCGCCTCTACATAGGGCTCGTCATGCAGGCTCCCCGCGAACTCGGCGAGAAACTGCTCGCGGACGAACGCTACTGGGACGCCTTCGCCGACTTCTCGAACGTCAGTGCCGACAGGGGCGCGGTGGCGCGCTATGAGATGGCCGCTTACCCGCTGGTGATGCACCAGCTGAAAAAGAAGAAATGGAGCGTCTACGCCCTCGAACCCTTCCTGGACCACGCCGTCGCCCAAGGCATGATCAAGGACTTCGGTGACGAAGGGCGCAACCATGCGCAGGAGGCCTGGTACGAGGTGCACGGGGTGGAGGCCGTCCGGCTGACGATCCCGGACGCGTTGCGCAAGCCGGGCCCCAAGCGGGATCGCGCCGAGGCGGCGCTGCGCTGGGTCGCGGAACGGCACGGCCACGACGTCCTCGTGGAGGCCGCCAGGTACTACGGGGACGAGGCGGTGCAGGCGGTCTCGCGGCTGCGCACCGACCCGCTCGACGTGTACCCCGATCCGCTGCCCGACCTCCCGGAGGGCTGGGACCCCGAGAAGCTGCCGCGGCTCCTGCTCCGCCAGCGCCGGCAGGCGCTCCCCTTGGCCGCGACCCGGCATCTGCTGACGATGCTGTCCATCTCGGAGAAGCACAAGCCGTATCCCGGCGTGCCCTTGGTCGTCGCCCCTCTCGACCCGGAGTCGCTCGCCGAGTTCGCCTGGGCCCTCTACGAGGCCGACCGCCATCCCCGACTGTGGGCGTCGCCCGGTGTGCAGTACGCCCTGGCCGAGTTCGGCGACGAAGGGACCGCCGACCGGCTCGCGCCGATCGTCGCACGGTGGTCCAGGGCCTACGTGTGGGAGGCGGGCGGGCAGTCCGCGCTCAACCTGTTCCGCCGGCTCGGCACCGACCCGGCGCTCCGCCATCTCGACCGGCTCGCGAACAAGGCCGAGGACCAGAAGTGGATCGGGCGGTCCGCGCGGGAGCTGCTGAAGTACGCCGCCGAACAGCGCGGGCTCACCCAGGAGCAGCTCGCCGACCGGCTCGTCCCCGATCTGGGCCTGGACGCCGACGGCTCCCTGACGCTCGACTACGGGCCGCGCCGCTTCGTGGTGGGCTTCGACGAGGAGCTCAGGCCCTTCGTCGCCGACGAGAGCGGCAGGCCCCGCAAGACGCTGCCGAAACCGGGCGTCAAGGACGACGCCACCCTCGCCCCCGCGGCCCACGCACGCTTCACCGGCCTCAAGAAGGAGGTCCGCACGGTCGCCGCGGACCAGATCAAGCGCCTGGAGGCGGCGATGGCGGCCGGGCGCACCTGGACGGCCGGGGAGTTCGCCTCCCTGTTCGTCGAGCATCCGCTCATGCGCCACCTCGCCCGCCGCCTGGTGTGGTCGGCCGGCGCGGACACGTTCCGGGTGGCCGAGGACGGGACCCTCGCCGACGTCCACGAGGACGCCTTCACGCTTCCCGGCGACGTCGAGGTCGCGCTGCCGCACCCGCTCGTCCTCGGCGAGGCCGCCGTCCGAGCCTGGGCCGCGATCCTCGCCGACTACGAGATCCTGCAGCCGTTCCCGCAGCTCGGGCGTCCCGTCCACACCCTCCGGGAGGACGAACGGGGCGGCGACCGCCTGCGGCGCTTCGAGGGCGGCACCGTCCACTTCGGCAGGATCCTCGGCATGACGTCGCGCGGCTGGGAGATCGGCGAGAAGGAGACCGGCGGCTTCCGCCGGCAGGTCATGCGCATGACCCCGGACGACCGGCACGTGATGGTCACCTTCGAGCCCGGCATCCGCGTCTTCGACCCCGAGGAGCATGCCGAGCAGCACATCGGCCGCGTCATGCTCATGACGGGCCGCCACTCCGGCAGTCCGCTCGCCTTCGGCGAACTCGACCCCGTCGCCGCCTCCGAGGTCATCGCCGACCTGCACCGCCTCACCGAGTGAACCGGCGCCCTGACAAATAGAAGACCCTCCGCGAAACGGTTCTCGCGCACTTACCGAACCCGGCGAATGGCTTTTCCAGCGGTGCTGTAATCCGTTCGCCCCGCACATGCGTCAAGCAGTTGTCAATGCATGATCACACGCACTGTGAGGAGATGGATGCATGCCGCGACGCGGGCTCGGCGCACACATTGTTCTACCCATGGCGGCCATTGCTGTAACGATGCAGATCGCGCTGGCTCAGGCCGCCGGCGCTGAGTCGGGAGTGGCAGCGGACCCCGTCCTCTCGCTCAGCCGGGTCAGTGTCAGCAGCGCCGGCGCGGAGGGGAACGCCGACAGCGGGCTGGACTCGGACTGGTCCCGGTGGGGCGGCGCGGTGAGCGGCAATGGCCGCTACATCGTGTTCACTTCCGCGGCCACCGACCTCGTGCCCGGCGACACCAACGGCGTACCGGACGTCTTCATGCGCGACCGCTGGACGCGCAGGACGGAGAGGCTGAGCGTCTCCGGCACGGGCGCGGAGGGGAACGGGAAAAGCTCCGACCCCTCGATCAGCGCGGACGGCCGCTACGTCGCGTTCACCTCGCAGGCCTCCAATCTGGTGGCGGGCGACGCCAACGGGACGTACGACGTCTTCCTGAAGGACCGGTGGACCGGTGCCGTGACCAATCTGCACGTCGACAGCGACGAGGACCAGGGAAATTCCGCGGCGTACTCGCCGTCGGTGAGCGCCGACGGTCGCTATGTCGCCTTCAGTTCCAGTTCGGTGAACCTCGTGCCCGGGGTCGACAACGGCTACCACAACGTCTACCTCCGGGATGTGGCGGCGGGAACCACCGAAGCGGTCAGCCTGAGCACCGCCGGCGAACCGCTCTGGGAGTCCAGCAGCGAGCCGTCGATCAGCGCGGACGGCCGCTACGTCGCGTTCACGTCGAAGGCCTCGAACGCCGTCCCGGACGACACCAACGACACGTATGACGTGTTCGTCCGGGACCGGACGGCCATGACGACCACGCGGGCGAGCCTCACCGTGCCGGGCGAGCAGTTCACGCTGGGCAGCGGTTCACCCTCGATCAGTGCGGACGGCCGCTACGTCGCCTTCGGCGGCGGATCCGACGACGGGACCTCCCACGTGTACCGCCGGGACCTGCAGAGCGGCACGACCCGGCAGGTCAGCGTCGGCACTGGAGGCACTCCGGGCAACGGTGACAGCGCGTGGCCCTCGATGAGCGCGAACGGACGCTTCGTCACGTACGAGTCGCGCGCCACGAACCTGACCCCGGATGAGGACACGAACGAAAAGATCGATGTCCTCGTCACGGACCTGCTGACCCAGGCGACGACGCGGGTGTCCGTGAGCGCCGCGGGCGAGCAGGGCGACGGCCGCAGCGAGGCCATGGGGATCAGCGGTGACGGGCGCACCGTGCTGTTCGGGTCGGCCGCGTCCAACCTCGTGGCCAACGACACCAACGGCTCCGGTGACGCCTTCGTCAGTACGCGGGCGTGACGGGTCGGAACGACTGACAGGAGCGGCCCGCACGCACATCGCGTGCGGGCCGCTGGCCTGTTTCAGTCCCGGCCCACTTCGCTCGCCTCTGGCTTCGCGGCACCGGGCAGGTCACGCGTTCGCGCGCGTGGGCGGGGCCACTTCGAGACAGGCCCTAGGTCACGGCTTTGCGGGCTGGGCTTCGCCGTGGGTGCGCCACCAGTCGGCTGCCGCGTCCACGTCGAGGCCCGTGGTCCAGAGGTCGGCCGGGTCGTCGGGCAGCAGGCGTTCCCGTACCGCGTCCCGCATGGGGTAGGGGAGCGTGGCGCCGGTGGCGGAGACGTCTTCGTCCAGGATGCCGGCGGGGAACCGGCAGACCTCGACGGCGTCCGCCAACCCGAATCCCGCACGTTCCGCCAGATCGCGGACGGTGGCGGCGGCATCGATGGGCGCGGGGCCGCGATCGGCCAGCAACCGGATGAGCCGGACGACGCGGTCGGCGTCGCCCCAGCAGGGAACCGGGGCCCGGGCCGCCTGCCAGCCGGGCGGCCCGTCCTGGTCGAACTCGCCTCCGGGCGCGTACTCCACGGCCGTCGCGGTCCGGTCGCGCCGCTGGTAGTCCAAGATCAGCAGGGCGCCGCCGGGGGTGCGCCAGAGCTCCCCGGGCGCCTCCTTCTCCAGCCGCCTGTCGACCATCTGGTGTTCGGCGCGGGTCTGCCCCTCGGCGCCCGCCGGAGTGAGGCGCAGCAGCCGGCAGGAGTCCGTGCCGTCGCCGATCGGAGCGTTGGCCCAGAGGCGCAGGACGTCGAGGATGCGTTCGCGCTGCGAGTCAGGAGTCCACGGCAGGACGGCCGGGAGCGCGTAGCCCGCCAGGGTGTCCGGCTCGACGCCCACGTAGGCGCGGGGCGGCAGGGAGACCGTCCGGACGAGGTAGGGCTTGCCGGCCTCGGGCTCGTCGTTCGTCGCCGACTCCAGCGCGCGGGCGATGAGCCGCTGGCGCACGAGCCATCTCGTCTGCGCCGCGGTGCGCTCGAAGGGGAGGCCGGCGGCCGGTGAGACCAGCGCGGGCAGCGCCGGAGGCTGGGGACGGCCGATCCGGTCCCGCACCTCGACGGCCAGAAGGAGGCACTCGGCCGCGGTGCGGGCCGCCGCGAGGACGCCGTCGCGCAGGGGCGGCGCGGTCACCTCGGGCAGCACGGCCTCCAGCGCGCCGGCGGCCGCGCGCGGTCCGGCCAGCGCCGCCTCCAGCAGGCGCGCCGCCCCCTCGCGGCCGAGCCGCCGCAGCGCCGCCGACCCGGCCGGGTCCGCCGGGTCCCGCCGCGGCCACCAGCCGGGCGGCGGCACGAGCCCGCCCTTGGTGCTCATGACGGGCGAGAAGGGCAGCCGGGCCGTCCGGGTCCCGTCGGAGGCGGTGACCGTGATCGCGCCGCGGCTCGACCGGACCTCGCTCGGCCCGGCGGCGCCCGGGAACGTCACCTCGGCGGTCCCCGGCGCCTGGGGGCGTGCGGTGGCGGTGTCGGGGTCCAGGGTCAGCGCGACGGTCTGGCCCGTCTGCCCCTCGACCCGGAAGGACTGCCAGACGCCGTCCTTCACCCGTGACAGGACGGCGGTCTCGCCGTCGTACCAGGGCAGCATCCCGTCGGGCAGTTGGGGAAGCCTCACCCCCAGGGAGTCGTCGCCGCTGACGGACGCGTAGGCGTGCCAGGACCGTTCGGTGACGGTGAGGTATCCGAGGTGCTGGATGATCGTCCGGCCCGCTTTCGGTGACTTCGACGGCGTCCCGTCACCGGGCACGCCCAGTTCGGCGGGAATGCCGCCGCGCAGAGCCGCCAGCAGGGCGTCCACGGGGTCGGCGGGGTCGAGCCCCTCGGCGACGCCGGGCTCCAGGTCGAGGAGACCTCCGCTGCGGCCGGTGAGCCGCACCAGCCGTTGCAGCGCGGTGTGGAGGAAGGGCAGGTCCGGGCGGCCCGCGTCGGCCTTCCAGCCCTCGACGGCTTCGCTCAGCACCTCCCGGGTCTCCGGCAGGCCCCAGAGCGCTCTCACCGTGGCCGGGTAGTCGACGTTGCCGTAGTACCCCATGTCGCGGACGAACGCGTCGAGCAGGGCGGCGAAGCGGTCGCGTCCTTCCGGCCCGGACGCCACGTCCGCGGCCTGCCGGCCCGCGTCGAAGTTCGAACCCCACCAGCGGGGCGCGTCGGTGCCCATCTCGTTCTGGGGAAGGATGTTCCGGTAGTCGCGAGGCGGAAGCGTGGGGTCGGTCTCGTCGCCGTACACCACCTCGGCGTCCGGGAAGAGGCGCTCCCCCGCCTGGTCGACGAGCTCCAGCAGGACGGCGGCCGCGCACCCTCGTCCGTCGTGGCCGAACCAGTGGGCCGACAGGTGCGCCCCCGCGCCGCTCGCGGCCAGGCACTCCAGCCACATCTGCCGGATCTCCTCGGCGACCTCCTCGCCGCTCTCCTCGTCGTGGTGGGCGGAGTCGGGTTCGGCGGCGATCAGCCGCTCCATCAGGGCGTCGTCGCGTCGGGCCACCGCGGCGAGCGGATCCCGGGCGGCCGCCCAGATCTGGTGGGACGCGACGGGCATGAGCCCGGCGCGCAGCAGCCGCTCCGCCAGGAACTCCTCCTCGTCCCGCTTCTTGATCTTCGCGGCGCGGGCCAGCGTGCGCAGGTCGGGAAAGATCCGGGCGTACGGGATGAGCCCGGCGTCGAACCCCGCGCAGATCACCGCGCGGAAGCGGGCGTGCGCCTCCTCCGCCGGGAGCTCCGCGGCGAGCGTCTTGGCGTAGTCGCGCAGCGCGGCCGGTCCGACGCCGCCCGCGGGCACGAGTTCGAGGAAGACGTCCTGGACCCGGTCGAGGTCGAGCAGCGCGGGATGGTCCTTCTCGACCTTGCGCGCCTGCCCGAACGCCCAGAACGCGAGCTCGCTCTCGCCCGCCCGCACCAGTTCCCGGCAGGCCTGCTCGAAGAACGGCGCCAGTTCGGCGGCGGGCAGCGGGTCCGCGGCCTTGGTCAGCATCTTCTTGGCGCCCTTGGGCCCGGCGGCGGCGAGGTCCGCCGGTGCCGGCACTTGCGGAAACTGAGTCATCTCGTCCTTCGTCCCTGGTCCTCTGAACGACCGCGAAACCCTGCGACGGTCCGCCTCCATGATCGGTTCCGCAGCACGGGCCACGAGCACGGCCCGGATCGGTCAGTGGCGGGAGAACTCGGCTCTGACCTTGCTCGACCAGATGAACGGCTGGACGCCGAGCCAGATCAGGCCCAGGAGCATGAGAGGGGGGTAGAGGCGCAGGTCGTGGTCCGAGTCCATGTCCAGGCCCGACCCTGCCGCCTCATAGACGGGCACGATCCAGAGCAGGGCCATCAGACCTTCGGTGAGCACGGCCACCGTGAGGAGGGCGGCGCGGGCGGGCGGGTCCGTCGCCCGTCCGGCGAGTGACGGGTTCACCGCGGTGAAGGCGAACATGAACGCGAGCGTGCTCAGCACCCAGGAGATCTCGAACCAGGTGGTGGGCTCGATGATCGGAATCCCGCCCTTGTGGTGCATGTACACAAGGAGGGGTTCCCAGTGAAGGCCGACGAGGATCGCGAACACGAGGGTGAGGACGAGCGTCGGCCTGTGCGGCAGGAACCACAGCCCGCACATGACGATGAACGCCACGACGACGGGCAGCAGCAGAATGATCGTTACGTCCCAGCGCCTGTCGAGGGCTTCGTCGACGACCGCCCTCCACGGGCCGGCCAGGAAGGCCAGGATGGCGAGGGCGGTGCACACCAGGGCGGCTCTGACGAGGGCTTTTCGGTAGCGCCGGAGTGGGATGTCCGCGGGGGGCGGGTGGAGGAGCGCGGTGCGGGGCGGCGGCCGGTGGGGGATGGGCGGTCCGACGTCGGCCGCGGTCCCGGCGGTGGGGTTCAGGGCGGCGTTGAGCAGGTCGCGGACCTGGGCGGGTGAGAGGCGGTCGTCCGGTTCCTTGCGGAGCAGTCCGTTCAGGACCCGCGCCAGCGGCCCACCGCACCGCGGCGGTGGCGGCTGCCGGGTGGCGATCGCGACGAAGACGGCTCCATGGCTGGGCCCGTCGAAGGGACGGCGCCCCTCGACCGCCGCGTACAGGGTGGCGGCCAGGGACCACAGGTCAGAGGCCGGGGTGACGGCCTTGCCCTCCACCTGTTCGGGGGACATGTAGGCGGGCGTGCCCAGCACCATCCCCGACCGGGTGATGGTGACGTCGCCCTCCAGCGCGGCGATGCCGAAGTCGGTGAGCAGGACCCGGTCGCCTTCGAGGAGCACGTTGGCGGGCTTGACGTCGCGGTGGACGACGCCCTGCGCGTGAGCGGCCGAAAGGGCGTCCAGCATCGCGAGCCCGATCGCGGCGACCTGGCCCGGGGGAAGCGCCGGCCACTCGGCCAGCAGCTGTTCGAGGGAGCGCCCGCGGACCAGCTCCATGACGATCCAGGGACGGCCGTCGTCGCCCGTCACCCGGTCGTAGACGGTGACGATCCCGGTGTGCCTCAGGCGCGCGGCGGCGCGGGCCTCGCGCTCCATCCGGGCGTACCAGACGCGCCGCTCCTGGTCGGTGGCCTGTTCGGGCACCCGGAGCTCCTTGACGGCGACCTCGCGGTCGAGGTCGATGTCATGGGCGCGCCACACCGAACCCATGCCGCCCTGGCCGATCCGGCCGAGGTTCCGGTACCGGCCCGCCAGCACCCCGTCACCGTCCCAGCCCATGATCAGAACCTATCGGTGTGAAACGGCCGGAAGAAGGTGTTCCGGCCAACTGGCAGACAACTGTGTCTGCGTGACCGCACGAGGCCGGCCGGCGAGCCGGCCCCTCTCATGGGATGTCCGAACATTGCCGACGAGATCCTCCCTGAAATCGGGAGATCGCGGCTCTGACCGGTAATGATATGTATTTCAATCCTGATCGGTGATTGATATCCATATTGGACAAGAGGGGTCGCGCGATGATCGAGTGACCGCATGATCAAGCCCTCTTCCCGAACTACACGCGTCCGGCTGGGTGCCACCGCACTCGCCGCGCTCACCCTCTTCGGCACCGCCGCGTGCGGCGCCGCCGCCCAGGACTCCGCGCCGCGCGGCGCCACCGCCGTCGCCGCGACCGATCAGATCCGGCCCGGCGTCACCGAACGCGACGATCTGCTGGCCGTCTTCGACGCGGCGGGCGTGCGCGGCTCGTTCGCGCTGCTGGACGTGAAGACCCGGAACACGACCGTGGTGGACCGGCGGCGCGCCGAGACCCGGCTGGTGCCCGCCTCCTCCTTCAAGGTCCCGCATGCGTTGGTCGCCCTGGAGACCGGGGTGGTCAAGAGCCCCGACGAGGTGATCCCCTGGGACGGGACGCCGCAGCCGTTCCCCGAATGGGAGCAGGACATGACGATGCGGGAGGCCATCCGCATCTCCAACGCCGCGGCGTTCCAGGTGATCGCCCGCCGTATCGGCCTGAAGCGCGAACGGCAGTGGCTGCACCGGTTCGGCTACGGCAACCGCCAGACCGGGACGAAGGTGGACCGGTTCTGGCTGGACGGCCCGCTGGAGATCTCGGCGGTGGAGCAGACCCGGTTCATGGAGCGGCTGGCGGCCCAACGCCTGCCCGCCTCGCGCGAGCACCAGCGCACCGTCCGCGACCTGATCAAGCAGGAGGAGAAGGACGGGTACAAGCTGTACGCGAAGTCGGGCTGGCAGAACGCCCCCGGCCCCGGCACCGGCTGGTGGGCCGGGTGGGTCGAGCGCGACGGCCGCGGCTACACCTTCGCGCTGAACCTCGACGTCGTGAAGGACGGCGACGCCGCCAAGCGCGCCACGGTCTCGCGTGAGTTGCTGCAGCGGCTGAACGTGCTGCCCGCTGCGTGAGCATCCCCTTTCACGGGCCACCTGATCGCCCCATCGAACCCGTCCGGCTGGTACAAGCCGCACCGATGGGTAAGGGGCGGGAGGGTGGCCTTAGGGGGAGCTGTGCGTGTAGGGGCTGTTCAGACCGTCCTGCCGGAACATCACTACGACCAGCGTGAGATCACCGAGGCGGTCGTCGAGGCGACCGCGGCCGATCGGCGGGTGGTGGAGCGTTTCCACTCCGCCACCCGGGTGATGGGCCGGTACCTGGCCCTGCCGATCGAGAAGTACGCGAACCTCGACGGTTTCACCACGGCGAACGGCGTCTACGCCGATACCGCGCTGGCCCTCGGGGAGCGGGCCGCCCGGGGCGCGCTGGAGGCGTCGGGGGTCGACGCGTCGCAGGTCGACCAGCTGGTCTTCTGCTCCTCGACCGGGGTCGCCACCCCCTCGCTGGACGCGTCGCTGGCCCAGCGCCTGGGCCTGCGGGACGACGTCAAGCGGGTACCGATCTTCGGGCTGGGATGCGCGGCCGGCGCCGTGGGACTGTCCCGGCTGTACGACTACCTGCGCGCGTGGCCCGACCAGGTGGCGGTGCTGGTCTGCGTCGAGTTGTGCTCGCTGACGGCGCAGCGCGACGACGGCTCGCTGGCCAACCTGGTGGCCAGCGGCCTGTTCGGGGACGGCGCCGCGGCCGCCGTGGCGGTCGGGGGTGACCGCGAGACCGGTCCGGGGCTGCCGGTCCGCTGGGGGCCGCAGGTCGTCGCGACCCGCAGCAAGCTCTATCCCGGCACCCAGCGGCTCATGGGATGGGACGTCGGCGAGCACGGCTTCCGGATCGTCCTGGCCGCCGACCTGGTCGACCACGTCGAGGCGACGCTGGCCGGCGACGTCACCGCCTTCCTCGGTGAGCACGGTCTGTCTCCCGGCGAGGTGACCTCGTGGGTCTGCCATCCCGGGGGGCCGAAGGTGATCGAGACGATCGCCGAGGCCTTCGCCCTCGGGAACGGCGAACTCGACCTGACCTGGGAATCGCTGCGGAGGGTCGGCAACCTGTCCTCGGTCTCGGTGCTCAACGTGCTGCAGGAGACGATCCAACGGCGCCGTCCGCCGGAGGGCGAACCCGGGCTGCTGATGGCGCTGGGCCCCGGGTTCTCCGCCGAACTGCTCCTGCTGCGCTGGTGAACCCGTGATCGGGTTCACGCTGCTCATCGCGCTCGTCGGGGCCGAGCGGATCGCCGAGCTGATCGTGGCGCGCCGGAACCAGGCCTGGGCGAGGAGCAGGGGCGGTGTGGAGTACGGCCGCGGGCACTACCCGGGGATCGTCGCCGCCCAGGTCGGCCTCCTCGGCGGCGCGCTGCTCGAAGCGCGGCTGCTCGACCGCCCGTTCGTCCCGATCCTGGGCTGGTCGATGCTGGCCCTCGCCGTCCTGGCCCAGGGGCTGCGCTGGTGGTGCATCGCCACCCTCGGCAGACGGTGGAACACCCGCGTCATCATCGTCCCGCACCTGCCGCTGGTGGACCGGGGCCCCTACCGCCGGCTGCGCCACCCCAACTACGTCGCGGTCGTCGTCGAGGGCGTCGCCCTGCCGCTGGTGCACACCTGCTGGATCACCGCCCTGCTGTTCACCGTCGTGAACCTGGGCCTCCTGAGAATCCGCATCAGGACCGAGAACACCGCTCTGAACCACGCCGCGGGCACCACTCCCGCATGAGGCGCGCCGCCCCGAGGTGACCATTTCATCGCGAGGCCTTGACGCGGTGCGGGTACCACCGCCGCCCACGGAGGGAACGTATCCGGCGGCAGCGCACCGGTGAGCGGAGGAAGCGCACGCGGGGGAGCGGCGTCATGGCGAAGGGCTTCAAGGGCAGGATCGCTCTGGACATCCGTGATTCGGAGCCGGACTGGGAACCGTTCCTGTCGCCGTGGGCGCCCAAGGGGTCCCCGAACGTGCTGGTGATCGTGTGGGACGACGTCGGGTACGGGACGATGGACTGCTACGGCGGCCCGGTGAAGACGCCGACGATGACCCGGATCGCGAACCTGGGCCTGCGCTACTCGAACTTCCACACCACCGCGCTGTGCTCGCCGAGCAGGGCCTCGCTGCTGAACGGCCGGAACGCGACGTCGAACGGAATGGCCACGGTCGCCGAGTTCGGCGCCGGTTTTCCCGGGATCTCCACCCGCATCCCCGAGGGGAACGGGTTCATCTCCGAAGTCCTGGCCGAGCGCGGCTACAACACCTACTGCGTCGGCAAATGGCATCTGGCGCCCGGGTGGGAGACCAGCATGGCCGCCTACAAGGGGCGCTGGCCGCTCGGGTGCGGGTTCGAGCGGTTCTACGGCTTCCTCAACGGCGAATCGAGCTCCTGGTATCCGACCCTGGTCCACGACAACCACCAGGTCGCCACGCCGGGGACGCCCGAGGAGGGCTACCACATAGCCAAGGACCTGTCCGACAAGGCCATTCAGTTCATCCGTGACGCCAAGGCCGTCCAGCCGGACAAGCCGTTCTTCATGTACCTGGCGCTGGACGCGGCCCATGCGCCGCACCACGTCTTCACGGAGTGGGCCGACAGGTACAAGGGGGTCTTCGACGAGGGTTACGAGGCGATCCGGCCCGAGATCCTGCGCCGTCAGAAGGAGATCGGCCTGCTGCCCGAGGACACCGAGCTCTCCCCGATCAACCCGCACGGCGAGCCGGACGCGACGGGCCCGGCGGGGCAGCCGTGGCCGGAGCTCGACACGGTCCGTCCGTGGGACTCCCTGAGCGAGGGGGAGCGGCGGCTGTTCGCCCGGATGGCCGAGGTCTTCGCCGGCTACGTGTCCTACTCCGACGACCAGCTCGGCCGGGTGATCGACTTCCTGGAGTCCTCCGGCGAGCTCGACAACACGATCATCGTGGCGGTCTCCGACAACGGCGGCAGCGGCGAGGGCGGCCCGGACGGGACGTTCAACGAGTGGCGGTTCTTCAACGGCCTGCCCACCCCGGCCGAGCTGTCCCTGGAGCACATCGACGAACTCGGCGGCCCCACCTCCTACAACCACTACAACACCGGGTGGGCGTGGGCGTTCGACACCCCGTTCCCGTACTGGAAGCGCTGGGCCGGCTACGAGGGCGGCGTCGCGGACATGTGCCTGGTCGCCTGGCCCGCCAAGATCAAGGCCCGCGGCCAGGCGCGCCACCAGTACGTCCACGCGGTCGACGTCACGCCGACGCTCTACGACCTGCTGGGCGTCGAGCCTCCGGAGGTTCTGAGGGGACGCCCGCAGAGCCCGATCGAGGGGCGGAGCTTCGCGGCCTCCGTCACCGACCCCTCGGCGCCCGGGAAGCTCACGCAGTTCTACGCGATGCTGGGGCAGCGCGCGATCTACCATGACGGGTGGCTGGCCTGCACCGTCCACCCGCCCCTGAGCGGCTGGGGCAGGTTCGAGGAAGACGAGTGGGAGATCTACGACCTCACCCGCGACCGCGCCCAGAGCACGAACCTGGCCGTCCGGGAGCCCGAGCGGCTGGAGCGGCTCAAGGGCCTGTGGCACTACCACGCCGGCCTCTACAACGGGCTTCCGCTCGACGACCGCACCGCGTTGGAGCAGACCCTCGCCGAACGGCCGCAGGGCACACCGCGCCGCGACCGCTACGTCTACTACCCCGACTGCGCGCCGGTGCCCGAGCAGTCCGGCGTCATGACGAACGGCCGGTCGTACACCATCGTCGCCGGGGTCGAGCTCCACTCGGACGACGTCGAGGGCGTCCTGTTCGCCCATGGCGGCGTCTCCGGCGGGCACAGCCTGTACATCAAGGACGGCCGCCTGACCTACGCCTACAACTGGGTGGGCAGCCGCCTGCAGGTCGTCACCGCCGACCTGTCCCTTCAGCGGGGCAGGCACACGTTCACGGCCGAGTTCAAGGCCGAGGAACGTGGCACCGACCCCGAGATGCCCGGGATGTCGGGCCTCCTCACCCTGTACGTCAACGAGCGCCAGGTGGCCGACGCCCGCATCATCACCCAGCCCAGCTACTTCTGTCCCGTCGGAGACGGGATTTGCGTGGGCCGTGCCGACGGCTCGCCCGTCACCCCCGACTACCGGCCGCCGTTCCGGTTCACCGGAGGTGTCATCGACAAGGTCGTCATCGACGTCTCCGGCGACCGCTTCATCGACCACGAGGCCGAAGTGCGCGGCTGGCTCATGGTCGACTGACCGCCTCGGCGAACGCGCAAGCGGCCGCGCACCGCGCGGACTCCGGGCAGTCGCCGCTCGTGACGCCGGGTCAGAGGCCCAGAGGGGCTCAGGGACGGTCCGTGTGGGCGCAGCCGGCGGTCGCACGGCCGGAGACGCCGGCGAGCACCAGGCGGAGCTCCGCCAGTGAACCGTCCAACGCGGCACGCTGGTCCGTGGTGCGCGCGATGTCCAGGGCTGTTTCGCAGATCCCGCCGTACAGCAGCGAGGTGGCGGGATCCAGCGGCCGTTCGGAGATGCACCCGGCCTCGACGGCGATGGCCAGCCCGCGCCGCATCTGGTCCTTGCAACCCGCCTGGACGTCGCGCATGGCGGACCAGCCGAGCGCCCCCGGCGCCTCAAGCAGGGTGATCCGGCGGACGTCGGGCTCCAGCGACGCCTCCAGCAGGGCGCGGCAGCCCGCGAACACGCCGTCCCACGGATCCCGCTCGGCCCGGAACGCCTGCCGGACGACGGCGGCGAGCCTCTCCTGCTCGGCGGCGTAGACCTCGCGGAAGATGTGCTCCTTGTTGCTGAAGTGGTGGTAGAAGGCGCCGCGCGTCACCCTGGCCTTGGCGCAGATCGCGTCCAGGGTGGTGGCGGAGAACCCGTCATCGACGAAGAGCTCGCGAGCCGCCGCGACCAGGGCGCCCGTCGTCGCCCTGGTGCGTTCCTGCTGACTCCGGCGCGCACTCGTGTTCGCTGCCACCCGCGTCTCCTCCCGACCCGGACGAGAATAGAAGAACGGAGACGAACCCGAGGACGTCGGCGTGCCGGGCATGCCCGACCAGCCGGGTCAGGAGTCGCACGCGTCCTGGAGGAGGACGTCCGCCAGTTCGCGCGGTGCGGTGACCATGGCGTCGTGGCCGGCGTCCAGGACCGTGGCCGCCCAGCCGTGCTCATCGGCGAGCCGGACGAACGGCATGGGCCCGCCGGGCGTGCAGAGCACCGCGCCGCACGGGATCGCGTCGACGGCCCCGGACAACCGGGTCGGCTGGGAGAACGTCCGCCGCGGATGGGGCGTCAGTTTGGATTCCAGCCATGCGACCTGGTCCGGTTCCGTCACGCCGACGGTGGCCGCGGGGGCGGGCGGGACGAGGCCGTCGACGGTGACCGATTCGATCCAGTCGCGGAAGAATCCGGGGGCCACGTCGTCCAGCGACTCCCCGTCGCGGCCCGCCCAGGCGTCGACCATGGTGATGCGGGCGACGCGTTCCGGCATGCGGTCGGCGGCCTCGCGCACGACGAGACCGGCGTAGCTGTGCCCGACGAGCACGACGTCCCGGAGGTCCTCGTACGTCAGCAGGCCCGAAAGGTCGTCGATGTGCGTCCGCAGGCCGATCTCGGGCCCCGCCAGGTGGGCGCGCTCACCGAGGCCGGTCAGCGTCGGGGTGTGGACCTCGTGCCCCGCGGCCCGCAACCGCGCCGCCACGTGACGCCAGCACCAGCCGCCGTGCCAAGCACCATGAACCAGCACGTACGTCGTCATCGCGTCGCCTCTTCCGCACGCTCGCGCCAGGCGGCGAACTTCGCCGCCGCGGCCTCTGTGGACAGTCCGAGCTGCTCGCACATCTGATGGAAGTCGAAGAAGAACCGCTCATGCGCGATCAGCCCGTCCCGCACGGTCCAGTGGCAGGCGAACGGCAGCGCGAAGGACCTGCCCGTGGGTTCGATCCCCACCAGCCTCTCCACCATGGTGGCCCGGACCGTCCCGGCGCCGACGGCCAGCTCACCGGCCTCGACCAGGTACTCCAACTCCACGCCGTAGTCGGGGAAGGTGCGCAGGAACGCGGTGTTCTGCCGGGCGACCTCGTCCCAGCCGGTCGCGACCGCCCCGAAGGCGATCGTCTCGAAGACGACGTCCGGGTGACAGAACCGCATCGCCGCCGGGACGTCGGCGCGGCTCTTGGCCCGCGCGTACGCCCGTACGACCGCGGTCGGCGCGATGTGCTCCTCGGGCATTGCCGTGTCTCCCCGTCTCACGCGGGCTCGCCGACGGCGAGCACGATCTTGCCGGTGGTGCGGCCGCCGTCGATGCGGTCGTGCGCCGCGGCCGCCTGCGCCAGCGGGAACACGGCGTCGACGTGCACCTTGAGCCGTCCGGCGGCGACGAGCCCGGCCAGCGCGCCGAGCCCCGCGCCGTCGGGGTCGACGAGGTAGTCCACGGCGCGCACGCCGAGCTCGCCCGCACGCTCGTGCAGCCCTGGGGTCCAGGCCGCCTGGCCGCTGACCAGGACACCGCCGGGCCGCAGGCATTCCAGCGCGTCGAGCCCGGCCCGGCCGCCGAACATCTGGATGACGACGTCCACGTCCCGCACCGCGGCGGACACCTCGGCCGCGGTGTAGTCGACCACCTCGTCCGCGCCCAGCCCGCGGACGAAGGCGTGCTTGGCGGCGCTCGCGGTGCCGGTCACGTGCGCCCCGCGGGCCTTGGCGATCTGGACCGCCAGGTGCCCCACGCCGCCGGCCGCGCCCGCGACCAGGACCCGCTGTCCGGGCGCGACGGCGGCGACCTCGACGAGCATCTGCCACGCCGTCAGCCCGGCCAGCGGCAGCGCCGCCGCCTCGGTGAAGTCCAGGCCGTCCGGCATCCGGGCGAAATGGCGGGCGGGGGCGGTGACGTACTCGGCGTAGCCGCCCGCCGCCCGGGGGAACCACGGCATGCCGAACACCCGGTCGCCCGGCCGGAACCGGGGCGTGCCGTAGCCGGTCTCCACCACCTCACCGGCGACGTCCCAGCCGTTGATGAACGGCAGGTCGAGGACCCGGTTGTACGCCTGCCCGCGGCGGGTGTAGACGTCCACCGGATTGACCCCGGCCGCCACCACCCTCACGAGCACCTCACCGAAGACCGGTGCCGGTCTCGCCACCTCGACCAGCGCCATGGTCTCGGTGCCTCCCCATGCCGTCTGCCGTACCGCCCGCATGAGCGTCCCTCCCTGGAAAGATCACACAGGAGAGTACATACATACGCCATGTATGTAAATGCCGAGAGGAGTGTCAGCGCCGATCCCTAGAGTTCTCGCTCATCGGGGGCAATGGACACGCGAACCTGGGGAGCGGCATGGGAGCCAAGACGGCGCTGCTGGCATTCACGGACGGCGACGTGCGGTCGGCGCTGGCCGGGGCACCGCCCTCAGGCCGTGCTGAGGCCGAGAACCTCGTCCGGCGCATTCATCCGGGCCACGCGATCGAGCGGATCGCTGACGGCACGCTCGATCGCACCTACCCGCCCGACGACGTGACCTACGCCCTCGCACTGCCCGGGACGGATCTGCTCATCGACCACAGGCCCGTGCTCGACCGTCCGTCGGAACTGCCCGAGCATCTGCGGCGGCTCGGGGAGGGGCGCCGGATCGTCCTGCACTGGATGCACTCGGTCGTCGACTGGCTCGCGTTCGCGATCTGGGAGGACGGGACGCTGGTGCGCTCGCTGAGCCTCTCCCCGGACAGCGGCGTCATGGAGAACATCGGCGAGCCGCTGGAGTTCGAGCGCCCGTACTGGGCCGGCGAACGCGCCGTGGAGCCGGATCCGGCCTGGGACGACGAGGAGCCGTATGCGCTGCCGTTCCATCCGCTGGAGATGGGCGAGGACGCATTGCGCTTCCTGTTCGGTTTCGTCCTCGAAGGCCTCCCGGAGGACACCGACCTCAACGCTGAAGAGATCCCCATGTACGGGTTCAAGGTGACCGATCCGACGGGACGCGAGCAGGCCGAACGTGAAGCCGCCTACGCCGAGGCGATCGCGAGGATGGGCCCGCCCCGGCGCTTCCGTCTGGGCCCCGACGGGAAGATGCACGAGATCGGCATCGACGGCCTCTGACCGCCCGGAGCGGTTCAGCGCGGTGCGGAGAACCAGCGGCGCGGATGCCGGGTCAGGCTGTAGCCCGCCACGGCCGTGACGGCGGCGAGGACGCCTCCGCCGATCGTCCACCACCACCGGCTCGACGGCCAGGAGAACCAGCCCCTGACCCGCTCCGCCGGTTTCGGCGCCGAGTTCACGGGGCTCGCCGAGGGCGCGGTCCCCGGGGCGAGCGTGGCTCCGGGGTCGACGGCCGGGGACAGCGGCGCCTTCAGCTCCGCGCCCGCCGGCCGGGCGTCCCCGTCCTTGGCGCTGATCCGCACGTCGGCCCGGATCGGCAGGCCGAGGTCCTGCTCGGGGAGTCCGCTCGCCGCGAGCCGCAGGTAGTAGGTGCCGGGCAGCGGGTCGTCGGCCCACGGCTCGGCCCACGCCCGGACCTGCCGCAGTGTGCAGCGGAGCCTGACGCTCGCGGCCCCGGCCGCCGCCGTCGCGTTCTGCGGACCGGCCGTACACGCCTGGCGGCGCCGCAGCCCGTCGAAGACGTCGATGGTGTACGTCGCGGCGCCGTGGCGGCTCGCCGCGGGAGGCAGCGTCACCGTCACCGCGATCCGCCCGGTCTGCCCGGCCGCGGCGGCGAACGACCAGTACAGGTAGTCGCCGGTCGAGGCGGGCACGCGGACCGGCTGCCCCGGTTCCACGGTGGTCGCGGTCAGGAAGGACGTCCCCGCGGTGCCGACCGTCGGCCGCGGGCTCGGGGAGGCGTCCGCGGAGGCCGGCAGGGCGGTCGCGGGCAGGACGGCGCAGGCGGCGGCCGCGCAGGCGAGGAGGAGGGGGGTGCGCATGGTCAGTTCTCCTTCCAGACGGCCACCCGCCACCGGGCGAGCCACCCGGTGACCAGGCCTGCGACCAGGCCCGTCCCGGCGAGCACGAGCAGCAGCAGCCAGCCGCGGCCGAGGTCCGGCTCGCCCGGCGCGTCCGAGGACGGCACGAGGTCGACGGTCAGCTCCAGCGGCATGCCGGGCGCCGTCCGCACCGACGCCGGGGCGGAGAAGGAGTTGCTCACCACCAGGCAGACCGGCGTGCCGCCGGAACCGCCGTCCGGCGAGGGCGAGGCGGAGGCCTCGGTCCGCTGGTCCGACCAGCGCAGGCCGGTGGACCGCACGTCGGTGCGTCCGCTGCCCGCGTCCGTGCCGCGGACGAGTTCCTGCCCGGCCCCCGACACCGCGCGCAGCAGCACCCCGTGGTCGGGGTTCAGGGTCCGGTCGAGCGACACGCTGACGGAGGCGCGCAGCTCCTGGCCGGGGGCCACCGACACCCGGTACCAACGGTGCTCGCTGAACCGTTCCCGGTCGGTGTACACGCCGGGTGCGAGCGTGGGTGCGTCGGCGCACCCCGCGGTCCCGGCGACCTTCTCGGGAGTCCTCTTGTAGGTGCTGCCGGCGCGCTGGACGAGCTGGTTGAGGCGCCCGGTCAGCTCCTCCTCGTGCTGGACGGCGGTGTAGGTCCCGCCGGTCGCGGCGGCGATGCAGGTGAGCTGCTGCCGGACCTTGTCGTTGAGGGTCAGCCCGAGGGTGTCCACGACCAGGTGCGTGCCCTGGGACGCGAGCTGGCGGGCCACCTCGCAGGGGTCGGGGGGCGAGCAGGTGTCCTCGCCGTCGGTGATGAGGATGATCCGCCGTGTCGTCTCCCCGGCGCCCAGGTCCCGGGTCGCCGCGCGGAGCGCGAGCCCGATCGGCGTCCAGCCGGTGGGGCGCAGCGTCGCGATCGCCGCCTTCGCCCGCGCCTTGTCCACCGGGCCGACCGGGGAGATCTGCTGGGTGTCGGTGCATCCGACGGCCTTGCTGCTGCCGGGGAACCGGTACCGCGCCCCGAGCACGCGGATGCCCAGTTGCGTCTCGGCGGGCAGGGAGTCGACCACCGCGCCGAAGGAGTGCTGGGCGACCTCCATCCGGCTGCGCCCGTCGATGTCGCGGGCCCGCATGGAGCCGCTGACGTCGAGCACCAGTTCGACCTTGGGAGGCTCCGCGGGACCGCCGTCGTCGGCGGCGGCGGGGGGCGCGCCGAGCAGTGCCGAGGGGGCGAGCAGGGCGAGCAGACCGCCGCCCGCGAAAGATCGTTTGGAGAGCACCAGGGGATCCTAATGACGCCCGAGGCCCCCCGAGACCAAGATCGACCAGACCACTCCGGGTCCTCCTTCCCAGTGCGGAAGGGGCGCAGGCTAGGACGGCTCCGCCAGGCGTGATCGGGTGCGGGCCGGCGCCGACGGCGGGAGGATGTCGAGGACGTCGGCCAGGGTGACGCCGGAGAGGCTGTCCCGCCAGGCCTGGTGGGCGTCGGCCATCTTCGCGGCGAGGACGCAGGGCTCCCGGCACTCGGCGGCCGGCAGCGCCCCCCGTCCCTGCCGGCGGATCTCGCGGCACTCGTACGGGGAGGACGTGCCGTCGACGGCCTCGACGATCTGCAGGAGCGTGATCTCGGAGCCGGGCCGTGCGAGCCGGAACCCCCCGCGCGGGCCCGCGGTCGCGGTGAGCAGTCCGGCCTTGACGAGGGCCTTCAGCTGCTTGGCGAGATAGGGCGCCGGCAGGTCGTAGTACTGCGCCAGCTGCGCCGTCGACGCGCTGACTCCCGGATCCAGCTGAGCCAGCGTGGTCGCGCAGTGCAGGACCCATTCGGTGCTCACAGGCAGCTTCACGACACCAGCCTATCGCAGACATAATGGATCTATTTAGTCCATGATAGGCTCCCGAACACCAGACAAGGGAGGCCGCCATGCGGATCGCCGTCGCCGGCGCGACCGGGAACATCGGAACCCTCACCGTCGCCGCTCTCCAGCGGGACGGCCACGAAGCGGTGCGCATCAGCCGCTCGCTCGGCGTGGACCTGACGACCGGCGAGGGCCTCGACGACGCTTTGACCGGCGTCGAGGCCGTCGTCGACGTCACCAACAGCACCGCGGCCGACCCGGCCGAGACGGTGGCCTACTTCGGTGCCGTCACGCGGAACCTGCTCGCCGCCGAGGAGCGCGCCGGAGTCGGCCACCATGTGCTGCTGTCGATCGCGGGGGCCCACCGCATCGAAGGCAACGCGCACTACGCCGGCAAGCGGGAGCAGGAGCGCCTGGCGGCCGCCGGCCCGGTCCCGTGGACGATCGTCCCGGCCACGCAGTTCCACGACTTCGCCGCGATGGTGACGAGCTGGACCGAGCAGGACGGGGTCGCCACGATCGCGCCGCTGCTGGTCCAGCCGGTCGCGCCCGCGGACGTCGCCGACGTCCTCGCCGAGATCGCGACGGGCCGGCCGCAGGGGCGTTACAGCGATGTCGCCGGGCCCGAGCCCCAGGACCTGGTCGACATGGCCCGCCGCACCAACGAGGCGCGCGGCCGCACGGTGAAGCTCGTGCCGACGTGGTCGACGATGTTCAGCCTGGAAACGGCCGGCAACGCCCTCCTGCCCAGCCCGGACGCCCGCATCATGCCGACCACCTTCGACCAGTGGCTCACCGAACAGCGCTGAGAGGCTAATCGGCGTCGCGGGTGCGGTCGGCCAGGGCCTGGTTCATTTCCAGTTCGCGTTCCTCGAGGTTCCATCGGCCTGCTTGGGCGGCCTGGTTGGTGACCCAATAGACCATGGTTCCGTCGTGCAGGATCCGGCTGTAACTGGCGAAGGACCAGTCGTTGCCGCCGTTGTGCCAGCCGACCCGGCCGTCCTTGGTGTGCAGGACGCCCCAGCCGTAGCCGTAGGCGGCCTCGGTCTTGGGGATCCGGGCGTGGGGCTCGAACATCTTGGCCTTGGCGGCGGCGCTGAGGATCGTGTCGCCGAGCAGCGCTCGATGCCATTTGAACATGTCACGTCCGGTGGACAGCATGCCGCCGTTGCCGCGCAGGTACCAGTACGGTCCGTCGGCGGCCCAGGGATGGTCGAACGGCCGGCCCTGGCTCGCGCCGTCCTCGTCGTACTCGACGCTCACCTCTGACCGGGAGAACTTCGGCAGCACGTAGCCCGTCCGGGTCATTCCCGCCGGTGCGAACAAGTACTTTGCCAGGAACCGCTCGTAGCTCGTTCCCGACACCTTTTCGACGATGGCGGCGAGCACGCTGAATCCCGTGTTCGAGTAGTGGAACTCCTCGCCAGGGCGGGAGACCAGCTTGGACTTCAGTGCCTTGGCCAGCATCTCGTCGCGGGAGACGGGCTCGTAGTCGTCACCGAGCCCCTCGGCCAGCCCGGCCGTGTGCGTCAGCAGGTGATGCAGGGTGATGCCGCGCTTGTCCGCGGGCACCGGGCCGAGGATCGTGCCGATCCGGTCGGTCGTCCGGAGCCTGCCCATCATCTCCAGCTTCATGATGGCGGCCGCGGTGAACTGCTTGGTGATCGACATGACGTCGTGGACGGTGTCGCAGGTGGCCGGGGTCCCGGCCGTCCGGTCCGCCAGGCCGAAACCCTTGCAGTGCACGAGCTCGGCGCCGCGCGCGGCGACCACCGTCCCGCCCGGGCCCTTGGGCAGCGTGCGGTCGAGGTAACTCGCGATCGAACGGTCGACGGGCTCGGGCGCGCTTCGGGCGGCCCTCGGCGCGCCCACGGCGTCGCCGCCGCAGCCCGCCGCGGCCAGCGCGGCCGTGAGCGCGATGGCGAAGGGGAACGGATTGATCCGTCGCATGCGACCTCCAGAACAGTCGTGTGGGATGCGCCAGAGGCTGGCCGCGGCGGGCCGCGGTGATCAAGAGGTCATGCTGTTCGAGCTTGTGCGGGACGCTGTACGGCCTGTTCAGGCTGGGGCATAGTGGAGCGATCGACGAGCATCGGGGTGAGAACGTGACCGCATCGCCACCGTCACCGGACGTGGCCACCGACGAGGGCGAGTTCATCGCCGCGCTGCGCCGGCTCAAGGCCTGGTCGGGTCTCAGCTACCGGCAACTGGAGCGCCGGGCCGCCGAAGCAGGTCGCGTCCTGCCCTACTCGACCGCGTCCACGGCGCTCGGCCGCAAGAGCCTGCCTCGCGAGGAACTGCTGGTCGCCTTCGTCCTGGCATGCGGGCTGGACGACGAAGAGGCGGCGTCCTGGGTCGCCGTCCGGAAGCGCATCGCGGTCGGCGACTGCGTCGCAGCGACGGAGCCGAGGGCGGCCCGGAGGCCGCGGTGGCGTCCCGCGCTCGGCTTGGTCGCGGCGGTGCTGAGCCTGGCGCTCGCCGGCGGTGCGACGCTCCCCCTGAAGGTCGGCGACGAGGTCGAGACCGTCCAGGCCACCGTGGGGAAGTGACCCTTGCGGGACGTCGAGACGCCGCGCCGTAGGAGGCGCCTTAAGGCGGAGCGTTCACGGACGCCGGGCCGAGTCCGCATCGCCGCCGCCCTTGCCGGCCTGACCGATGGAGCGCAGGTAGCGTTCGCCCAGGACGGCGAGATGGTCGATGAGACCGGGCGGTCCCGTGACCTCGAAGTCGAGTCCGAGCATGCCGATGTACACCGCGATGGTCTCCAGGCTGTCGGCCCCCGTCACGAGCACGCACTGCTCGTCGCTGACCGACTCGACCACGCCGACGGTGGCGTTGATTCGCGACAGCACCTCCTGCGCGGAGGCGAACACGGTGATCCGGGCGTGCACCTTCCAGCCCGTCGAGGCGACGTCGCGCAGGACGAAGCTCGTGTAGTCGAGCCCCGGCAGCGGGGTCGGGGTGAACACGCGGTGGGTGGGCATGCGCGGGGTGATCCAGTCGACCCGGAACGTCGCCCAGGCGCCGGTCTGCGGATCGCGTCCGACCAGGTACCAGCGGCGCGTCCAGCTGACCAGCCGGTAGGGCTCCACGAGCTTGTGCCCGGACGTCGCCGCCGTGCCCGAGGGCAGCTCGCCCGGCCGGTCGTCGGCCCCGGTGGTGTAGTCGAAGCGGAACCATTCGCGGTCGCGGACGGCCGTCGCGATCTGGGCCAGGACCGCAGCGTCGACCTCCGGGTCCTCGACGTTGGAACCGGTGTTGTGCGGCCCCTGCGACGTGGACTGGTGGATCGCCGCCACCTGGCGGCGCAGCCGGTGCGGCAGCACCTGCTCCAGTTTGGCCAGGGCCTGGGCACTGCTGTCGCCGATGCCGCTGATGCCGGTCGCGGCGCGCAACCCGATCGCGATGGCGACGGCCTCCTCGTCGTCCAGCAGCAGCGGAGGCAGCTTCGTGCCGGCGCCGAGCGAGTAGGAACCGGTCGTGCCGCGCGTGGCGTCCACGGGATAGCCGAGCTCGCGCAGCCGCGCGATGTCGTTGCGGATCGTGCGACCGCTCACGCCGAGGCGTTCGGCCAGTTCAGAGCCCGGCCAGGACGGTCGTGACTGCAGGAGCGAGAGCAGGGCGAGCAGCCTCGCCGAAGTTTCCAGCATGTTCAGCATGATGCCGCATCATTAGGAATCAGGTCTTCCTATATGGGTTCTACTGTGAAGACATGACGACGACGAACACCGCTTCCTCCGAAATCCGTCCCTTCCGCGTAGAGATCGCGCAGGCCGAGCTCGACGACCTCGCCCTGCGACTGGCCAACACCCGGCTGCCCCGGCCCGCCGCGGTCGACAACTGGGACCTCGGCACGCCGAACGGCTACCTGCGCGAGACCGTCGACTACTGGCGCAACGACTTCGACTGGCGGCGGCAGGAGGCGCGGATGAACGAGTTCCCGCACTACCTCACCGACGTCGACGGCCAGGAGGTCCACTTCATCCACGTGCCCTCCGCGGAGCCGGACGCCACCCCGCTGCTGCTCATCCACACCTACCCCGGCTCGTTCGTGGACTTCCTCGACATGATCGGCCCGCTCACCGACCCCGTCGCGCACGGCGGGCAGGCCGAGGACGCGTTCTCCGTCGTCGTCCCCTCGATCCCCGGCTTCGGCTTCAGCACCCCGCTGGCCGACGGGGACTGGACGATGGCGCGGGTCGCCCGCACCTTCGACGCCCTCATGCGCAAGCTCGGCTACGAGACCTACGGCTCGCACGGCAGCGACGCCGGCACCATGGTCTCCCGGGAGCTCGGGCTGCTCAAGCCGCCCGGATACCTCGGCATGCACGTGCTGCAGCTGTTCTCCTTCCCCTCGGGCGACCCGGCCGAGTTCGCCGGCTTCGGGCCCAAGGAGTACGCGGCGCTGGAGCACATGCAGTGGTTCCAGTCGGTCGGCGGCTACAACGCGATCAACGCCTCCCGGCCGCAGACCGTCGCGGTCGGCATCGCGGACTCGCCGGTCGGCCAGCTCGCCTGGAGCGAGCTGTTCAACTCCTTCGGCAACGGCACGAGCCTGGTGACCCGCGACCAGATCCTCACCCAGGTCACGCTGTACTGGCTCACCAACACCCAGGCCACCGCGGGCCGCTACCACTACGCCGAGGCGCACTCCGGCGCCGAACCGGCCATCAACACCGCGCCGACCGGCGTCGCGGTCTTCGCCGACGACTTCCAGACCATCCGCTCCCTCGCCGAACGCGACAACACCAACATCGTGCACTGGAGCGAGTTCCCCACCGGCGGCCACTACGCCTCCCTCGAGGCCCCCGACGCGGTGACCGCCGACCTGCGCACCTTCTTCGCGGCACTGCGCAAGGGCTGAACCCCCGCCAGTGGCGGGAGCGGGCAGACCCCGCTCCCGCCACTGTGCTGTAGGACGCTTCCCCCGGCCTGCGTTCAGCACACCGATGCCCGCCGGGGAAGCATCTAGCTCGATTCTCTTTTGCTAGACACATCCCCATTAGCATGATTTAGGCGCATATCAAGAATCGATTCTTTGTGTGCTGATGTAATGGCGTTGGCGGATCTCTGGGGGCGGGTATTCCGCCCTCGTGAGGTTGCGCATCTTCTTCGAGCCCGAGGACCTTGAGCGCACGCGGGTCTCGATGCGGCCGGACGCGCTGTGGGAACTGGTGCTGAGTCTGCACCGGCTGAGGCGGCCACGTCCCGGCCTGTCACCGCCCGCCGACGTCGTGCGGTGGCGGACCGACACGCTCGGCGGCCTGTCGGCCCGGCCGGTGGGCGCCGCGGTGGGCAGGTGCCTGCTGCCGCTGGTGCCGGCCTCGTCGTACTGGCCCGACTTCCTCACCCCGCACACCGGACCGGCCGGGCTGGAACCCGCCCTCGACACCGTCCTGTCGACCCCCCGCGCGCAGATCCGCCGCGAACTCGACAGGCTGACCGACCGCAGCGGGGCGCCGAGCTGGGGCGCGGACCTGGCCGTCGCGGACTCCGGCGCCCTCACCCTCCTCGGCGATCACCTGCGGTCCTACTTCTCCGCCGCGCTGGCCCCCCGCTGGGCCGACATCAGCAGGCAGGTCTCCATCGAGCACACCAGGCTCGCGGGCGTCGCGGCGTCCGGAGGGCCCGGGGAACTGCTGGCGAGCCTGCGTCCGTTCGCCGTCTGGCACCCCGACGACCGGATGCTGCAGGCCCGCTACCCCGTCCCCTGGGATGTGCGCCTCGACGGCAGGGGGCTGCACCTGATCCCCTCATGGTTCTGCGCCGCCACACCCGTCGTCCTGGTCGACGACTCCCTGCCACCCGTGCTCGTCTACCCGCTGACCCACCAGCCGTTACCGGCCGCCGACCCCACCGCGCTGGCCAGACTCCTGGGCCCCACCCGCGCCCGCATCCTCATCGCGATCACCGTCGCCACCCCCACCGCCACCATCCACGGCCAGACAGGGATCTCCCCTTCGCAGATATCCCGCCACACCGCCGTGCTGGCCGCCAACGACCTCATCCTCCAGGCCCGCCACGCCGGACGCACCTTCTACACCCGCACCCCACTCGGCGACGCCCTCATCACGTCTTCCACGTCGCGCCCTACCTGAGCACAGAAGCCGCACTCGGCCCTGACGAATCGGACGGCGGCAGGGCCCCGAGTCGAGTGGCGCAGCCCGCACACGTGCTCTCCAGACCGGTCAACGGAGTTGCGCCAGAGCACAAGCGCGTGGTTCCGACGGGCCGGTTCGGATGATGCTCAAGAAGCCCCCGGGCGACTGCACAGGACGACCAGACCGCACAGGAGATATCGCATGCGAATCCGGAAGACCGCTCTCCGCGCGACCAGCGTCTTGCTGGCCATGGCCGCGGCGCCGCTGCTGGCGGTGGCCCCAGCCCACGCCAACGTCGATCACTGCACGGCCTACCTGAAGTCTCAGCACTACCTGGTCCGTGAGAGGGCCACCCATGCCTGCACCTGGGCGGCCAACCCCAGCAACGGCCCGGCCCGCGGGGCGCAGTGCCGGGACATGCTGATGCACCTGGGAGTGGCCCAGTACCACGCCATCACCGCCTGCCGCGAGGCGTTCAAATAGGGCTGCCTCGTCCATTCACCGGGGCCGGGCCGCACAGGGCCGGCCCCGGTGAGCCTATGGCGATCAGGAATGGGTGACGCAGAAGCCGCCCCGCCAGCCCAGTTTGGGGCGGATGTCAGAGAAGTGGGTGAAGGGCGGGATGTAGACGCGCGGGCCCGTCCCATTGATGCAGCCGCTAAGCCGCTGCCACAGTATCTGGCCCTGGTTGGTGGCGTTGTAGCCGGATACGGCCCCGATCGATCCCACGTCGCTGTGCCCGTGGGTGACCGGGTAGATCCGCGCGACCAGCGGTGGGTCGTAGTTGGGCTTCCCCCACAGACAGAACATCCCGGTCGTGCAGGCGCCCGTGCCCGCGACCGCCGAGGTGGTGTGCCGGCCCGGCGTCGCCGCGCTCGCCGCGGTCTGCCCACCCGCTGCGATCGCGGCACCGAGCGCGAGGACCGCGGCACTCGCCCCGATCCGTCGCGAAAGTAGATCTCCCATGTCCTCTGTCCCTTCTCTCTGGCCCATCGCCGATCAGCGACGGCCTTTTCAAGCGTCACTTAGAACGGCTTGGCGCCACCACCCACTTGTACGGTGATGCAAAGGGATTGCGAAATTCAGGCGGCGTCGGAAATGTCCAAGCCCAATGGCCGCACGGTTATAACCGGGAATGTCCGCGGTCATCGCGCTAGGCTCGGCGCTGTGCGTTCTCATGCCGGGTCCGCGTTCCCGCCCCCGGGTACCGCCGTGCTGCGGGGGGCGCCCTGGCGAGGGGCGGCGGGGAGAGGCGAGGCCGGGCCGGCGGGCGGTGCCGCGGTCGGGCGAGGCGGGGCGAGCGAGGCGTGTAGTTCCTGTAGCGCCTGGACCAGGGACAGGCAGGCGCGGACGAGTTCCGCGGCCGCGGCCGGAATGCGGGCGGCGGCCGTCAGGGCGATGACGATGACGGCCGGCACGGCCAGCGCCGTGGTGAACATGGCATCTCCTGGAGATCGTTGGCTGCCGGGCCGGACGGCCCGGGCACACCCAGCACGCCACGTGCCGTCCCCCTCCAGAGGCGATTGCGCCGGGCCACCCCGCTCCCACCTGCGTCGATGTGTTGTCCGGATCGGTCCGAGTCGGATCCGGACAGTCGTGGCCCCGCCCCTGACGCATCGCGGCGGGCCCTGTGAGTGAGGACGCGTCCGATCCGCGGGCGGAGTGGACCGCGCGGCTGAACCGGCTTCTGGAGCTGTGCGACTGGGACCAGGAGACCGCCGCCCGCCGCAGCGGCGTCGCCAAGCAGACCATCAGCGACTGGCGCCGCGGCACCGTGCCCCGAAACCAGGCGCAGATGCTGCAGCTGATCGTCCCGGCCATGGCCCGGCTGAAGGAGCGCCACGAGTCAGGGGCCTTCGTGCTCGACGTCCAGGATCACTATCTGCTTCGCAGGGCGCGATGGCTCGAAACGCACCGAGCTGCCCGCGGCCAGGCCAAGAAGGCTTCCGCCAACCGGGGGCCGGGGCCGGAGGCGGGCGCCGTAATCGTCGCTGACGCGGATCCGTTGCTGCTGGGCGTGCACCGCGCGCTCCCGCTGGGCAAGGCACCCGCCACCGGCGGGCCTGAGGCTGGGGCGCTGCCTGCCTATCTGCCCCGGCCGCACGACGCCGAGCTGCGCGCTGTTCTGGAGCGGGCAGCCGATCCGGCAGGGCAGGGCGTGCTGGTGATACTGACCGGGGACTCCTCGGTCGGCAAGACCCGCGCGCTGTGGGAGGGCGTCCGCGCCGTCGTGCCCGGTCGGCGGCTGCTGTGTCCCGGTGCCGGCGGCCTGGTCGCGCTGCTGAAGTCCGGGCAGGCGACCCCCGCGACGGTGCTGTGGCTGAACGAAACGCAGAAGTTCCTCGACGGCGCCGAGGGGCCGGTGGCCGCGACGCTGCTGGCCGAGACGTTGGAAAGCACACCGGGTCTGATCGCGGCCGGCGCCATGTGGGAGGACCCCTACTGGCGTCACCTCACCGCCTTGGGCCGTTCGCCCGACACGTCCGCGGCGGCACGCGATCTGCTCACCGGGGCCCGCACGGTCCGCATCCCGGTTCCCGACCGTCTGGACACCGAGCAGCAGCGCCGGCTGGCCGACCTCACCGGTGACCCGAGGATGGCCGCGGCGGCCGCCGCGGGTGCCACCGACGGCAAGGTCATCCAGCACCTCAGCGGCGGCCCCGAACTCCTGGCGGCCTACCTGGACGGCCAGGTCAGCCGGGCGGGCGGCCACTTCACCCCGATCGAACGCGCGCTGATCACCGCCGCCCTCGACGCCCGCCGGCTCGGCGTCCGCTCCCCGCTGCCCGCCGCCCTCCTCAGCGCGGCCGCCGATGGTTACCTGCGGCCATGGGAACGTCCCGACACCTTCGCCGACATCGACGCCGCGCTGCGCGACCTCGAACGCGGGCACCGCCCCGACGGAAGCCGCACCGACATCCGCCACACCCTGACCGCCGTGACCCCGCTCCGCGCCCGCACCGGCGACCCCGCCGCCTATGAGCTCAACGACTACCTCGACCAGCACGGCCGCCACCATCGTGCCGAGGTCGTTCCTCCCGCGACCTTCTGGGACGCCTTTGCCGGGACCGCCACCGACGACCTGCGGCGGCTCGCCGAAGCGGCGAACAGCAGGGGGCTGCTCCGGCACGCCGCACAGATGTACAAGAACGCCGTCAGCCAGGGTCTTACCAGCCCGGTCTTCCGCTGGGTCGGCAGGACTCCCGCCCGCCGCCTGGTCCACCTGCTTCACCAGGTCGATCCCGACGAACAGCAGGCGGTGCGATGGGTCACCGACCGGACCGACCTCTCCCGGCATCGAGCGGTCGCCGACCTCCTGCATGAGCTCATCATGGTGAAGGCGGACGCGCAGGCCGCGACCCTGGCCGCCCGTGCCGTCGATCACGCCCTCTCAACCGGTCCCACCGCGGTCGGTTCACTGTTGGCCCAGATGGGGAGCAGCCACGAGTTCGCCCGAGCGCTGGCCCTGAACCCCGGTGCTCGCGCTGCCCTGGCCGACCCCCGAGCGATCAACCAGTTCCTGAAAGACTCCAGGGGCGAAGCGCCCACCGCGCTGCTCGCGGTAGTGACGGCCCAGCACGTCCACCGCACCGATCTCACGGACCCCGACTCGGTCATCCGCTTGCTCTGGGCGCTGCGCCGGCTCAAGCGCGAAGCGCAGGTGGCGGGTGACATGGCCCACGACCCCGCCGACCTGACCGACCCGAACGAATCGGCCCGGCTGCTGAACCGCCTGGACCACGGGCGAAGGGAAGAGCCGAGCGGGCACGCCGTGGCGCTGGCCGGCAGCGCTGTTCACCGGGCCGGCCTCACCGACCCCCGGGGAGTGGCCCGCCTCCTGGCCGCCCTGCACCTGATGAAGGCCGACGCGCAGGTTGACCGGCTGTTGACCGCCACCCCCGCCGCCCGGACCGATCTGACCGACACCGAAGGCGCCTGCCGACTGCTGGAGACCCTGCGCCAACTGAAGGCCAGCTCACAGATCATGCAGGTGGCCGACCGTGCCGTCGCCCAGGCCGATCTCACCGATCCGTCCGCGGTCAGCCACCTGTTGAACACACTGCCCCGGCTGAAAGCCGACAAGCAGATCCGTCAATTGCTGGCGCGCAACCCCGCCGACCTCGTCGAGGTCACCGACCCGGAGGCGCTCTCCAGTCTGCTGGGCAATCTGCGTCAGGTGAAAGCGGAGACACAGATCCGTCGACTGCTGGCCCGCAATCCCGAGTCGCACGTCCACCTCACCGACCTCGGCGCGGTGGGCAAACTGCTGCTCGCTCTGCGCGGCGTGGAAGCGCACGCCCACGTCGCGGCTCTGATCGAACGCGTCACCGCCCACGCCGAGCTCACCGACCCCAGAGCGGTCAGCACCCTGCTGAAGTCCCTGCGCCGGGTGCGGGAAGCCGCACTGATCGCGGCGCTGCTGGAACGCACCGTGCGCACCGTCGACCTGACCGACACGAGAGGCGCCTGCGACCTCCTGATCAACCTGCGGGAACTGCACGCCGAAGCGCAGGTCGTGGCCTTGGCAGACCGTGCCGTCGCCCAGGTGGATCTCGCCGACCCGTCCTCGGTCGGTCATCTGCTGGACACCCTGCACCGTCTGGATGCCGACGAGCCGATCGACAGGCTGATGGCCCGCGACCCCGCCACGCACGCCGACCTCACCGGCCCCGGCCCAGTCGCCACCCTCCTGGAAGGCCTCCACTCAGTCGGTGCCCACGCGCAGATCGACCGTCTACTGGCCCGTGACCTGGGCACCCACGCCGACCTCGCCAAAATTGGCATATATGTCAACTTTCCGGCCATCTTGGAGAAGCTGCGGAAAGTCGGAGCGCACGAGCCCGCCGCGGAACTGGCCGAACGGCTACCGCAGGTGGGCCGCTTCGACGCGTACGTCAGACTGGGCGATCGGGCAGACCGGTTCCGGTACGGCCGCGAGCCCGACGGCACCCCGGCGGCTCCATGGCGGTGGGACGACCTGGACTGACGAGCGGGTCATCCGCCGCGATGGCTACCGTCCAGCGAACCCGGGCGGTTCACTTGTGCTTGCCCTTCTTGCGCTTGGGTGCCCTCTTTGCCGGTTTCTGTGGTTTTTTCGGGGGCGGGCCGTGGCGCTCGACGGCGGACTTGTTCTCCGGGGACGGCCTCGGAGATGCGCTACCCGCCGATGGCGCCGATGTGGACACCGTCGGGGACGGCGTAGGTCGGTCCCCATCTGAGGCGACCGCCAATCCGATTCCACCTGCGATCACTACCGCGGCGGCCGCGGCGCCCGCGACGATGCCGTAGCGCGTCCACGAACGGGTTCTCGGTGCGGGCGACGGCAGATCGACGACGGGCAGCCGGGCCGTGGAGGTGACGGCGGTCTCCGGTGTGGGCCGGTCGGCGTGCCAGGGACGTTCCGCGAACCAGGCGGCCACCTCGGGGGCCGTGGGGCGCTGCTCGGGCTGCTTGCTCAGGAGCCGCATCAGATAGTCCTCGAACGCGCCTGGCAACCCCGGGCACGCGTGCCGGGGCGGCACGGGAGCGGCGTCCACGTGCTGGAACACGACGGCGGCGGCGCTGTCGCCGTGGAACGGCGGCCGCCCGGTCAGCAACTCGTACAGGACGCAGCCCAGGGAGTACACGTCGGAGGGCGCGCCGGCGGGACGGCCCAGGCCCCGTTCGGGCGCCAGGTAGGTACTGGTGCCGATCACCTGGCCGGTCATGGTGAGCGCCGCCGACGCCTCGCCGGTGAACCGCGCGATGCCGAAGTCGGCGATCTTCAGGGTGCCGTCGGCGGCGAGCAGCAGGTTCCCCGGTTTGATGTCGCGGTGCACGACGCCCTGCCGGTGCGCGGCGGACAGCCCGGCCGCCGCTTGCGCGGCGATGTCGGCGACCCGCGCCGGCGTCATGGCACCGCGCACGGCTCCCTCGCGGGCGAGGCTGTGCCCGTCGACGTACTCCATCACCAGGAAGAGCCGGCCCTCGTGGGTTCCGAAGTCGTACACCGCCACCACGTGCGGGTCACTGAGGCGGGCCGCGGTCTGCGCCTCCATCAGGAACCGCTCGCGTGCCTGCGGGTCCGGCGCGGTCGTCAGCAGCAGTTTGACCGCGACCGTCCGCTCCAGGCTCTGGTCGGTGGCGCGCCAGACCTCGCCCATTCCTCCCTTGCCGATCGGCTCCTCCAGTAGATACCGCCCCGCTACCAGCACCTGTCCCCGATCCCTCGTCCCCGCCGGCCCACGCCCGGCTCGACACGCAACCCCCCATGAACAGCGCCAACCCCAAACGGAACATCACACCAGGCCCCGCCCGAAGCTGGAGCCGATCACAGCCCCCGCACTGAACCTCGGAAAAACACTCGATCGAGAAAAGGGTGCGGGATCGAATCTCCGATTCGCAACGACAGAAGAGAAGGTCAGGTGTCTTACCTAACTCAATGGCTTTCGGATGACCCGTGGAAAGAAGTCGGGGCGATGGACCTCTCGCCGGAAGCGATCGCTTCGGTCGACGTCCCCTCCGATGCCGTTGCCGCTCTCGAGCGCTTCGGGCTGCCCCGGCAGATCGAGGGCATGTTCTATCCGAGCGAGGATCAGCGCCCGCTAAGGCCGGTCGAACTCCCGGACGGGAGGCGGGCCTTCGTGCTCGGGCAGAACGAAACCGGCATCGAGGGGCTGTACTGCCTGGACCGTGCTGGGGCGGTCGTGCACTACCTCAACGGAAACCTCAGGGCTGTCAACACCTCGCTGATCGCCTTTCTTGACGCATTGGCGGCCTGGCAGAATTTCCTCGAAGCGTTCCCGGAGGAGGACGAAGGCGACGACGAGGCCTACGAGAAAAGCAGGCTCTCCCATGGCAGAAAGCTGGCCCGAAGGGTCAAGAAGGCCGACCGGGAGGCGTACCGCAAACGCGGCTCGTGGTGGTCCAGGGTCTACGAGGACGTCAAACGAGGACTCCTGTGATCGGCGTCTCATGACCAGCGCATCGGAGCTCACCGCCCTGGCCTTCGCCGAGGACTGATCGCGCTCTTCCTTCGCAGCGGTGCCGTGGAAGGGCGAACAAACAGACAGACACTGGTGTCTGACTGAGAGGATCATCTGAGTTCCACCGGCAGCGCGAGGAGAGCCATGGCCGAGCCGCTCCAACCCGGCGACCCCCGCCAGCTCGGCTCCTTCTACCTTGACGGACGGCTCGGCGCGGGCGGCCAGGGCGTCGTCTACGAAGGGTACGGGCCCGGCGGCGAACGGGTCGCCGTCAAGGCCCTGTACGGGGTCCACGACCGCGACCGCGAGATGCTCCGCAAGGAGACCTGGGCGTGGCGGAAGGTCGCCGCCTACTGCACCGCCAAGGTCCTGCACGCCGACCTCGACGGGCCGATCCCGTTCGTCGTCAGCGAGCACGTCGCCGGGCCGAACCTCCGGCAGGCCGTCGAGCGCGCCGGGCGGTACGGGCCGGACGAGCTGCGCCGCCTGGCGATCGGGCTGGCCACCGCGCTGGTGGGGGTGCACCGCGCGAGGGTCGTGCACCGCGACCTCAAGCCCGAGAACATCCTGCTGGCCCCGGACGGGCCGCGCCTCATCGACTTCGGGATCGCCCGGATCGAGGAGCAGCCCACCACGACCGGCCTGCTCAAGGGCACCCTGCGGTACATGCCGCCGGAGCGGTACCGGGGCGAGCACGGCGACGCCAAGGTGGACGTGTGGGGCTGGGGCGCGGTCGTCCTGTTCGCCGCGACCGGACGGCACGCCTTCACCGGCGACACCCCGCCCGTGATCGCGCGTCAGGTGGAGACCCACCACCCCGACACCTCCGTGCTGGAGGAGCCGCTGCGCTCGCTGGTGACGGCGTCGCTGGCGAAGGATCCCGCCGACCGCCCCGACGCCGAGGACCTGCTTCTCGGCCTGGTCGGAGCGATCGACCTGGAGGAGGCCACCCGCAGGGCCGTCCCCGACGACCGGCCCGCGCCGCCCGAGCCCTCCCGCGCCGAACTCGCGGAGGTCGTGTTCACCGGCCTGGGCGTCCGCGAGCAGGAGGCCGTGCCGCAACTGCTGCTGCGGCTGGTCGCGCCTGGCGAGCGCGCCGAGGACACGCTGCGCTCGGCGCGCCGGGACGAGTTCTCCGACGGCCAGGTCGACGACCGGGTCGTCGACCGCGTCCTGCGCGACTTCACCGGCGCGGGCGTCCTGGTCTGGACGGACGGGACCGTCACGCTGTCCAGCGCCGCGCTCATCCGCGCGTGGCCGAGGCTGCGCGAGTGGGCCGACGCCGAGCGTGCGGGACTGGGCGTCCACCAGGACCTCGTGGACGCCTCCCGGCTCTGGCACGGCCACGGCCGCAAGCGCAGCGACCTCTACCAGGGGACGGCCCTGGAACGCGCCCAGTCGTGGGCCGCGACCGGCCGCCGCCACCTGACCCTCAACCTGGTCGAGCGCGGCTTCCTGGACGCGGCCGCCGACCTGTCGCTGCGCCGGGGGAGGCTGCGCGCGCTGATCAGCGTCGGCCTGTCGGTCCTGCTGGTCATCGCGATCGGCGCGGCCGTCGTCGCGATCGACCAGCGGCGGACCGTCGTCGGGCAGCGCGACCGCGCCGCGTCCGCCCAGGTCGCGGGGCTGGCGCAGTCGCTGCGCCGCAGCCGTCCGGACCTGGCGCGCAGGCTCGCCGTCGCGGCCGGGTCGCTCGCCGACACCCCCGAGTCGTGGTCGGCGCTGGCCGCGACCCGGCACCAGGTGGAGCGGCTGTCCGTCCGGCTGCCCGACTTCGACGCGATGTGGTCCGACCTGGACGGCTACGGACGACTGCTGGCGGCGGCCGGCGGGAACCAGGCGGGGGTGTGGGAGGCCGACAGCGGGCGCGAGGTCGGCTCCTTCCGCGCCGCGGCCGGGGTCGGCGCCATCGACATGTCCGACGACGGCAGGACCGTCGCCGTGAAGGTCATGGACGGGACGGTCGCCATCCTGTCGGTGCCCGGCCTGCGCGTCCGCAATGTGATCCGCTACAAGGACCAGGGCCTGGTCGGCGCGGCCGAACTCCAGCTCAGCCCGGCGGGCACCTACCTGGCGGCGACCGAGACGGGCGCCCACCGCGGCGGCGTCACCGTCTGGGACACCCGCACCGGCCGGCAGGTGTTCAACGAACCGGGGATGATCGGTGCGCTCTCGTTCTCCCCGCAGGAGACGCTGCTGTCGATCAAGGTTCTGAAGAGGGTCACCTGGATCGATCTGCGGACCCGGAAGAAGCTGCCCACGCCCGACTTCCACATCGGCGACGAGTCCAGCTTCGGGGCCGTCCGCTTCAGCCCGGACGGCCGGACCGCGGCGCTGCCGGGCAAGAAGGGCGTGCGCCTGGTGACGATCGACGCCGACACCTCCTACGAGGTGGAGGGGGACAGGGACGTCACCTGGGCGGACCAGACCTTCAGCCACTCGGGCGAGTTCCTGGCGACCCAGCTGAACCTGTGGCGGGTGTCGGTGGACACCGGCCTGGTCATGCGCTACCCGACCACGATGGACGAGTGCGCGGCCGGAACCTTCCGGTTCACCGCGGGCGACGCCGAACTGCGGTGCACGAGCGGCGACGGCGTGCTGTTCTCCCTCGACATCACGCGCTACACCCAGCCGCCAGCGAGCGAACCCGTCAAGTACGACGTGGCGACCTCCAGCCGCGACGGTTCCACGATGGCGGTGCTCCGGGACGGCGAGGCCGTGGAGATCTGGTCGACCAGCCCGCCGGCCAAGCGGTTCGAGCTGCCGGAGGAGCAGTTCGGCACGGGGTCGGGGCTCAAGCTCAGCCCGAACGGCCGGATGCTGGCGGTCAGGACCGGCATGGGCGACGGGAAGATCGACGTCTGGGACCTGTCGAGGCGCACCCGGATCGGCTCCCTCCCCGGTGCCGTCACCGACTACTCGGACCCGGTCGTCGAGAACGTGGACTTCGCGCCGGACGGGCGGTCGCTCGTCCAGCACCGTCCCGACGACGCGGGCAGGTCCCTGTCCTTCTGGGGCCTCTCCCCGATGCGGCGGATCCGGGAGGTGCGCGGGGAGCCGTGGGGGGCGGTGGCGTTCCGTCCGGACGGCCGGGCGGTGCTCTCGGGCCACACGCTCGTGGAGTTCCCGTCCGGGAAGGTGCTGCGGCGCGGCTCGACGGTCCTGGAAGCGGGCCGGTACAGCGCGGACGGGTCGATGATCTTCGACGGCCCCTCCGAGCTCCGGGGCAGCGTCTCCTTCTACGATCCGGTCACGCTCGCCCGCACGGGATACGTCCTGCGCACCGGGGATCTCACCCCGACCGGCCGCTACTCCCTGCCCGTGCACGACGCGAGGGACCGGGTGCTGGCCGTCGCCTACGGCGATTCCGGCTCCGACGGCGAGATCAAGCTGTGGGACCTGCGCACCCGCACCCCGCTGGGAATCCCGCTCACCGGCCACCGCCGCACGGTGCTGGCGATGGCGTTCACACCGGACGGCCGGTCGCTGGTCAGCGTGGACTCCCTCGGCGGCTTCCGCACCCATGCGGTGGGGCCCGAGCGGCTGCGGGCCGAACTCTGCGAAACGACCGGCGGACTGACGAAAAAGGAGTGGAAGGCCAACATTCCCGACGTCCCGTACCGGAAGACCTGCTGATCCCGGACGGAAGAGAACAACTTCAAGCTCGGTAATCTCCACAGCCCGCCGAGTAATTTGAAACCAATGACTTAGAACATTGCGTTTAGTGGTGGTCCGCTGTAGGTACGGCTCATGGGCGAGAGGAGACCTCTCCCAGAACGGAGCGACGCCTTGCAGCAAGCCGGACGGATCCCACCTCAGGTCATCACGTCGCTCTCGACGCCCGAGCAGGTGGTGACGCATCTGGGCACTCTGGAGTTTCCGCTGGGCAGGCCCACCGGCGAGACCGCCGACCGCGTCTACGACCATCTGGACTATGTGCACGCCGTTCGCGCGTTCCTCGACGCGTACTCCGGGGTCAATGTGTGGGCGGCGCGCAAGGGCTTCCTCGATGCGGGGATTAGGGACCACGACGTCCTCCTCTTCTCGGAGTTCATGGATCCCGAGACGCTCGTGCTGACCGGGAACGCGGACACCGTCTATTTCGTGACGTTCCTCGACCTGACCGAGGGGCCGCTGGTCGTGGAAATGCCGCCCCTGTCCCTCTGTTTCGTCAATGACATGTGGTTCCGCTGGGTCGCGGATCCCGGTATGGCAGGGCCGGATCGCGGAGCCGGCGGCAAATACCTCTTCGTCCCGCCCGGCTATGAGGGTCCGCTTCCGGAGGGCGGTCACTTCACGCAGCCGACCCGCACCACGCGGCTCCTCCTGGGCGGGCGGGCGTTCCTGGAGGGCGACGACCCGGGGCCGGCGGTCGAGCGCATCAAGGAGGGGCTGCGCATCCACCGCTACGCGCCCGGGTTCTTCGGAACCAGCATCGGGGAGATCGTCACGGGGGGCACGGCCCCGCCGGTGCCGTGGACCGCGCGGACGTGGACCGCCGCGCTCCGCAGGCCCGACCCGCCGCGCTTCGTCGAGGGCACCGGGTTCGCCGTGAACACCGTCCCGCCCGCGGACGCGACGTACTTCGACGTCGCGAGCGAGCTCGTGCACGATCAGCCGGCCGAGGCGCTCGATCCCGAGATCGCCGGCGCGCTGGCCGCGATCGGGATCGTCAAGGGGCGGCCCTTCGAGCCGGATCAGCGGATGCGGGGGATCCTCGCCGAGGCGGCCGCGGTGGGGAACGCGACGGCCCGCACCGTCGCCTGCCGCCCGCGTCCGGAGGAGGGAGCGCACTTCTACGGTGCGTCCTCCCAGTGGATCAACGGCCTGCTCGCGTCCGGCTACGACTTCATGACCCCGCCCCCGGACATCACCGACCGGGGCGTCGAACTCCGTGCGAGCGACGGCGCCCGCATGCTCAACCTGCGGACCTGGTGGTGGTACCTGGGCGTGGGCATCAGCCCGGCGTTCACCGCACCGTTGCCGGGCATCGGCTCGCAGTACCTGTTCGCGTTCGCGGACCGGCAGGATCAGGGCCTCGACGGGGGCAGGCGCTACCGCCTGGTGCTTCCGCCGGACATCCCCGCCGCCCGTTTCTGGTCGTGCACCGTCTACGACAACCAGACCCGCTCGATGCTCTCCACGCCGCAACGCTTCCCCCGGGCGGGCAGCCAGGACTATCCCACCCCGGCGGCGACCGCCGGCGCGGACGGCACGACCACGGTGCACTTCGGGCCCGACCGGCCCGACGGGGTACCGGAGGGCAACTGGATCCAGACCGCGCCGGGCAGGGGATGGTTCGTGGTCCTGCGGTTCTACAGCCCTCTGCAACCGTTCTTCGACAAGACCTGGCGGCCGGGCGAGATCGAGGCTGTGGGCTGACCTAGGAGGAACGCGGTGCCTCACGTGAGCGACGCGCCCAGCCCGGGCATATCGGCTGAGACCCTCGCGTCGATGAGCGTCCCGGACCGGCTGGAGACCTTGTTCGGCGAGATGGACTTCTTCGACGGCCTGCCGCTGCCCGACACGGTCACCCGCGGCTATGACGCGCTCGACCTGCTGCGGGGGATCGAGGTCTTCCTCACCTGCCTGCCCGGCGCCGCGATGGTGGCGATGCGGCGCGGGCTGCGGAGTCTCGGCATCGACTCCGGCACGATCGGCTACACGGCCCCGCGCTGCGGCTCCGCGCCGTTGATGCTCACGGCGAACACCGAGACCGCGTACGGGATGGCCTTCCTGGCGCTCGACCAGGACGGCCCGACAGTGATCGAGGTGCCGGAGGGGTCGCTGAGCGTCGTCGACGACCTCTGGCAGCGCTACGTCGCCGACATGGGGATCGCCGGACCCGACGGGGGCAAGGGAGGCAAGTACCTCTTCCTGCCTCCCGGCTACGACGGCGACGTCCCGGACGGCTACTTCGTCTCGCGGTCGCCGACCTTCTCCTGCTGGGCGGCCCTCCGCGTGCTGGGAGGCGTCGAAAGCCTGCTCAGGACGCGGATCTACCCGCTCTCGGACGCGGCCGACCCGCCCGACCAGCGCTTCGTGAACTTCGCCGACTCCGCCTTCAACACGGTCCCCGCCAACGACCTCTCGTTCTTCGAGGAGGTCGACGAGATCGTCCAGGAGGAACCGCCCGAGGCGCTCGACCCCGAGCGCGCGGGCCAGCTCGCCTCGATCGGCATCGTGCCCGGCACGCCCTTTCGACCGGACGACCGCATGCGCTCGATCCTCGGCACCGCCGCGCGGATCGGGTCGGGCCTCGCGCGGACGCTGACCTTCAAACCCCGCGACCCGAGCTTCTACTACTATCCGGGCGGTTCGTGGAAGAACATGTTCCCCTCGGGGAGCCACGAGTTCCTCTCGCCGCAGGGTGCGCGCCTGCTGGACGCTCGCGCCGTGTTCCACCATGCGGCGCTTGTGATCACGCCGGCGATGGCGGCGGCGACGGTCGGGGCCGGATCGCAGTACGCCTACACGGCGGAGGACTCCACCGGCGCCTGGCTCGACGGCGGGAGGAACTACACGCTCACCCTTCCCAAGGACGTCCCGGCGAAGAACTTCTGGGCCGTCGACGTCTACGACCCCCAGACCCGGTCGCTGCTGCGCACCTCCGACCCCTACCCGAGCGTGAACAGCCTCTCCGGCGCCGTGCGGGCCGAGGACGGCGGCGACACGGTCGTCCACTTCGGCCCGGCCGCGCCGCCCGGCAGGGAGGCGAACTGGATCCAGACGGTCCCCGGCAAGGGGTGGTTCGTCGTCCTGCGCCTCTACGGTCCGCTCGAAAGCTGGTTCGACCGGAGTTGGCGGCCGGGCGAGGTCGAACCGGCGTGAGGTAGGGGGTCGTGGGCGAAGCGATCGGGCAGATTCTGTCGTACGGCGTCGGAGTGGCGCTGAGCCCGTTCCCGATCATCGGTGCGGTGCTGATGCTCGCGACGCCCAGGGCGCGCACCAACGGGCCGGCGCTGCTCCTGGGCTGGATCCTGGGACTGTCCCTGGTCGGCGCGATCGTGCTGCTGGTCTCGGGCGGCGCGGGGCCGAGCGACCAGGGGCAGCCGGCCAGTTGGGTGAGCGCGCTCGACCTGGCGCTCGGCGTGCTGCTGCTGTGGGTTGCGGTGAAGGAGTGGCGCGGCCGTCCGCGCGGCGACGAGGAGGTGTCGTTGCCGAAGTGGATGCGCACGGTCGACTCGTTCACCCCCGTCAAGGCGGGAGCGCTGGGGATCGTGCTGTCCGCGCTCAACCCGAAGAACCTGCTGCTCGTGATCGCCGCGGCGGCGGCGATCGCGCGCACGGACGTCCCGGCCGGCGCGCAGGCCGCGGCGCTCGCGGTCTTCGTCGTGATCGGGGCGCTCGGGACCGGAGCGCCGGTCGTCCTCTACTTCGCCCTGAAGGAGCGCTCCGAGCACCTCCTCGACGGCCTCAAGGTCTGGATGGAGCGGAACAACTCGGCGATCATGACCGTGGTCTGCCTGATCCTCGCCGCGAAGCTGGTGGGCGGCGCCATCAGCGACCTGTCCTCCTGACGGGGCCGGGCATGCTCGGGCTGTTCCCTTCGCTGCGGGGGTACCGGCGGCGATGGCTGGGGCGGGACGCCCTGGCGGGGGTGACGGTGTGGGCGGTCCTCGTGCCCGAGGCGCTCGCCTACGCGACGATCGCCGGCGTCTCGCCCGTGGTCGGCCTCTACGCCGCGCCCGCGGCCCTGATCCTGTACGCCGCCTTCGGCAGCTCCAGGCACCTGGTGGTCGGGCCGATGGCGGCGACGGCGGCGCTCTCGGCGGCGATCGTCGGTGAGGCCGCGGGCGGTTCGGGTGCGGACCTGCGCACCGCGATGACGGCGGCGCTGGCCGTCACGGTGGGCGTCGCGGCGCTCCTCGCCGGACTGCTGCGCCTCGGCTTCCTCGCCGGTTTCATCTCCGAGCCGGTCCTGAAGGGCTTCATCGTCGGCCTGGCTTTGACGATCATCGCGGGCCAGCTGCCGAAGCTGTTCGGCGTCGAGGGCGCGTCGGGGGACTTCTTCGAGAGGATCTGGGCCCTGATCGGCGATCTCGGCGGAATCAGCGGCCTCACCACCCTGGTCGGCGTCGGCAGCCTCCTGCTGATCCTCGTCCTCAAGCGGGCCGCCCCGTCCGTGCCCGGCTCGCTGATCGCGGTGGCGCTCGGGATCGCGGCGTCGGCGGCCTTCGATCTGGAGGACCGCGGCGTCGCCGTCGTCGGCGCCATCGAGACCGGGCCGCCCTCGTTCGGCTTCCCCGACGTCTCGGTGGACGACGTCGGCGCCCTCGCCGCCGGAAGCGTCGGCGTGCTGCTCGTCGCCTTCGCCGAGGGGCTGGGGGCGGCGAAGAGCTACGCCGTCCGCGACCACTACGAGGTCGACGCCGACCGCGAGCTGATCGGGCTCGGGGCCGCCGGCCTGGGCGCGGGCCTGTCCAGCGGCATGGTCGTCAACGGCAGCCTCTCGAAGACCGCCGTCAACTGGACGGCGGGCGCGCGCACCCAGCTCTCCGGGGTCTTCGTCGCCCTCCTCACCGTGATCACGCTGCTCTTCCTCACCGGCCTCTTCGAGAGGCTCCCCGAGGCGGTGCTCGCGGGGGTGGTGGTCGCGGCGGTGGTCGAACTCGTCGACATCCCCTCGCTCGCCGCCCTCTACCGCGTCTTCACCCACAGGCTCGGCCGGGCCTACGGCGTCGCCGCGCGGCCCGACTTCGCCGCCGCGGTCGCCGCGATGCTCGGGGTGATGGTCTTCGACACGCTGCCCGGCCTCTTCATCGGCATCGGTGCCTCGCTGCTCCTGCTGCTCTACCGCTCCTCGCGCCCGATCATCAGCGAACTGGGGCGGCTGCCAGAGAGCGGGCACTTCGCCGCGCTCGACAGGCACACGGACGGCCGCGGAATCCCGGGAGTGGTCGTGCTGCGCGTCGAGGGGGGCATCTACTTCGCCAACGCCGAGCGGATCCGGTCCACGGTGCGGAGTGCCGCCGGACGGGAAGGGACGACGGCCGTCGTGATCGACGCCGAGACGGTCCCCTTCGTCGACGTCAGCGCGGTGCGCATGCTCGACGAGGTGGCCGAGGAACTGGAGGCCCGCGGAGTCAGGTTCCTGCTGGCAGGCGACGTGGGCCAGGTTCGGGACGTGTTGCGCACCGCCGAAGCCAGGGCGGAGTTGAGGCACGTCTATCCCACTGTGCGGGCGGCCGTGGACGCGGCGAGAACCGGAACATGACGCAACCGCGGCTATTCCTTGCCCGATTCAAAGCGTGGGGCGACCGAGTGCTTCATCCGTGATGTCCAGGCGGTGATATCCGTCGCCATGGTCGTACAGGTACAAGTGAGGGCCGTGGGTGTCGAGAACCTGCCAATCCCGCAAAGGGCCGCCTGCCGGTCCGACGATTTCCGCGGCGTCCAGCCACCGGATCGCACCGTCGAGCAACGCGCACCACGAAAGCCGGTCGTCGGGCCCGGCGAGCAACAGGTGGTCGCCGGTGAAGGCGAGTGCGCGAACGTCGTCCACCGGGCATGCGTATTCGGCCGTACGGTCGGCCTGTATCCGGATCAGTGAGCCGCTCCGGTACGCCCAGGTGACTCCCGCGTGGCTGTTGACGGCGTCGTCGAGGCATGCGATCCCCGAGTCCCACAGCCAGGTGCCCTGCGGGTCCCGGCGTACCAGGCTCAACGAGTCGGGCCAGCCTTGCTCGCCGTGCGTGGTCCAGATGGTGCCGGAATCGTCCGAGACGATCCGCTCGATGTCATCGCCCAGCGCGAAAGTGCGCCGATGCGTTCCGTCCGAGCCGAAAACGTGGCCGTTACGGGACTCCCAGCGGCCGTCGACCCAGGGGAGGCAGGGACAGGCGACCAGCAGTTCACCACGCGGCAGCAGGGCGATCACCGGGTAAGAAACAGGAAGGCAGGACAGTTCCAGCCGATGCCATTCATGCGCCACGTAGCTGTAAAGCACTGCCGGGCAGGACGGCGGCGGCCGGTAGAACGGCAACGAATTGTGTCCAGGCCCACGGACGAAGCCTCGCGCCAGACCGGGTTCGCTGGTCGCCAGAACACCGATCACGCCCTCCGCGCTCGCCGTGTACGAGAGACCGACTTCGTCGTCCGCCAAAGGCGCGGACGGAGCCACTCGCTCGGCGAGGAGGACACGCATCTGCACAATCGTAGGCAACGATCGAGAACGAGGCGGCCTCTTCGCACGCGCCAGGCCCCTGCGGGCAGGCCTGGCCGGGGCGCCGGTTTCAGGCGAAAGGCGGCGAACCGCTTCCGACCAGCGTGACGACGTCGGACCAGGCCTCCGAACCGCCGAGCGTGACCTGTGCCTCGCGGCCGTCGGGAAGCCTCAGCGTCTGGTCGGCGGGACCGTCGGCATCGAAGTCGGCGATGGTCGCGGTCCCGGACCACTCCCGCTGCTTGGCGCGCAGATCGACGTAGACCTCGACCTCCGCTCCCTCACCGCTGATCAGGGTGGCGGGCCCCCGGTAGCGGCTCACGCCCGGGCCTTCTCATCGAAGCGGGTCTGAAGTGTGTTCATGACAACGCACCATAGTGCGGAGGTCGGACGTTCCCGATCGGGAGAACCGGAGACACGCGGCTGCGGCCCCCGGCCCGTGCCGAATATCGCCCACGCGTGTCGCCTGGTCAGTCTGCCTGGGGGAGATACCCGCGTAAGGTGCTGCCTAGGGTGTGGCCACACCCTCTTCGCGAGAGGTACCCGGCCCATGAGGCTCGAACTCACCAACTACGAAGCCCTGCACGGCTGGGGCGTCGTCAACAGCAGCGCCGGATGGCATGCTCAGCGCAACCGGAAGCCCCCGGCGGCCGAACAGGCGGTCGGAGACATCCTCTTCACGGCTTACGACTGCCGGACCAGCACCACGACCACGGTCGAGTTCAGCGATGACGAGCGCGCGAGCCTTGCCGAGCTGGTCAGCGACCACATCCAGGCATGGGTGAAGCGCGGCCAGGAGAACGCCGCGACACAGCACCTGCGCTCGCTGGTCGCGAAGCTGGGCGGCTGACACGCCCACGCCGACCAGCCCGTAACGCAAGTTCCGCGTCGCCGACGACGCCTTGCGAGTGCGGTTTTCCGCAGGGGAGCCGGGTGGCCGTCCCCATGGGCGGCAAGAGGCCCGGCTCCGTAGCGTCCCCCCATGATCAGAATCTCTCGATGGACGGCGTTCGCGGCGTCCGGCGCGACGGCGGCGACCCTCGCGACGGCCATGGCCGTCATCGCCGTGCCCGACGCGCATACGGCTCAGCCACAGTCGAACCGGGCCCCCTCGTCCCAGGACGGCTTCCAGGGGATGCTGGACGACCTGGTGAAGACCAAGGCGGCCACGGCCGTCCTGCTCCGCGTGCGGACCGCGGGCGGTGGCGAGTGGTCCGGCGCGGCGGGCCTGTCCGACGTCCGGACGGGACGGCCCGCCGACCCGGCCGGGTACTTCCGGATCGGCAGCGTCACCAAGACGTTCGCGGCCACCGTCCTGCTGCAACTCGTCGACGAGCGACGGCTGCGGCTCGACGACCCCGTGGCCGAGCACCTGCCCGGCGTCGTCCCGGACGGGGAGCGCATCACGGTGCGGCAGGTCCTCCAGCACACCAGCCTGCTTCGCGACTACATGAGCGACCCGGGATGGTCCACCAACCGCTGGCGCGGGGCGGAGCGGTTCCGCGCCTACAAGCCCGACCGGCTCCTCGCGCAGGCGTTCCGCACCCCCGCCCAGAACCCCCCGGACGTCACCTGGAAGTACTCCAACACCAACTACGTGGTCGTGGGGAAGCTGATCGAGCGGCTGACCGGTCGGCCCTACGGGGACGAGGTGGAACGGCGCGTGCTGCGTCCGCTCCGGCTGACCCAGACGATCGTCCCCGGCGACCGGCCCGGGCTCCCGCGCCCGCACGCGCACGGCTACGCACTGCTGCCGGACGGGCGGACCGTGGACGCCACCCGCATGAACCCTTCCCTCGACTGGGCGGCGGGCGAGATGATCTCCACCACCCGCGACCTCGGCCGGTTCCTCGACGGGCTGCTCGGCGGGCGCCTGCTGTCGCCCGCGACGCTCGCCGCGATGCGCGCCGTGCACCCCACCGGCGCTGGTTTCGCCTACGGGCTCGGGCTCCAGGAGTACACGCTGCCCTGCGGCAAGCGCATGATCGGGCACAGCGGTCAGCTCATCGGCTACACCACCTACGCGCTCCGCTCCGACGACGGGCGGCAGATGAACCTGTCCGTCAACCTCGGCTCCTCCCCGCCCTCGGCCGACAAGCTCTATGCCTTCGCGGGCAAGGTGTTCTGCTGACGGCCGCCGCGTCGACCCGGCGCCATCACTCCTGACCGGCCGATGAGGGCACGGCCCGGCCGGTCGGGGTATTGACGCCGGGTAGGGGAAAGGTCCGGCAGGCGAGGTGCCGGCGGGTGGGCTCGGAGCGCCGTCGGCCTTCAAGGGTCCGGATGGGGGCGCTGAAGTCTTGTTCGCCTCGGTTACGTCATGGGTGGCCGGGTTGTCTGGGCCGGTCGTCTATGGGGTCGTCGCGGGCCTCGTGTTCTGCGAGGACGCGCTGTTCTTCGGTTTCGTGCTGCCCGGTGAGACCGCCGTCGTGCTCGGCGGGGCGCTGGCCGCCCAGCAGAAGGTCTCCGTCGTGTGGCTCGCCGTGATCGTGGTCCTGGCGGCGATCGCGGGGGACTTCGTCGGCTACCAGATCGGACGCCATGTCGGGCAGCCGATTCTGGACAGCCGTCCCCTCCGCCGCCACCGCGACCGTGTGGACGGTGCCCGCGACCTGATCCGGCGCAGGGGCGGTGCCGCCGTCTTCGTCGGACGCTTCGTCGCGTTCTTCCGCGCGATCATGCCCGCGCTGGCCGGCGTCTCGGGGATGCCGGGCCGGGTGTTCCTGCTCTACAACGCCGCCGGGGGCCTGGTCTGGGGCGTGAGCTTCACGCTGCTCGGATACTTCGCCGGCCACGCTTATGCCCGGGTCGAGCATGTCGCCGGGCGGGTCACCGCGATCGTGATCGTCGCTGTGGTCGTCCTCGCCGTCGTCACCTGGCGGCTCCGTGAACACAGGCATCGCAAACGCGATGGCGACAGCGGTGCGGACGACCGTTGAGAACGCCATGCTTCGCGCCGGCCATGTCGGGGGCAGTCCTCGCCCGGTCGGCATCGCGGCGCTCCGTGCGGGGTCGGTGATCTCGATCGCGCGGCCGGTGACCTTGGCGTCTCCGGATGGCGCGGCGGGGGCGCCGACTTCCCCCGCGGGAGGGAACGAGCACAGGTGATCCACTCTGGCGGGGGAGTCGGCCACCAGGTGCGGCACGGCACGTTTGTGCCAGGGCGGAGATCACCAAGCCCGACGGGCCGTGATCGGCCCTTACCCCAGGAGGTTGTGATGACCACGCTGTTGCCTCGCCCGGTAGGAGACGTCTCGCGGTCCGGGAACCGTACGTCGCCGTGGAGGACCGTTCCAGGGGTGCCCCGGTGGGCCGAGTGGGCCGCGCACGTCATCGCTCTGGTGAACGTGCCGTCAGGGCTGTGGCGGCTCGGCCTCGCCGCGGGGATCAGCTTCGGGCTTGCCGACGCGGAGATGAGGCAGTTGCACACACCTGGCTGGGGCTCGCTGTACCTCACCGCGCTCGCCGCGTTGTCCGAGCTCTTCGGTCTCCTGGCCCTCGGGCTGATCCAGCCCTGGGGCGAGACCTGGCCGCGGTGGGTCCCGTTCCTGCACGGCAGGCGGATCCCAATCCTGCCCGTGACCGTGTCCGCCGCGCTCGGCTCGGTGGCCACGACCGTCTACGGAGGCCTGCTGGTCTACACCAGCTTCAACGCCCACATCGACGGCACCGCCTGGGCACGCTGGCTGATCGACATCCTCTACGCGCCACTGCTGCTTTGGGGCCCCTTGCTTGCCGTCGTCACCGTCCACTACCACCTGCGCCGCCGCGCCACGGATCGGGCTTGACCCTCACGCCGCGTGAGGGGCGACGGTAGACCGCATGAGTGATTACTTCGACGCATTCGAGATGGGCCCCGTGACCGAGCATGGACTGAAGGCGGTCGCGCCAGAGGTGTTCCGCGGCATCTACCTGATGCCGATGTTCGTGACGATTCCGACGGCGAACCGGGCCGAGGGATACGCCGTGGCGTACTCGCGACGTCGAGGTGACCACCCCCGAGGGCGCGCGGGTCGCGTTCACCGCGGCGCTGGAGTTCGATCCTGACGGCCAAGAAGCGCGCGATCTCGCCTCGGTCGGAATCGTCGCCCCAGGTTCGGCGGAGGAGGGAAACAATGACGTCCATGACTGAACGCGAGCGCGACCTCCGCGAGGGCGTCACGGTCGGCGTGGCCGCCGAGCTGGCAGGGGTGACCGTCCCGATCGGCGCCACCCTGCGCGAGCAGCGTGCGCGGCTCGCCGAGCGGTCCGCTTCGCGCACACGGGAGCATCGTCGAACGCCACCGCGAAGTGTTCTCCAACTTCTTCCCGCTCACGCGACAGATGCAGGTGTGTCTGGGAAGAATGTTCGAGTCCGACCCCGGCTTCTCCTCCCACTACGACGGAATCCGGGCCGGGCTGGCCTCCTGGTTCCGGCAAATCATCGACGAGTGCGCTCGCACTCACGGGATCGCCCCAGAGACGGCCACCTGGCAGTGACCCCGTAGCGTCGCGGAATCGCGCCCCGCGGATTGGGGCGTCTCTTCACGTCCGGCGGCGCTTTTGGCGGCGGGGCTGCTTAGGGGTGGAGCGCTGGCGCGGCGGCTTCTTGGTGGCGGGCTGCTGTTGGGCGTTGCGGCCGCGGGAGCTGTTGGGGGTGCGGCCGCGGACGATGCCGATCAGTTCCTCCATGAGGTCGGTCGTCACGACCTCGAGCCAGGCCAGGCCGATCTGGGATTGAGGAGCGTCGGTCACCGTGCGGTAGGTGAGGTCTCTGCGGTGGTGGAGGCGGGCCAAAGACTGCGGGAGCAGCAGGGTGCCGGTCCCCGACGCCACCAACTCGATCGCCTCGGCGGTGTGCTCGGGACGGGTGAAGGCGGGCTGCCCGGGGCGTTCGTCCCAGGTCAGGACCTCGTCGAGCGGCTCGAACACGTCCTCGTCGGCGAGATCGGCAAGCTCCACCTCCTCCGCCGCGGCCACCGCGTGGTCCTTGGGCACCACCACGACGGTCGTCTCCAGGTACAGCGGGATCACGTGGAGGGCCTCGCGGTCGACGGGCAGGCGCACGAACGCCGCGTCCACATCACCCTTGCGCAGCAGGGGGACGATATCGGCGGCGGGGACCTGCACCAGCCGAAGCGGCACGTCTCGCACCCGCTCGGCCCACACTCCAGCCCACTTCGCGGGCGTCACCCCAGGCACGTAGGCCAGCCGGAACTCACCTTCGGTCACTCCCTCAGCCTAGTCACGTCCGGGCAGCCCCCTTCCGCTGGCTACCCTTGAGCCATGAGCACGTCCAAGGCGAAGACCCCGCAGACCATGAAGTCCGCGACCGCGGCCAAGAAGCTGGGGATCCTGCTGTCGGCAGCGCCCACCGAGTTCCAGGAAGGCCCTGTCTCCCGGGACGAGTTGAACGCGCTCCAGGCCAACCCGCCCGCTTGGCTCACCGACCTTCGCCGCGAGGGCCCCCACCCCCGCCAGGTCGTCGCCACCAAGCTCCGTGTCTCCGCCTCAGGCCTGGCCCGCGGCGGCATCACGGGCCCCCTCACCACAGCCGAGATCGAGGACCTGAAGGCCGAAAACCCCGAGTGGCTGGAACGCGAGCAAGCCACCCGAGCCAAAGTCCGCGAAGAGGAACTCCGCCTCAAGCAGCAGCGCGCCAAGGCCTGACCCAGAACCACTACGGCCCGCTCGGCACGACGGGGGGTGACCGGGTAAGGGGCCACAGGATGGGCAGGAGGACCGTGAGGTCGAACCGCCCATCCGAGGGGCCGTTACGGAAAGTGGGGGTCTGGTGACTGGTTCCGTGGTGGTCGTCGGTGCCGGCCTGGCCGGGCTGGCGTGTGCGGTGAGGCTGCACGAGGCCGGGGTGCCGGTACAGGTGCTGGAGGCGTCCGACGGGGTCGGGGGCCGGACGCGGACCGACATCGTCGACGGATTCCGTCTCGACCGGGGGTTCCAGGTCTTCAATACGGCCTATCCCGAGGCCAGACGTGTCCTGGACATCCAGGCCCTGGACCTGAGGCCGTTCGCCTCCGGTCTGCTCGTCTTCCATCAGGGACGGCGTGAGCGCGTGATGCTCCCGTGGAAGCACCCCCGGCATGCGCTGAGCGGTGCCCTTGCCGATATCGGCTCCGTCCGCGACAAGGCCGCAGTGGCCGCGATGACCGCTCGCGACCTGACGTTCCCCACCTCGCGGATCCTGCACCAGGCCGACCGCGACACGGCCGCGGAGCTTCGCCACTGGGGCATTTCCGATCAGATGATCGAAAAGCTGCTGCGCCCGTTCCTGGCCGGAGTGCTGCTGGAACGGGAACTGGAGACGTCGAGCCGCTTCTTCCACCTGATCTGGCGGTCGTTCGCGCGCGGCACGATCGGCGTTCCCGCTCTCGGGATGGGACGGATGGCGGAGCAACTCGCGGCGCGGCTGCCGGACGGAGCGCTGTCGCTGGAGACCGCCGTGGAAGCGGTCACCGGTGAGGGGGTGCAGACCTCCGACGGGAAGACGTTCGAGGCCGATGCCGTCATCGTGGCGACCGACCCCGCCCAGGCCGCCGCCCTCGTCCCCGAGGTCGAGGCGCCCGTCATGCGGGACGTCACCACCTTCTACCACGCGGCGCCGAACTCCCCGCTGAAGGAGCCCCTGCAGATCCTGGACGCCGAGGGGATCATCACCGACACCCTCGTCCTCACCGACGCGGCGCCCGAGTACTCCGCCGACGGCCGCGCGCTCATCTCGACCTCCGTGCTCGGGATCGACGCCGACGAGGCGCGCGTGCGCGGGCGGCTGGACGAGATCTACGGTGACACCGCCGCGTGGGAGCTGATCGCCACTTATCCGATCAAAGGCGCTCTTCCGGCGATGCTTCCGCCACTGCGGCTGCGGCGCCCGGTGCGGATACGCAGGGGCCGCTACGTATGCGGCGACCACCGCGACACCGGCTCCATCCAAGGCGCCCTGGTCTCCGGCCGCCGCGCCGCCGAAGCCGCCCTGGCCGACCTGCCCGACTGAGCCGCGTGGCACCCGCCGCTGCGGCGTGCGTCACTGCTCTGCGGCGGGCATGGGTTTGCGGGGCTTCGGCGGCGTGCCGCGGACGGCCGCGTGGACGACCTCCGCGACGTCGTAGCCGAGGACGTTCGCCAAGTCGGTCACCCCCGGCGTGCTGAGGACCGCGTTCACCTCACCGGCTTCCAAGCCGCCTCGCCAGCGGGTGTCCTCCCGGGCCTTCTCGTCGTTCCAATACGCCCGGGCATGCCGCACGAAGTCCTCCGCCTCCGCACGCCCGGGACCGTCGAGCCGCCGGATGAACGTCTCAAGCTGCTCCTTCCCCACGTACGGGACGAAGGAGCTCCAATTGCCGCCGGTGTCGTGGATCCTCGTGTTGTCGGGCTCCGAGTCCAGCGGAAGGTGCAGGAAGCCGGCCAGCCGCTCCAGCGACCGTTCCGGGCGCGCTATGTAGTCCTCGTAGCGGACGACCATGTGCGGCAGACCGTACATGTTGACGGTGCGGAGGGCGTCCACGTACGTGTCCCGCCAGATGCCCGCGCCCCGCCACAGCGGCTCCCCCGTCCGGTTCCGGTAGCTGATCGCGAAGGCGATCGGGTTCCGGGCCGTGACGATCACTTTCACAGGTGCCCGGTCGGCCGGGTCGGCGAGCTGCTGCTCGATGGCCTGCCGGAGCCAGGCGACGTACTTGCTTCCGTCGACGACCACCGAAACGCCCAGCGACTGCGCGAAGCGCCGGTGCATGCCGGGGATGTCGTCGTACGACACCCGCTCCCGGAGCGCGTCCGTGAAGTGCCGGCACTCCTTGCCGAGCAGTGAGCAGGGCCCGCAGTCTCGACTGGCGTTCTTGTGGCTGTACTCGGGCATCTGCGTGTAGTTGTTCAGCTCGCCGACGTAGTGGGCGCCCCGGATCCGTGTGGTCATGTCGCGCCCGAGCAGTGTCGAGCCCGAGAACAGCGTTCCGACGACGAAGACCGAGGTCGGCGCGCGGTCCTGCCCGTCGCGGAGCCTGGACCGGAGGTTCGCGAGCCGGCCAGGCTGAACGGGGGTCCCTTGCTTCTCAGCGTCCATGTTCACGCTCACGGGAAAGATGAGTACCAGCCGGCCGGAACGAGATGACCGTGCAGAGCATTCTGCCCGCTACCGCCGCCCATGACGAGCGGCCGGGCCACCGCCCTGCCCAACGTGAGCCCGGCGCCGCCGTTGCTTCGTCCGCCTGTTTTTTCGCCAGTACTGTGGGGACCTCACCTCGACAACGAGGGTGTGCGCGACCCGAACACGTCCCCTGGATCGTTCCCCACCCGCCCCTCATGACGAGCGGCCCGGTGCCGGCGACTTCACCGATCAGTAATCCTTCGCCACGTCGTCAGTTCTGGTAGCCCCTCGCCACCCGCGGAAGGATTGACGACCAATGACCGACGCCAGCCTGCTAGGCGCCGACAAGGCCGCGTTCATCGCGGCGGCCCGCTCACATGACACGGCACAGTTCGCGCACATCACGGAGCGCTACCGGCGTGAGCTGCAGGTGCACTGCTACCGGATGCTCGCGAACTACGAGGACGCCCAGGACATGACGCAGGAAACGTTCCTGCGGGCGTGGAACAAGCGGGAGACCTTCAAGGGTCACGCTGCGCTGCGGACCTGGCTGTACCGGATCGCGACGAACGCCTGCCTCGACTTCCTGGAGAAGCGCAACGACCGCACACCCGTGCCTGCCGATCTGCCGGACGCGGGCTCGGAAGTCCGCTACCTGCAGCCCTACCCGGACCGGATGCTCCCGGAGGACCCGCAGGAAGCGGTGGTGGCACGGGAGACGATCGAGCTGGCGTTCATCGTCGCCGTCCAGCACCTGCCGCCGCGGCAGCGGGCGGTGTTCATCCTGCGCGACGTCCTCGGCTGGCCGGCGTCGAAGGCCGCGGACGCCCTCGAACTGACCGTCGCATCGGTGACCAGCGCACTGCAGCGGGCGCGCGTGACGATGCGCGAGCAGCTGTCCGACCGCCGCCTCGACTGGCGGAGCCCCGCGACGCACGAGCTGTCGAATGACGAGCGCGGCGTGGTGAAGTCGTACATCGACGCCCATGAGCGCAACGACCTCGACGGGCTGACGGCCCTGCTGCGCGACGACCTGCGCTTCGCGATGCTGCCGGACACCTTGATCGTCACGGCCGAGGACGCGGTGGACGGCTGGGTCTCCGGCGGGCTCTTCCAGCGCGGCCGCGACGACTGGCGCTGCGTCGCCACGACGGTCAACCGCATGCCTGCCGCCGTGCTGTACCTCCGCACCCCCGGCGACACGGAATACCGTCTGTTCAACATCGCGGTCCTGCACATCGTCGACGGGAAGATCGCCGAGCTCACCGGATTCGACGCCACCGACAAACCGTGGCTGAGCCTGCCCGCGACGCTGTGACCAGGCAAGTCCCTACTGCCGACGAGTTCAGCGCACGGGCCGGCGTCACCGAAGTCACCGCGACCAGCTGAACACCTGCGCGGCAATGCGAACACGGCCGCCCCGCCGGCGTCGTCGGCGGGGCGTCTGCCTGCCCGAAGACCACCGTCACGATCAAGGACGACGTCGTCCGCCCTACGAGCCGAGCATTCGGCCCGTGCTCATCACCTCGTCTCGTATCGGGTCAGGAGTACGCCGTCGGGGAACGTCCGGGTCTCGACCAGGTTCAGGTTCACCCAGTCGTCCAGCGCGGTGAAGAACGGTTTGCCGCCGCCCAGCAGGACCGGGTGGGTGACCAGCACGTACTCGTCGATCAGCCCGGCCCGCATCGCGGTCGCGGCGAGTGTGGCGCCGCTGATGTCCATGAGGCCTCCGTCCTCGTTCTTGAGCCGGGTGATCTCGGTGACCGCGTCGCCGGTGACCAGGCGGGCGTTCCAGCCGACCTTGTCGATCGTGGAGGAGAACACCACCTTCGGCATGTCCCGCCAGCGGCGAGCGAACTCGATCTGCGCCGGGGTGGCGCCGGGCTGCTGATCGGCGGTCGGCCAGTGGGAACTCATCGTCTCCCACAACCTGCGCCCGTACAGCGCCAGGTCCGTCGCCCCCACCCGGTCGGACCACCACTGGAACCACTCGTCACTCGGCACGCCCCAACCGAGATCGTCACCCGGCGCGGCGACGTAGCCGTCCAGGCTCAGGTTCATGCCGTAGGTCAGTTTCCGCATCGTGCCAGCCTTCCGGGAGTCGATCTCACACCTAAAGACGGGCGCGGCGCGCAAAGCTAATCGGTGCGCGACCTGCGTCCGCAGACGGTCCTCGCGTTCCGCACGGTCCGCCCTTCCTGGCCACTGGCGCGTTTACTCGCTTGTGGGCACGGCCTCGAAGCGTGCGAGGGTGCGCCAGCCGGCGACGATGGCAGCGAGTGCGGCTGTCGCGGTGCACAGCGTGACGATCTGCAAGAGATCGGCCCAGGGCAATGCCAGAGGTGGATGGTCGATGACGCGGCTCAGCGTGACGTGCTGCAGTCCGAGCACCGACCCCGCGGAGAGGATCGAGACCAGGGTGCCGACCGCCACGGCCAGCACCGCCTCGCTGACGACGATGCCGACGATCTGCCGGTGGGTGGCGCCGGTGAGGCTGAGGGCGCCCATCTCTCGCCGTCGCGCAGAGACGCTCGTCACGAGGGTGTTGACGAGGGCCAGGAGGGCGTAAGCCATCACGATGCCCAGGATGACGACGTTCGCGAGATGCGAGTCCTCCTTCTCGGCCTGGCTCGCTTGGGCCACGTACGTCGAGACGGGCTCGATCCGCACGCCTGCCTCGCGCAGTTCTCTCAGCTGCGGTGTCGCGCTCTTGCCGGGGACGGTGCGGAGGAACGCTGTGCCAGGCGGCATGCTTCCCGGGAGCTCGCTGGGCACGTAGGCCGCACCACCCCCGAGCACTGAGTCGACAACGGCGGCGACGTGCACGGGAACGCGACGACCGTTGCCGGCCCGCGCCACGAGGGGCTGGCCGATCCGCAGGTCGGCGGAGGCGGCGAGGTCGCGGCCGACCACGATGGCACCGGCGGGTAGCGCGTCGAGCGAGCCTTGCCGCACACGTGGCGTCACCACGTCGCCGAGAGCGCTGAGGTCGACGCCTCGCGCGTCGACCGCGTCGAGAACCGTGCCGTCCTTCGTGGCCAGGGTGACGACCTCGTCGATCACTTCGACGCTCCGGATGCCGCCGGCGTGGCGCAGGGCGGAGACGGCTGGAAGATTGAAGGTTCCGCCGAGGTCCGGAGTGGCGACGAAGTCGGCCTGGATCGAGGCAGTGCGCTCGCGGGCGGCAGCGTCACGGCCGGAATTCTGCATGCCGATCATCCCGCCGAACATGCCGACGGCGAGGACGACCGGCGTCACGATGGCAGCCACCCTGCGTCCGCCATTGAGGGTGCTCTGCCGCAGCACCAGCGCGAGCGCGCCGAAGCGCATCAGCGGCCAGGTCACGACCCGTGCCACAGGGCGCACCAGCACTGGCGAAAGAATCGCGAGACCCGCCGCGCAAAGGACGGGCACCTCGAAATAGGTTCCCGGATTCGCGGCGCTCAACGGGCTGATCACGGCGAACACGAGCGCGACAGTGATGGCGACGACCAGGATCAGGCCGCCGAGTATCCACCGCACCGGAGACATCACGCGGGGCGAGGCCATCGTCTCCCGCAGGGCGTCGAGCGGCTGGGCGCGAGACGCGCGCCATGAGGCGGCGGCGGAGCCGAGCACCGCCGCTCCGATGCCGACCAGGAACGCGATCACCAACGCCGCGGGGTGAAAACCGACGTGGAACCACTCCGGAGCCAGGTGGTTCGCCACCATCCAGGACCGCAGCAGCAGGCTGGCGGGGATCCCGAGCAGGCACCCCAGCAGTGCCGCGGCGGCGCCGACCACCACGGTCTCCGCACGGACCATCCTTCGGATCCGCGCGGGCGAGGCGCCCACCAGACTCAGCAGCGCCAGTTCGCGCGACCGCTGCTCGACGACGAAGGCGAACGTCGCGATCAGGACGAACACCACGACCAGGACCGACAGCCCGGTGGTCATCTGCACCACGGACCGGGCTCTGCCGAGACCGCCGACGGCGGCCGGATCCGCCACCCGCCGCAGGTCACCGGCGAGTACTCCGGCAGTCTCGCCGGACACACGAGCGCGAACCGCGGACGCCGGCGCCTGGACGGCCACCGCATTCACAGCCGGGGACAGGCGAGCGGCCTCCGCGTCAGTGAAGAAGACCGCGTCCTCGAACGACCTGCGTTCGGCCGCGCCGACGACGGTGTACCACGCCGTTCCCAGCGGTGTCGCCACCCTGACCCGTTCGCCCAGGTGAGCGGATCCGGTGCCGTCGGCCGCCACGACGATCTGGTGGTCATCGATCGGCCGATGCCCGGAGAGCAGCTTGTAGGAGGCAAGGGACGACGAGGACCATCCGTGGCCCACGGCCTCGGTCCCGGTCGGGCTTCGAACCGCGAAGCTGCGATCCACCACGGACGGGCCGGCGCGCTGTGCCCGATTCACGGTCTCGCGGGGCAGGCCTGCCGGTGCCGGCAACGGCGTCCCGAAACCGTCGACCGGGACGACGACGCTCTCAGCCGCCGCGAAACGCTGTGGCCCTGGTGAGGGTGTACTCGTGGTCGCCACCAGGACATGGATGCTGGCGGCCGTGATCAGCGTCCCGACCGCCAGGGCCACGAACGCTCCCACGAAGCTCGACCAGCGCTGTCGCACGCTGGCCAGTCCCAGCTCCCAGGTCAGCCGGTCAATCCCGCGCACAGATGGCTCCCACCGCGTCGGAACGGGTCGGCTCGTGCCCACCCTGACCATCAGCCCATCGACCGGACTCCAGCAGCGTCATGCGCGCGGCGATCTTCTCCGCGCTCGCACCGGCCAGCTCGCCGGCGAGACGTCCATCGGCGAGGAACGCCACCCGCTGGGCGTGCGCCGCGGCCACGGGGTCGTGCGTCACCATGATCACGGCCGTTCCGCTCTGCGCCACGGTGTCGCGCAGCAGGCGGAGGACCTCCCGCGACGAGCGGATGTCCAGAGCGCCGGTGGGCTCGTCCGCGAACAGCACCCGAGGCCGGGCGACCAGCGCACGCGCGACCGCCACCCGCTGCTGCTGACCGCCTGAAAGCTGTGTCGGCAGGTGGTGGGCGCGGTCGGCGAGTCCCACACGGTCCAGTGACCGTGCCACCTGGTCCGGGTCGGGTACGCGGCCCGCCAGCCGCACCGGCAGCTCCACGTTCTGCTTCGCCGTCAGCGTCGGGATCAGATTGAACGCCTGGAAGACGAAGCCGGTGTGGTCACGCCGCAGCTCGGTCAAGGTCCGCCGCGGCAGCCGCGACGGATCCTGGCCGGCCAACCACACCTGGCCCTCGTCCACACGGTCCAACCCGGCGGCACAGTGCAGCAACGTCGACTTGCCGGAGCCCGACGGCCCCATGATCGCGGTGAACGTCCCAGGCCCGAAGTCGAGCGATACGCCGTCCAGGGCAGCCACCTCGGCCTGACCGGCCCCGTAGCGGCGAACCACGTTGTCCAGCCGCACCACCACTGGGAGGGCGTCCACCGGGGCCGGGCCGCCGCGATTCCGGCGTCTTCCTACAAGGCGCACTGCATCTCATTTCTGCCGCGTCGTGGGTGTCGCTCCTCGAACTCGACATGCCGGCGAGCTCGCGAACCGCGTGTCTCAACTCTTGAGGTCGGTGACACGCCTCGCCATTAGGGAGCACCCCGAACGATCCCCGATCTTCTCGGCCGTCCTTCTAAGGGTTCTCCCGCAACAGCCGGACGCGTGGTGCCCGTCCACGACCCCCGTGGCGACGCCGCCGCAGCCAGCGTGGGTGTAGCTGTGGGAGCGATATGGCTGGACGCTGGGCGATGTCTGCGGGAGGGTTGTGCACGGTCGGGGCGTCGGGAGACCGCCCGGTGGGCGGAGCTTCGTCGAGAACACAACGGCCTGGTGACATGACACACCAGGCCCGACTTGCTTAACTATGGACGATCTTGTCGTTACTGTCGTACCCCAGGGTCGGCGAAGCGGTCACCGGAGGTAGCGATGAGGTCCGGACGGTGGATGCTCGTCGCCTGGCTGGTCATAGGAGCGCTCGCCGCGGGACAGCGCCACTACTACACCCAGTTCGACGGCAGCTGCGCCAGAATTGCCACGATCGGAATCACATTGGCCTCCGGTCCGCTCAACTACATCGGTCTCAACCCCACCGCCAACTGCAAGGTCCCCCAGCCGAGCAAATGACAGGCCGGGCTCAACGACCGCGTCATCGTGAGGCCCTCTGACGACAGCTTGAGCTTCCCCCCAGATGCGCGGACACTCTGCTGTTCCCCCGGTTTGCGGGAAGCCTATTCTCGGATGGTTCCCGACCGTCCAATCGGAATTCGAGCCCGCCCTACTCCCAGAGCGCCGCCGTTTCAGCGGCCACGGGTCGTCGCCAGAGGCGTGTTCGCCGGGCTGGCGGTGCTGGCCAGCGCGGTAGACGTCCACTTGGCCCGAACCGCCGCCGGGACCTTCCCCCGAGTGGCGCGGAGCCGACTGCCTTTTTCTCGCGCTCCGTGGGCGGCGGGTGTTGGACGAGGCCGGTCTTGCCCTCAAGTGTGCTTGAGGTTTTACGGTGCTCACATCAGCCGACATTCAGGGGGACCCGAACATGACCATCCAGCACATCTCCGCCGCGCAGCCCGCCGCTTACTGGACCGGGCTGGCCTACGAGTCCCTCATCTCGTTCATCCGGGCCCAACTGGCCGAGATCGGCTTCACCCAGCCCCAGTTCTGGCTGCTGCGCAACCTGTCGAAGAACGACATCTCACCCGACGGCCACGGCATGACCATCCCCGAACTCCAGCAGGCCATGAGCTCGTACATCAGACCGGAAGACGACCTGAAGGCAGAGGCGGAGGTCCTGCTGGAGCGCGGCTGGATCACGCGCGACGCCGACGGACGGCTGTGGATCACCGAGCCGGGGGACAGGGCCCGTGCCGACGTCAAGGAGCACGCGCCGGCGATCGGGGCCCGCATCCACCAGGACATCGATGACGCCGACTACGTCACCACCCTGAAGGTGCTCAAGCAGCTGATCCACAACACCGGCGGCACCCCGGCCTAGCTGCAGAGGCATAGACCGGGAGCCTGCGGGTCTTCAGCAGGTGGGACCGACATCACCGGCCAGGGGCTATGTCCAGGCGGGATCACGGCCGGTCAGGCCGAGGATGCGGTCCAAGGCGGGTGCGTCGGCCGGCACCGCGACCTGCGGTCCGTACATGCCCATCTCCCGCCCCTGCTCCACGTTGGCGAACACCGTGTCGTGCAGGTGCGTCAGCAGGTCGGCGGGCAGATCCAGCCGCTGCCCGGTCGCGACCGCCAGGTCCCAGGCGTGCATGGCCAGCTCGCCGACGATCATGTCGCCCAGGACGGGCGCGGGCAGCGTGTGCGGCGTGCCCATGCTCGTCTCGCCCTCCCAGGCGCTCGGCGGCGCCCACGACGAGGTGATGTCGTCCAGCAGGTCGAGCAGGCGGCCGCGCCAGTCGCCGGCCGCCAGGTCCACCTCGGACTCGGCGGCCGCCGGCTGCGGAACGGACTCCTTGCGGCCGCCGCCGGCGAGCGACGGCCCCCAGAACAGGAGGTGGTTGACCAGTGCCCGCACGTCGTACTCCGTGCACGGAGTCTTGTCGGCGAGCTGGGCGTCGGTGATGGTGCGGACGACTGCGGCCATGGCCTCGGCGGCGTCGGACAGATGTGACATGGCGGCGACGCTAGGGGACCCGGGCCGGAGGGGTATTGGACAAAGGCGACATACACTCTGCCGTGTGGAGCGGGACGTTCGTGAGCTGCGCGGTGCGTGGACCAGGCATCAACGCCACGCGTTCCACGACCCGTCGCCGGCGCTCGCGCCATGGGTGGAGCGGTACTGGGAGGCTCGCTGGGACTACGCCGAGCCCTACCGGCAGAAGATCGTGCCGTACCCGAACGTGCACCTGTCGCTCGGCGGCGGCCGCGCGGACGTCAACGGCGTGTGCAGCGGCTACCAGATCAAGGTCCTCGAGGGCCGCGACCAGGTCTTCGGCGTCGCGTTCCGGCCGGGCTGCTTCCGCCCGTTCCTCGGCGCCTCCGTCTCGACGATCACCGACCGCGTCGTCCCGGCGACCGAGGTGTTCGGCCCGGACCTGCCCACGACGCTCGACGTGCCGACCGTGGAGGCGTTCCTGCTGGAACACCTGCCGGACGACGACCCCCGGGTGCGCCAGGCGGTGGCCGCGGTCGAGCTGATCGCCAGGGACAAGGCCGTGACCAGGGTCGAGCACCTCGCCGGCGAGCTCGGGCTGAGCATGCGGGGGTTGCAACGGCTTTTCGCGGAGTACGTCGGCATCGGGCCCAAGTGGGTGATCCGCCGCTATCGCCTGCATGAGGTGACCGCACGCATGGCCGCCGGCGGGGCGATCGACTGGGCCGCGCTGGCGGCCGACCTCGGCTACGTCGACCAGGGCCACTTCATCCGCGACTTCAAGGGCATGTTCGGCGAGCAACCGACCTGGTACGCGAGGCGGTATTAGGAGTCCGGGGCCTGTCCGGACCGGCCGTAACGTCATCACCCCTGGGATCCCGGCCGGGCCGACCGCGCAGAGTTCTCGCCGGGCGTTGACGACCCCTGGTTCACCTGCGTGAAGCCCAATAAAGGACTCGACAAAGCCAGTCCAACCCCGAAACTCCGCAGGACCATATCGCGCTGAAAAGGGCTCCGTGTAACCTTGATCAACACCGCGGTCGGTTCGAGTGTGGAATCCGTCCGCGGTATGGCGCCGTGGTACTCAAGTCCGGGTGTATCTCCGCATCCGGGCTGGAACCACGTCTCGTGATTGCGCTGTGGTCAGGTCATGGTCCGAGGAGGGCGAGCTCTGCTGATCCGCGAGTCTGTGCAGGTCACACAGGTGTGAATGATTAACGCGCCCACTGCGGTAAGCATGATGTTCCTTGCACTCCTTGATCGACCGAATGACCATGACATATGCCCAAGATCCCGGTGATTCGGAAGGTGGTCCATGGCCTGTCACAGCGGATGAAAAGAACATCGGCGCGCCCTTGACCGCCGGATCCTGGCAGCTTCCCCCCTTGCCCCTGGCAGGACGACCCGTGAGAGCGGACACCATGACGAATGATGTACTGCCGACGAATCATCTGCTGGCTCTGTCGACGGACGAGTTCATCGCCGGCTTCGACGCGGTCGCGTCCAAGTTCGACTCGGCGACCTTCCCGCAGCAGATCCTTCCGCCCGACAGTTGGGCGCTCCTTGTCAGGGCCGGCGTCCGGCTTCCGACTCTGCCCAAGCAGTACGGGGGGCGAGACAGCAGCGTCGAGATGTGTCGGATCGTCGAGACGGCCTCTGAATGGAACGTGGCACTCGGTGTCTACGTGATAGTCAACACGGCACTTGCGCTTCTCCCGGTGGTGAAGTGGGCCGGTGAAGAAGCCAAGCAGGAGATGCTGCCGCTGTTCGCCGGCGGCGATCCCCTGATGGCCGGGCTCGCCGCCACCGAGCCGGGCGCCGGCTCCGCCCTCTCCGTCATGACGACCACATTCGAGGAGTGCGAGGGAGGCTACCGGATCCGCGGCCGCAAGCACTGGCAGGCGCTCAGCTCCTCCGCAGACTGGTGGCTGGTCCTTGCGAAGAACGCCCACCGTCACGAGTACGGCTACTTCGTCGTCAGGCGGAGCGAGGGGTTCCGCACCGTCGAACTGTACGAGGCGCTCGGCCTGAAGTTGCTGGACTACGGGGTCAACGACATCGATGTGACCGTCCCTCGGCACCGGCGAATCGATGCCGAGGAGACGGGCCTGAACTCGGTGGACGTTTTCCTGGCGTCGCGAGCGCTGCTGGCGGCGGCGGGGGCCGGCTTCCTGCGCCGCATCAGCCGGGAGGCGCACGCGTACGCGGAGGGCCGCCAGATCGGGCGGAAGTCGCAGTCCAGGATCGGGTTCGTGAAGTACAGGCTCGCGGCCATCGACACTTCCTCCACCATCTGCGAGGCGCTCAGCCATTACCTGCAGACGAGAGTGGACTTCAAGAGCGACCTGGCTCCGGCGTTTCCGGCCGTGCAGGCTCTCAAAACCGTCGCGACCGAGCGGATGATCAGCGCGGCCCAGCATTATCAGCAGCTGACCGGCGCTGAGGGATACCGCTGCGGGTCTCCCACCAACATCGCCGGTCAGGCGTTCCTGGACACACGGGTCTTCAGTATTTTCGACGGCAACAACGACATGCTCAGCCAGCAACTGACCGCGCACTGCCTGACCCGGCGGTCCGGTCGGCCTCTCAGCGGGTTCCTGGCCGACTGGCCGCTCACAGCGCCCGCCGTCGCAGCGCTCCAGGAGGACCTGGGGTTCCTCGATCAGCGCTTGGGCCAGGCGCAGCAGGTCCTCGCCGGCCGCGCGATCGCCTACCTGATCGCGGTCGCCCAAGTCCTGAAATGGGCTGAGGAGACCGCCGCAGATCCGGCACGGGTCCGGCCCGCCATCGAGTTCCTCAGGAATGACATCGTCGGTGTCGCCGCGGAATTCCGGCTGCTGGCCACCGGAATACTCGACGCCTACGGGCCGAAGAGTCGGGTCTCGTGATCCGCGGCCGCGGACGGGCCCGGCGACCGAGGCCCGGCGACCGAGACCCGGCCACGGTGATCCCCCGGACCCCCTCACCGCCCGACGCCACCGTCGGCGCGCGAGGTTGCCGGGCGGCTTGAGCCCTGACGGTCTCATCGCCGAGTAGGTCCGGAGAGCGGCGCCGGGATCGCCCCCGGTCCGTTTCTCCGGACCTCTCACCGGACCCGCCGGGCGGCTAGCCCGGCAGGCCCTCGCGGCGGTGTATCAGGTCCGCGAGGTCGACCGCCCGGCGCTTCAGGAGATCCAGCCCGGCCCTGCCCCACGGGCGCGGTTCGCTGTCCACGACGCAGATCGTGCCGAGAACCGTGCCCGTGCGGTCGGTCAGCGGAGCTCCGGCGTAGCTGCGCACCATGAGCTTGTCGACGATCGGATTGCCCGCGAAACGCGGATAATCAAGGACATCGTCCAGAATCAGGGCCTTGCGCCGGACGACGACATGCGGGCAGTAGCCGGCGTCGAGGGGCACTCGCGCCCCGAGGACGCCACCCACGAGTTCGGCGGCTGCCGGTGGCGTGTAGACGCCGCAGATGAACTGATCGTCGCCGACGAGGTTCACGAAGGCCACCGGTGTGCCGGGAAGCCCGACGAGCTCCTGCGCTTCCATCGCGACTCTGCGGGCGAAATCATCGAATTCGCCCTCCCGTGCCTGCCCCAGGCCGAGTTCCCGGAGGCGCTTCACGCGCTGGGCCGCTTCACGATCGGGCGGCATCAAGGGACGGGCCGAGAACGCCCCGGCCTGGTCATTGGATGAATATGTCACGGAGGCCTCCATTTATGACCGACTGCGAAGATGGGCACGCTGATTTAGCGGATTGCGGACCGAGAACGAAGTGGCGGCACCGAATTAAGCGTTTTCCATGTGTTGGAGTTCTGTCAGGCAGGGACTGCGGGGGCGCCTGTGAGGAGATGCCGGATCAGGGCCTGCAGCGCGGAAATGGCGGAGGTGTGGTCCCGTGCGTCGCACAGCACGATCGGTACGCGCGGGTCGAGTTTGAGAGCGGCCCGCAGTTCTTCGGATCCGTAGCGGAACGCGCTGTCGAACTCGTTGACCGCGACGAGGAACCGGGTCCCCCGGCTCTCGAAGAAGTCGACCGCCTCGAAGCAGTCCTCCAGACGGCGGGTGTCGGCGAGCACGATGGCGCCCAACGCTCCGGCGCTCAGTTCGTCCCACATGAACCAGAACCGCCGCTGCCCCGGCGTCCCGAACAGATAGAGGACGATCCCGTGCTGTTCGATCGTGATCCTGCCGAAATCGAGCGCCACGGTGGTGGTGGTCTTGTGCTCGACCCCGCCGAGATCGTCGATGCCGACGCTGGCCGAGGTGATGAGCTCCTCGGTGCTCAGCGGCTCGATCTCGCTCACCGCACCGACGAACGTCGTCTTCCCCACACCGAAACCGCCCGCTATGAGGATCTTGACCTGAGTGGGGAGCGCCTCAGACTCGTTGTAGGCCATCGAGCAGTTTCTCCAAAAGGGCTCGGTCGGTGGGATCGGCCGCGGTTCGCGGCGCGTGTGCGGTCATCACCTGGCTGTCCACCAGATCGGAGATGAGGACTTTGGTGACCACCACGGGGAGCCGCAGATGTGCCGCGACCTCGGCGACCGGGGTCGGCTTGCGGCACAGCTCGAGCGCTTTGGCATGCTCTGGATCCATGGCCGGGGGATGCCCGTCGGCCGCCACCACCAAGGACAGCATGTCCAGGTCGACGGTCGGGTGGGTGCGGCCGGCCGTCACCGCGTACGGGCGTACCAGCAGCCCGGCGGCTTCGTCGAGCCAGAGCTCATCGTCGCCGGTCGTCAAAACGCGCGGCTTCGGTCGCTCGTCGCGGCCGTCGACCGTGCCGCGGTGTCCAGGAAGGGGCGGACGGCCTTGATCAGCCGGGCCATCTCAAAACCCACGACGGCCGGGTCGGCCTCCGCCCGGGCGAGCACCGCGAGCACGGAGTTGTAACCGGCCCAGGAGATGTACAACTGGCTGGACTTCAGTTCCGCGACGACCTGCCGCACCTCATTGCTGTCGTCGAACTTCGTTCCGGCACTACGTGCTATGGAGAAGAGCCCCGAGGCGAGCGCGGCGAGATGTTCTGCGCTGGCGCGGTCAAAGCCGTCGGCGGCTTTCATCATTCCGTCGGACGACAGCAGCACGCTGCCGCGAATGACCGGAACCTGTTCGCCGAGCCCCCGCAACAGCCAAGCAAGATCTCGACCCTGGTTCGGGGAGGCAACACTCAACGGAAACTCCTTGTCGTGTACTTATCGTCAGTTCGCATTGTCGGGATCACCGGCGGAGTCGTTGTATTCCTGGGCGCCGCTGTCCAGACCCTTCTTGAATGCGGCCATGAAACCGGGATTGTATTCGACTTCTTGATCATCTCGCGGGGGAGCGGGCGCATTGAGCAGTTCGGGCACCAGGCTGGTCTGGGCCTGGCGTTGCGGCAATGGCGGCCGCTCGCCGGCGCCGCCCGGAAAGCCCGGCCCCGTTCCGGAGTCCGGCGCGGTTCCGTGGCCCGTCATGGCCGCCGGGGCGCCGGACGCGGGCAGGGGAGGGAGCCGGTGCCGGGAATCCTCAGCCGCCGAGGGCGCCGGCAGGGAGGCGCCGAGCGGATCACGTTCATCCAGCGGCAGACCCTGACGGGTCTCGACGCCCTGCCTGGAGCCGGAAACGCGCGCCGGTAGTGGGGACGAGAGGCTCGCGTCGGGTCGTGCCCCGGCGGCCACCGGTTCCGCCGGGGGCCTCGCCTCCGCCTCCTCCGCCTCCTCCGCTTCGCGGCCGTCCAGTTCCTGCGGAACGACGACGATGGCCTGGGTGCCGCCGTAGACATTGCCCTGGAGCTGGACGCGGACCTTGTGGCGGCGAGCGAGCGCGGATACCACCAGTAGTCCGATCCGCCCGTCCTTCAGCAGTTCCTCAGTGTCGGCCCGATCGGGATCGGCGAGCAGCTCGTTCAGCCGCCGCTGGTCTTCCCGCGGGATGCCCAGGCCGCGGTCCTCGACCTCGACGGCCATGCCCGCGGCAACCCTCTCGAAGCGAATGAGCACCTGCGTCTGCGGCGGCGAGAACTTGGTGGCGTTCTCGATGAGCTCGGCCAGTAGATGGACGACGTCCGCGACCGCGCCGCCGTCCAGGCTCCCCTCGACCGGAGGCACCACCTTGACTCGGTTGTAGTGCTCCACCTCGGCGATGGCCGAGCGCAGCACCTCGTACACCGTCACCGGCTTGGTCCACCGGCGGCGCGAAGCAGCTCCGCCGATCACGGCGAGGCTCTCGGCCTGTCGACGCATGCGGGTGCTGAGATGGTCGACTCTGAACAACCCCTTGAGAAGGTCTGGGTCCTCGACCTGGTTCTCCAGCTCGTCGAGGCCCTGGATGGCCCGATGCGACAGCGACTGCATCCGCCGGGCCAGGTTGACGAAGACCGCGACCCGGTGACCGCTTTCACCGGCCGCATCGCGGCTTGCGGCGCCGACCACGGCGTTCCAGGCCGCGCTCTGCGCCTTCCGCAGCTCGTGCACGAGCTGCAGATAGGAGTCGGCGTTGACGGGGGGCGGGAAGTCCTCGCTGATCGGGGCGGCCGTCCCGCCGGCGCGGAGCCCCTCGGCCAGCCGCTGCAGGTCCCGCCGCCCCTCAAGGATCAGGAATCCGAGCTCGCCGAGCCGCCGCTGCATGTTCTCCTGACCCTGGAGGGCCGACTCGGACAGCCGCCGCTGCATCTGGCGGGTCGCCGAGTCCGCCGCCACGAAGGCGGCTCCGAGGGTGATCACCGCCCCGGCCGTCGCCATGATCAGCACCAGCCGCGCACCCTGGGTCACGACGGTGCCGTCGTACACGACCGCCACGGCGGCGAACCCGAGAAAACCCATAATCACTGCGGGGAGCACGGAAATGGACAGGTGAAGCGCTCGTATTTTGTTCTGTCGATGCGTACCATGGGCTACTGACCTGCGGGCTCGCCGGACATTCTGTTGCTCGGCACCGGTGGTGGATTGGAAGAAATCAGGCATCGGCATCCTCGGTGCGTCGACAGCAGTTCGCGACATTGGTTAATGCGGACTCTCGTATGGGCACAACCCGTAGCTAGGCTGTCACAACCCCCCAAGGTGGAAGCGCGGATTGCCGAGATTGCCAGGATCGGTGCCCCCGATTAGGGGTATTTGTCCCCATAAGTCCACTTTTGTGACGGATGTCGACCTGTCGGCAGAGCGAGCGCATCATGGTCCGCGCCGGCGTGGCGACCGTAGAGACGGCGGCTTGACCGGGTGGGTGCTGGGCGTGGAGGGGTCCGGCGGGATCCGGTGCAAGAACGCCGACGCTTAGATGTCGAGCACCACAAGTCTCCCCAAGAGCTGCGCATTCGCTCCAGGGCGACAACGGCCTCCCTTCACGAGTTGATCGACTGCGCGGCGCTGTGCGTCCAACCGGCCGACCTCGCTCTGACCTGGCCGATCTGGAGATCACCGACGATCGCTCGGCCACGCGTGAACAGCTCCGCTCGGCATGGGACGGATACCGGAGCAACGTGCGGCCCGACTGCCGGACGGAGCCCTGTCACTGGCGACCGCCGTGCGAGCTGTCACCGCTGAGGGGTTGCGGCCCGCCGACGGGGAGACGTTCGGGGCCGATGTCGTGATCGTGGCGACCGAACCCGTCCGGGCCGCCGCCCTCGTCCCGAGATCGAGGCGTCCGTCATGGCCCAGCGGGAAGGTCTCCCTTCGGGGCGGCGCCTGACAGCCGACCCCCAGCCGCTCCGCCGGGAAAGGAACCCCCATGCCATCAGCAGCGTCGGCGTTCGTCCAGATCCTCATCCTGATCGGAGTGGCCGCCGTCATCTTCTCGGCAGGAACGGTCTTCTTCAAGTACACCGCCAGGCGGCGCCAAGAAAGGTGACGCTCTGACCCGCGCCATCGCCCTGCGGTCCCGGCACTTCCGGCGGTTGTTCGATGGCGCCCTCTTAGGTCGGCAATCGGCTAGTAGCGGCGGCGAAGTGCGGCATCGATTCGAGTCTTGAAGGAGAAACTGGGACACCGTTTCTCTGTAAGTGGGAAAAATGGCTCGGCTCAGGCTGCCAGCGTCCGTCTTAACTGCGCCAGCGGGTCGTCTCCCTCCCCAAATTGACTCCTCTTCACGCCGCCAGTAGCGGGGGCATTCCCTGCTACTACCGCCCCGCTCAAGCCTCCGGTCATGCCCTCGTCAGTTCGCAGAGGTGGCCGTTGCCAGCCCGGGGCGTGCCCGCGAGCCGACGGAGTCACTGGCTCGGCCGCCCATCGAACTCCCCCGTGCGAGGGGTCGACTTTCATTCCTATGCTCGCGGTCGGCGGCGACGCCCCGGACGAGCCCGCGGTTGCGGCACGGGCCCGCCGGCACGGGCCCAGCGGGCCCGTGCCGGCGGAGTGAGCGGCGAGGCGGTGCAGGTGCGGGGTGAGCGGAATCAGCGATGGAGGGTGTGGTGCGCACCATGGTGGACGGGGCGCGGGTGGTGGGGGGCGGCAGGGACGATTGCACCGTTGTTGTGCGTCGAAGGCACCGCTGACGCGTTCGTGCCCGGGCCTTCGTTGAGGCGGTGTGCGCCGTACACGACCAGGGCCCAGGCCAGGCAGGCGAACGCGGCGGTGTGCAGGAGCGCTCGGACGGTGTTCCCGATGACCCACCTGTTCTCGAATTGGTCGCGCACGGTGCCCAGGTGGTCGATGTGCTGGGGATCGCCGGCCTTGGCGAGCTGGTCGTTGAGGGGGACGTTGACTCCGCTGGTGACCATGAAGGCGATCAGATAGAGCGCGAGCGCGGCGATGAGCCAGGGCATGGCCGGCCGGCCGTGGCCGCGCCAGGCCAGGAACACCGCCAGCGCGATCAGGGGGATGGATCCCATGAAGGGCAGCATGAAAGCGGGGTTGAGGATCGCCTTGTTGATGCCCTGCATGGCCTCGATGAGCGTTCGGTCGGAGGATCGGTTCAGGCCGGGCATGACGGCGTAGGCGAAGCCGGTGAACAGCCCGGCCATGAGCCCGGTGGAGATGAGGGCGGCCAGCATGGTCGCGGTCTGCAGGATCTTCATATCGCGTCCTTGGAGGTCCAGATGCCGGTGGCGGCGGTGTCGTTGGCGTAGTCGGAGAAGTCGCGGGCCGGGCGGCCCAAGACCTGCTGGACACCGTCGCCCAGGTGAGCGTTGCGGCCGTCCAGGACAGTGGTGAACAGGTAGGTCAGCAGGCCGGTGACCTCGTCCGGGACACCTTCGGCCGCCAGCGCGCGAGCGTAGGTGTCGACGGGGACGGGCACGTAGGCGATGTCGCGGCCGGCCGCTTGGCCGATGGCGGCGACGGCTTCTGCGAAGGTGAGCAGCCGCGGTCCGGTCAGTTCGTATGTACGGCCGCCGTGCCCGTCCTCGGTGAGGACCGACGCGGCGACGTCGGCGATGTCGCCGGCGTCGACGAACGGTTCGCGCACCTCACCCGCTGGCAGCACCACCTCGCCGCTCACCACCGGGTCGAGGAGGTAGCTCTCGCTGAAGTTCTGGGCGAACCAGCTAGCGCGCAACACCGTCCAGTCGGCGCCCGAAGCGGCAAGCGTCCGTTCGCAGGCGAGCGCCTCGTCCTCGCCGCGCCCCGACAGCAGCACCAGACGCCCCGCGCCCGACTCCACCGCGAGCTCGGCGAACGCGCCGATCGTCTCTGGCGCACCGGGGGCGGCCAGGTCCGGATAGTAGGCGACGTATACCGCGTGCACACCGTCGAGCGCGGGCGCCCACGTCGCACGGTCCGCCCAGTCGAAGGGCACCCCGCCCGATCGCGAGCCGATCCGGACCCGGAGGCCGCGTCCGGTCAGCCGCTGGACGACGCGTCGTCCGGTCTTGCCGGTCCCGCCCAGGACAAGGGTCAGATCACGGGAAGTCACAGGGGCTCTCCTCAGTTCCGAAGCGGTGGCCGTGCCGTTCTGGCCACACCACAACCATCGGGCGCGCAGGAATCGTCAACAACAGCCGATCATGCAAGGATCGTTAACCTGGGGGTTGACGGTTGGAGGGCATGGTGGAGCAGCGCGAGATCGAAATCTTCCTGACGGTCGGCGAGGAGCTGCACTTCGGCCGCAGCGCCGAGAGGCTGCGGGTCTCGGTCGCGATGGTCAGCAAGACGATCAAGAAGCTGGAGCGGGCGGTCGGTGCCGCGCTGTTCGACCGGACCAGCCGCCGGGTGGCGCTGACCCCGATCGGCCGGCGGCTCTACGACGACCTGCGGCCCGCCTACCAGCAGATCCTCGACGGCATCGAACGAGCGGTCGCCGCCGGCCGGGGCGTCGACGGGCTCCTGCGCGTCGGCTTCATCGGCACCGCCACCGCCCAGTTCGTCCTCCACGTCGTGGAGTCCTTCCACGCCCGGCACCCGGCCTGCCAGGTGCAGATCGAGGAGACCCGGTACACCGACGGCTTCGCCCCGCTGCTCGGCGACGCCGTCGACCTCATGCTCACAGCGGCCCGGGCCCCGGGGCCCGACCTCAGCGAAGGCCCGATTCTCTTCCACGAGCCGCCGATGCTGGCCGTCTCGGCCAGGCATCCCTTTGCCCGCCGTTCCTCGGTCTCCATCGAGGACCTCTCTCGCGACAAGGTCCTGCGCCCGCGCGGCGTCCCCGCCGAACTGGACGCCCTCACCACCCCGACCGCCACCCCCACGGGCAAGCCCATCGAGCGGGGCACGGAGTTCGGGACCATCCAGGAACTGCTCGCCCTGGTCGGCGCGGGCCGCGGTATCTTCCCGGTCCCCACGCACGCGAGCCTGTACGACGGACGCCCGGACGTCGCCTACGTACCCATACGCGACGGCCTTCCATTCGAATGGCGGCTGACCTGGCGCACGTCCGCGGAGACCAACCGCATCCGCGCCTTCTGCCAAGCCGCCCGCGACTTCGTCGCCGCCAACGCCAACCCGCTTCTAAGCCCGGTCGCGGGCTCCGCCACATCCTGAAGCGGCCGTTGCCTCACCGACATCAAGCTCGATCGGCTCCTGCGCTGCCCGACGCATGTTGATCTTTTGACCCGAGATAGGGACGAAGCGGGGCGAAGCGGGTGGCGGACAAGCCGGGTGGTCTCGTGTCTGCCCTGGTTGGGCTGGGTGGGTCGCGTGGGACTCGAACCCACAACCTACGGATTGAAAGTCCGCGACTCTCGTATCAGGGCAGTGCTCCTAGTGTCGGGCTGTACTGTTCTGTCCACATCCGACCCCATCCCCATGCCGCGCCATGCCGTGTGGTGCTGCCCTGTTTCAGAACCGTGGAGCGGACAACGAGCCGACATGGCCGGCAGCAACGGCGACGGAGGTGAGGTGGTGGGAGCTTGAGGTGAGGCTATGGCCGGGTCTGTTTCCCCCGGGGGGAGGAAGGGGGCTGGTGAAGTGATCGGCGCTTCCGCCGCGCCATCCAATGGGGAAGAGGCCGGAGTCGTCGCTGACCGGCCGCCTATCGCGGGTACCTCGTTTCGTTGGGCCTTGCCCTCTTCGTCGGCGCGCCGAGGGGGCTGTGGCGGGGGCCGTACTAGGTTCGGGGGTGAGGCGGGCTCCTGGACTCATGGAGGGTGGGGCTCATGAGCGGTAATGCACCAGAGGTATGGATTTCGGCTGCTGAAGGCGACTTGATCCGTGCTGATGCGATCGTGGTCCTGCGTCTGGACAGGACCGGTCGGCTGACCGTGCAGTTGCGCGACGAGGCGAAGGTCAGCGTGTCCCTTCTGGAGGGGGCGCAGGGCGAGGGCCGTCCGCCCGCGGACTTCCACCGCCGGCTGGTCAGGATGATCGCCGAGGTCGCGGACTCCGGGAGCGCGCAGCTGATCAGTGCGCGGCGTGTCGACGGCGGCTGGCGCTGGATCAGCGAACCCCTGTGAGCGGAGGCGCACGCCGGTCCCGGTCGCGGGGGCGTGGTGCCCGTGCCTTCATGCGGGGATGCGGAGGGCGAGGAGGGCGAGGTCGTCCTCGCCGCTGAGTTCCATGCGCTCCAGGAGCTGGTCGCACAGTTCGGCCACGGGGAGCCGGGCCAGGTGGGCGCTGTGGCGGCGAAGGCCGGTGAGACTGTCGGTCAGGTCGGTGCCGCGGGTCTCGATGAGGCCATCGGTGTAGAGCAGCAGGGTGGACAGCGCGGGCAGTTCGCGGGTGCCGTCGGGGCGGCCACCGGTGAGGCCGGGGTTGCCGAGCAGCATTCCGTGCTCTTCGAGGAACGTCGTGGCGCCGTCATGGGTGATCAGGAGCGGCGGGGGGTGGCCCGCGTTGCACCAGCGCAGGTGCCAGGGCCCGGCGGCGGTCCTCTCGACGCGGGCGAACACGGCGGTGGCGAGTTCGGCGTCGCTGACGGCGTCCATCACCGCGTCCAGGCGCTCCAGCACGATGCTCGGGGGCGCGGCGAGGTCCCAGGCCAGGGCCCGGAGCATGTTGCGGACCTGTGCCATGCGGGACGCCGCGTGCAGGTCGTGGCCCATGATGTCGCCGATGACCAGCCCGGTGGCGCTGTCGGCGAGGGGGAAGGCGTCGTACCAGTCGCCGCCGACCCAGCTGGCCTGGGCGGCGGGCAGATACCGGGCCTGGAGTTGCAGGTCGTCCGGTTGGGGCAGAGGGGTGAGCAGGCTGCGCTGCATGGCCTCGGCCGTGTTCCGTTGGGTGGCGAAGAGCCGGGCGTTGGACAGGACGAGGCCGGTGCGGCGCGCGATGTCCTCCACGACGAGCCGGTCGTCAGGACCGTAGTCGTGCCGGGGACGGGAGTAGCCCAGGGTCAGCGCGCCATAGGTCTCGCCCCGGGCGGCCAGCGGGGTGATGATCACGCTGTGGGCGTCCATGGTCTGGAAGAGCTCGTGCTGGGCGGCGGTGAGCGGCTCGTCGGAGTAGGGCCGGGCGGCGTCGCCGCCGACGACCATGGTCGTGCCGCCGTGCAGCACTCGCGCGAGGGGGCCGCGCGGGGACCGGGGGAGCGGTGGCAGCGGCCCTTCCAGGCGAGCGATGTCGGCGGGGGAGAAGTCGCGGTGGGTCGCGGCAACGCGCTCGACGCGGCCGTCGGGGAGGAGAAGGTCGACCTCCGCCCAGTCACCGAGTGCGGGCACCGCCAGCCGGACCAGTCGCCGCAGCACTTCGTTCTCGTCCAGGGTGGACGACAGCACGGTGGTGATCTCGGCGACCAGCGCCAGCCGGGAGTTGGCCCGCCGCGCCTGCTCCATCCGGTCGTGCTGCTCCCGCTCGATCCGGAGCCGCTCGGTCGCGTCCTGCAGCACGATGACCGCTCCGGTCACCGCCCCGGCTCCGCGTCCCTCAGTTCCCGGCTCGTCGGCGTGGATCGGAGCGGATGACCAGGCCAGCATCACCGGGTGCCCGTCACGATGGGTGAACGAGTCGCCGTCGGCGTGGTCGGGGACACCGGCCCGCAGCGCCCGCAGGATGCGGTGGTCTCGCATCGGAGGGGCACCGCCCGCTGCGATGCGGGGCAGGAACCGCTCCATCGGCCGTCCCAGCGCCTCCTCGGCGGTGTAACCCAGCAGATGCCGGGCCCAGGGATTCCAGGCCGTGATCCTGCCGGACGCGCTGACGGCCACGATCGCCGAGTCCATCGCCTCGACCGGGCCCGCGTGGTCCGCGCCGACCCGGTCGTGCGGCTGCCCGCTCATCTGTTCCTCCTGGTCGGACATCAGGACCCCTGCCCCTCGCGGCCACCGGAACACCTCGGTTACGCAGGTGCGCGGTCCGATCTGCCGCCGGCCCGGTCCCCGAAGGGTCTTGGGTGCACTGCGCGGTCGCCTCCGGCCGGCCGATTCAGGAGACGATCAGAGAGACGACGGCGATGACCGCGCAGACGGCGGTCAGCGCAAGGGCCATGCCCGCGGCGAGGCCCTTCATCAGCGCGAGGTATTCGTCCTTCATCGTCACCCCGGAGCCGTCTGGACCACGAGTACGCGGTCCAGACCTGTGAGGTGGAGGAGTTCGGTGAGTTGCCGGTTCGGGGCACCGATGCGGACGATGATCCCGAGTCCTGCCGCGCGGCGCTGGACGCCGACCAGAACGGCGAGCCCCGCCTCGTCGCAGGACGGCACCTCTCCCAGGTCGAGTATCAGCAGCCTGCCGCTTGGACGCAGCATGCGCAGCAAATGCTCGCGCAGTGCCGGCGCCGCGGCGGCATCGAGGTCACCGTGCAGCGCGACGGTGGTGTGGCCGGGACGCCGACGGGCGGGCACCCGTCCCGTGGCGGGTGCCGTGGTCAGATCATCGGCAGTGGACGCGGCGGTCATGGCGCTCATTGGTGATCTCCGATCACGGAACGCTCTACCGCCCCGGGAGGTGGGCGATGAATGACACCGAATCGCGTGGCACGGGAGGCGCGGATCTCCTCCGCGGCACCTGGCCGACCGGGACCGCCGCCTGGCGACGTATGCGAATCGAAGACCGTGCGGGCCATCTCGAAGGCCCCGTTCTCGGTCTGTGGAGGACCGGGTCGTGATCGCCGGAGACGGCGCCGACATGGCGGCCCGCGCACGAAGTGCCTCCGGTACCACGGAGCCTACGCCACCGGGCCTCACCCGGGGGTGCTGCCGGCGATCGAGGTCACTGGAGCGCCGGACCACCCTGCGCCGGCTCATCGCGATGGGTGGGCCTGGGCGTTCGGGGGTATGAGCTGGCCACACCTCCGGAATAACGGGCACGAACGCCGGGCGCCCCCTCCGGGCCAGCAAAGGCAGGGGCACGCTGTGGGCGCGATGGATCAGATGGTGCGGTTACTCGGTCTCACCAGACCGCCCCCCGAACCAGCATCCGCGCCACCGCTGGCAGCCGCGCAGCACCGGGAGCTGGCTGACGCCATGCGGTGCCTGCCCGGGGGTTTCCAGGATCGCCTTCCCGCCTCGACGCTGCGGCGTGTGGCCGACTCGGCCGCCCTCGGGCGGTGGGAGAAGGCGATCGGCGAGCTGATCATGGGCCTGTACATGAGGGACGCACCGGTCAGCGCAACGGAGCGCGGCGAACTGCGCGACGCTCTGCAGGCGCTCGGGGTGCCGGCCCATCGCCTCGACAGACTGCGCTCCCGCTGACCCCAGCGGCCACCGGAGCCGGTGGGGCGGTCGGAGCCCGGCGGGCCTCGGCAGCTCTCCTCACGCCTGCATTTCTCGCCACGCTGAGCGGCCAGGGGACGTTCCTCGTGCCGCGCTCCACTACTGATCACTGCAGATCAAGGACGCCGAGAAGCCCCCAGGTCGGCCCTGGCGGCACGGATTCGGCACCTCCGGACGGACGGAAATTCGGAATTGGAAATCCCCCTCCGTCAAACCCTCAGAATCAAAAGACAGGGGAGAAATGTCGAAAACTTGGGCGGATATTACTCCAGGTTTTTAAGGCGCCGAGGGTTGGCGGCTAGAGTAAACATATCCGGCAAAGACGACATCCCCACCCTAGAGGGTGATCCGCCACACCGGCTCGTTCACTGCTCGGAACCGCTTCGCGGTTCAAGGGGAAGGGGAATCCCATGCGTGCCACCGCGGAACCAGGAACGATCGTCGGCCCTCCGCCGCCCTCGGCCCCCCGGCTCGCCCTGCGGCCGTCCGCCCCGCTCAGCCGAAACCGTTCAGCACGGGGCCGCACGCTTCTGGACGGTGCGTGGTGGCCCCGCTCGGCCGATCCGGTCGCCGAACTGCCCGGGTTGCTGCTGGCCTTGAGGGCCCACGGCCCACCCGACGACCGCCGGCCGATCAGCCACGTTCTGCTGCGGGCGGCCGACTGGGACAGCCATCCGCGCCGCCTGCTCGTCAACGGTCCCGACGACACCCGCGAGGTCCTGCTGAGCTGGTTCGACCACCTGCCCGCCGGGCTGCTCACCGCGATCTACGCCGACGGCCGCCGCGTCGAGCTGCTCACCGTCCCGGCCGCCACCGGCAGTGCGGCGGCTCAGGCGGCCCTGGAGAGGGCCGCCGATCCTGCCGGCAGGCTGCCCGCCCGCGACGTGCCGGTCGTACCGACCGCTCCGGCCAAGCCGCGGGACGGGTGGGGCGCCGAACCACCCCGAAGCGCCTCGACACGGCAAGGCGAACGACTGCGTGAACCGGCGACGTCGCGCTGATCAGCGGACAGGATTCACACGGCCGGAGCCACCACCTCGCGATCGGAGATCGCCATGACCGGCAGCAGGCCCACCGCTCTGAGCAACCGATACGCCGAACACACCAGGTTCGCAGCAGTGAACCGCTCCCATGGAGCCGCCAGGGCCACTGCGTTTCCCCGCGGACGATCGGGAATCGCCATTCTCGCCTTGCAGGGCGATCTCGACATGGCGTCCGCCCCCGCACTAGGTGAGCGTCTGCTCGCCGCGCTGCCCAGGAGCGCCCGGCTGCTGATCCTCGACCTGAGTGGGGTGACCTTCTGCGACGCGGCGGGGCTGACCCTGCTGATCGGCATCCAGCGCCAGGCCACCGGACTCGGCCTCACCCTGCGGCTGTCCGCCCCCCGCCCGCAGGTCGCCAAACTGCTGCGCATCACCGGCCTGGACCGCGGTCTCAACGTCCACCCGGACTCTTCTCCCCACGCTCCGGATGCCGGCGGCTGATGCGGCCGGAGAGGAAATCCACGCCGCCGCTCTGGGCTCGCGCGGCGGGCGGAGCGAGTTCACCACCGCGGGGCCGTCGTCGTTCAATCCAGTAAGGAAGCTCTGCGATGCCGGAACAACGGCCCCATCTACCCGCGGACGGCGGGCCCCCCGACTTCACCGTGCTGGCCGACGGGCTGATCCGCCGGGCGTTCACCGTCAGCATGGACCTGCATCAGGACCTCGCCCGGCTCAGCCCACAGGACGGTGACGACCAGCTGCCCCGGCGGCAGCGCGACGGCCGACCTGCCGCCGCGGCCCATCGCCGGGTGACCCCCGCTGAGACCGAGCGGCTACGCAGGACACTGCGGCAGGCGATCGGCGCACTCGACGAGATCATCCACGGCATCCGCGCCGCAGCGCTCGCCCACGCCATCGCCCCCCAGGCGCCACCGGCCACGACCTCCCCGCCCGACGGGATACGCCACGCCGCACGTCACCGCCGCTGGATGGCGGAACGGCCACGCTGAGGCCATCGGCAAGCCGAGCGCAGCCGACAGCTCGGCTTCCCTGCCCTTGGGACGGGACTCACGGTTCGGGGGTGCACACCTCTGGGGGAAGACGGTCGAGGCCGATGCCCGCGACCTGCCGTACCCGCCTGCCCCGACCCGACCTTCTCCACCTGCCCCACGGCGGCCCCAAGGAATCTAGCGTGGTGGAGTGACAGTGAATGATCAGCTGGGCCGGTGGGTCCGGTCGATGGGGTGGGTGTCGGTGGAGGCGGGGGCCGCCATGTCGAGCAGGATCATGGCGTCGTGGTCGGGGGTGCCGGGTTCGGCGTGGTAGACGGACATGCGGTGGCCGGGGGCGCCTTCCAGCAGCATGCCCTGGTAGCCGAGGGTGAGGTCGCCGACTTCGGGGTGGTGGAAGGTTTTGGTCCCGGCGGTGTGGGGGCGGACGTCGTAGCGTTCCCACAGTTTGGCGAACTCGGGGCTTTTGAGGAGGAGTTCGCCGACCAGAGCCGCGAGATCGGGGGCGTCGGGGTCGGTGCCGGCCAGGGCGCGCAGGCGGGCGACGCAGCCGCGGAGCTGGCTGTTCCAGTTGTGGAACAGGGTGCGGGCGGCGGGGTGCAGGAAGGTGTAGCGGGCCAGGTTGCGGTGCTTGGCGGGCCAGTCCTGCATGCCTGCGTACAGGCGGAACCCGGCGGGGTTGGCGGCCAGGACGTCCATGGTGCGGCTCTGGACGACGGCGGGGTGCGGGCGCAGCGCTTCCAGCAGCTGTTTGACGCCGGGTTTGACGGTGCGGCTGGGGACGACCGCCGGGTCGGGGATGTGGCGGGCGGCGCGGACGGCCAGCTCCAGCAGGTGCTGGTGCTCGGGTTCGCCCAGGCGCAGGGCGCGGGCGAGGGCGTCGACGACGGCGGGGCTGGGCCGGGTCTCGCGGCCGCGTTCCAGGCGCGTGTAGTAGTCGACGCTGACGCCGGCGAGGGTGGCGAGTTCTTCGCGGCGCAACCCCGGGGTGCGGCGCAGGCCGGGACCGGCGGTGAGGCCGACCTGGTCGGGGGTGACCTCTTCGCGGCGGGCCCGCAGGAACCGCCCGAGCTCGGTCCCGCCTTGGTGTCTGTCACCTGCCATGGGTCCAGTGTTCCACCACCTCCGAGAGCGGCGGATCCCTTGTGAGGGGCCCTGCCACACCCCCGAACGGCCCGGCCTGTCATCGGGCCTTCTCTCACGGCAGGCTGGATCTCAAGGAACCGACGGCGAGCAGGAGAGTTCCTCATCGCGGACCGAAGCCCGGCGCAGGCCGCTCGACCGTGTGTCCGGCCGCGCGGGGGCATCTGGTCGTCCAGACGGCTGCCGCGGCTGCGGTTCTTTACCGATAACAGGCTGCCGACGGGGCGGGCGAATAGCCGCGTGTGCCCTGCTCCGGGTAGTGCTGAGACGACTTCACATGATCGGAGATCTCTTTTATGCGTGCGACGTTGATCTACGGTGCCGGTGACGTGCGGGTGGAGGACGTCCCGGATCCGGTGCTGCGCGAGCCGACCGATGCGCTGGTGCGGGTGCTGCGATCCTGCATCTGCGGCAGCGATCTGTGGCCGTACGGGTCGCGTCCGGCCAGTGACCAGGGCGCCCGGATCGGGCACGAGTTTCTCGGCGTGGTGGAGGAGACCGGCGCGCAGGTGTCGGGGCTGCGGCCCGGTGACGTGGTGGTGGCGCCGTTCGTATGGGCCGACAACACTTGCGATCTCTGCCGGGAGGGCCTGCAGACCTCGTGCCGGCACGGCGGGCAGTGGGGCGCGCCGGGGGTGGACGGCGGCCAGGGCGAGGCGGTGCGGGTGCCGCAGGCGCAGGGCACGCTGGTCAAGTTGCCGGCCAGTGTGGCCAGTGAGGATTCGTCTCTGCTGCCGTCGCTGCTGGCGCTGTCGGATGTGTTCCCTACCGGGCACCACTGCGCGGTGACCGCCGGGGTGGGCCCGCGCACCACGGTGACGGTGATCGGGGACGGCGCGGTCGGGCTGTCGGCGGTGCTGGCCGCCCGGCGGCTGGGTGCCGAGCAGATCATCTTGATGGGGCGGCACAAGGACCGCACCGATCTGGGCCGCGAGTTCGGCGCCACCGACGTGGTCGCCGAGCGCGGTGAGGAGGGTGTCGAGCGGGTCCGGGAACTGACCGGCGGCGACGGCACCCACACCGTGCTGGAGTGCGTCGGGCTGGAGCAGGCCATCGTCACCGCGTTCGGGGCGGTCCGCACTGGCGGCACGGTCAGCCGGGTCGGTGCCCCGCAGTATCCGGCGGTGCCGATGGGCTTCGGCGAGTTCCTGCGCAACATCACCCTGACCGGCGGTGTGGCTCCGGCACGCGCCTACATCGAGGACCTGCTGCCCGACGTGCTGGAAGGGCGCGTCGAGCCGGGTCAGGTGTTCGACCGCACGATCGGCCTGGACCGGGTGCCCGACGGGTACCGCGCGATGGCCGGCCGGCAGGCGATCAAGGTCCTCATCCGCCCGTAACACGCAGAGGAAAGGGCCGATCCGTGAAGTACCGGGAGGTAAAGATCATGGATCTGACGTTGAACAACGGTGTCGTGATGCCCGCGTTGGGATTCGGGGTGTTCCAGACGCCGCCAGAGGAGACGGCCGAGGCGGTGCGGGCGGCTCTGGAGACCGGGTACCGGCTGATCGACACCGCCGCTGCCTACGGCAACGAACGCCAGGTCGGTGAGGCGATCCGCGACTCGCACCTGGGACGCGACGAGGTGTTCGTCGAGACCAAGGTGTGGATCAGCGACTTCGGCTACGACGAGACGCTGCACGCCTTCGACAAGAGCGCGGGCAAGTTCGGTGTGGAGACGATCGACCTGTTCATCCTCCACCAGGCCCTGCCGGACCGGTTCGAGTTGACCGTGCAGGCGTACCGCGCCCTGCAGACGCTGCTGGACGACGGTCGGGTGCGGGCCATCGGGGTCAGCAACTTCATGCCCGGCCACCTGGACGCGCTGATGAGGGAGGCACCGGTCGTGCCCGCGGTGAACCAGGTCGAGGTCCATCCGTACTTCCGTCAACCGGATGTGCAGGCCGCCGACACCGCGCGCGGAATCGTCACCCAGGCGTGGTCGCCGATCGGCGGGATCACCAGTTACCGCGGCACCAGCACCAGCACCTTCGATGATCCGGTGATCGGTGAGATCGCCGCCACGCATGGCAAGACGCCCGCGCAGGTCATGCTCCGCTGGCACCTGCAGCAGGGTCGGGCGGCCATCCCCAAGTCGGTGCGTCCCGAACGCATCGCCGAGAACTTCGCGGTGTTCGACTTCGACCTCACCGACGCGCAATGCGCGGCCTTGGACGCCCTCGACACCGGGGTGCGCGGCGGCCCCGAACCTGACGACATCACCTTGGAGAGCTACGGCACGGCCATTCCCGAAGCCTGACCTGTCCTCGGAAAAGCGCGAGCAGGCCGCCCACACGGAAAAGATCCGTGCGTCCGAGGCAGCGGAGGAGAAAACGCCATGGCGATCAGCGAAACCGCGCGGCGTACCCGCTCGGAACCGCACGTCTTCGTCGATCTCAACGATTGGGCAGACCCGAACGGAGACTTCCTCACGACCGAGCCGGTCTCTCTCTTGCGATAGACAGGCCCTCTCAGGCCGCCTGAGACGCCGGCGACTTCCGAGTTCCGGCCCCCGGGTACCAGGTATCCGGGGGCCGGAACGTGCGAGTGCGTCCAGGGGCGACCGTGCCTTGATCATTTGGTCACCACCCAGGTCTCCGCCTGCCCGGTATCCCTGGAACGCACGCCGCAGGCGATCGCCGCAGTCCGACCGCACTCGCCAATAGCGACATCACTCGGTCGGACGTCGCTGCCCGAAGCCCCCTCTGGCCGCTCGGCGCGGTGCCGTGTGCTGCCGTGCGGCTCGGTCAGCGTGCCCCGGAGACTCCAGGTGAGGGGCGTCGGCGCCCTTTGCATCATGGTGGCCGGATGCCGGGGCGCATCGTTCGAAACCAGGTTGGCCAGGCCCGGAGTGTGTCCCCGGGCCGCCCTGGAGCCGACGTTGGGACGAAGTGGGGCGAACCGGGCGGCGGGCGAACCGGGGCATCCTCGTGTTTCCCCTGGTCGGGGGTGGTGGGTCGCGTGGGACTCGAACCCACAACCTACGGATTAAAAGTCCGGAGCTCTGCCAATTGAGCTAGCGACCCGTCTTGGCAAGGGTACCGAGATCGACGGGGGGTTCGCGACGGGGTTAGGGGGTGGGGGTCAGGTGGACGGGGAGGTGCTTCAGGCCGTTCTGGAAGTTGGAGCCCAGGCGGACGGGGGTGCCGGTGAGGGTGACGTTGTGGGGGAGGAGTTCGCGGAAGACGGCGCGCATCTGGGTGCGGGCCAGGTGGGCGCCCAGGCAGAAGTGGGGGCCGAAGCCGAAGCTGACGTGGTCGTTGGGGGTGCGGGCGATGTCGAAGCGGTCGGGGGAGGGGAAGACGGTCTCGTCGCGGTTGGCGGAGGCGTGGTAGACGACGACCTTGTCGCCGGCCTCGATGTTCTGGCCGCCGAGTTCGAGCGGTGCGGTGGCGGTGCGGCGGAAGTCCATGACGGGGGGCCAGTAGCGGAGCATCTCCTCGACCGCGGACGGCAGGAGGGACGGGTCCGCGCGGAGGCGGGCGAGTTCGGCGGGGTGGTCGAGGAGGGTGAGCAGGCCGCCGGGGATGCCGTTGCGGAGGGTCTCGTTCCCGGCGACGGCGAAGAGGAAGAACATGTTCTCGAACTCGTGGGTGGTGAGCCCGCCTTCGAGCATGCGGGACATGATGTCGCCGGACGGGCGGGAGCGCTTCTCGGCGGCGAGGGCGTGCGCGTAGGAGAACATGTCGGCGAGGGCGGTGTAGGAGCGCGGGTTGACGGGGCGGCCGTCGGGGCGCAGCGTCTCGGACGGGCGGTGCTTCATCGCCTCGCGGGCCATGGGGCTCATCGAGGCGGAGTCGGCGGTGGAGAGGCCGGCGTAGTCGGGGTCCTGGTAGCCGATGACGCGGGACGCCCAGTCGTAGAGGAGGCGGCGGTCGGACTCGGGGACGCCCATGATGTGGGCCAGCGTCCAGACGGGGAGGTCCGCGGCGAGCTCGACGAAGTCGGCGTCCTCGCCGAGGGCGGAGGACACGAGGGTCCGCGCCCGCTCGTTGATCGTGTCCTCCAGGGCGCGGACGGCGCGGGGGGTGAACGCGGCGGCGACGATGCGGCGGAGGCGGGAGTGGTCCGGCGGGTCCTGGTTCAGCATCATCGCGCGGACGAAGGCGAGGTCCTCGGGCGTGTCGGGGTCGCGGATCTGGGTGGCGCCGAGGTTCGAGGAGAACAGGTCCGGGGAGCGCAGGACGTGCTTGACGTCGGCGTGCCGGAAGACCGCCCAGAAGCCGGGGCCCGCGGGCCAGGGGCCGATGGGCGGTTCGCCGACCCAGGCGACCGGTGACGCGGCGCGGAGCTCGGCGAACGTCGCGTAGGGGACCCCGGCGGCGTAGGTGGCGGGCAGGAAGATCTCCTCGTGCATGTCCTCAGCGTGCATCATGACGGGGTGACGTTGAAGCCTGAAGAGATCCTCCGTGACAACTTCGCCCCCTGGGTTCTCGATCTGGGTCTCGTGCCCGAGGAGGTCGGGGACGGGAGGGCGGTGCTGCGGCTGCCCTGGTCCGACCGTCTCTCCCGGGAGGGCGGCGCGCTGTCGGGGCAGGCGCTGATGGCGGCGGCCGACACGGCGGTGGTGCTGGCGGTGTCGGGGGCCAGAGGTTCGTTCGTGCCGATGACGACGGTGCAGCTCAGCACGACGTTCCAGCGGCCCGTGACGGGACGGGACGTGCTCGTGGACGCGGAGCTGTCGAAGCTGGGCCGGACGATGGCGTTCGCGGAGATCGACATGACCGCGGACGGGAGGACCGTCGCGCATGCCAGCGCGGTTTACGCCATCATCGGCTGACATGACGCGTACAGAGAAGGTCGTCGTTCCGGACGGCGAGTTCGACCTGACGGTGTGGGGGACGCGCGGTCCGGGGATCCTGCTCCTCCAGGAGATCTTCGGGGTCGGCGACTACATGGAGGCGGTCGCCGAGGACCTGGTCGCGCTGGGGTTCGTCGTGGCGGCGCCCGACATGTTCTGGCGGATCGAGCCGAACTGGTCGACCGCGCACAACGAGGAGGCCCTGCCCAAGGGGATGTCGATGGCCTCCCAGTTCGACTGGGAGAAGGGCGTAGGGGACGCCGTGGCGGCGCTGGGGGTTCTCAAGGGGCTGCCAGAGGTGGGCAGGGTGGGCGTCCTGGGGTTCTGCTTCGGCGGGACGCTCGCGTACCTGGTGGCCGCCAACGCTCAGGTCGATTCGCTCGTCTCGTTCTACGGGTCCGGTGTGCCGGACATGCTGGACAAGCTCGATGCCATCGAGGCGCCCACGCAGTTCCACTTCGGTGGCGACGACGCGTACATCGCACGTGAGGACGTCGCCAAGGTGGAACGTGCGGTCGGGCAGAGGGAACGCATGGAAATCCACGTCCAGGAGGACGGCGGCCATGCGTTCCACAACCGCAAGGCGCCGATGTTCTACCAGCCGGAGCCTGCCGCGCGCGCTTGGCGGCTCACCGAGGAGTTCCTGCAACGGACCCTGCCGGCATAGTGCCGTGAAGGCCCCGCGCCGGGCGGGCGGCGCGGGGCCTGGCGTGCGTCCGGGGTCAGGTACCGGGGCGGACGGCGCCGTGGAAGTTGCGCTTGTAGTAGCCGTTCAGCTTGATCTTCTTGACGCGCTTGCCGGAGCTCGGCGCGTGGATCATGTAGCCGTGGCCGGCGTAGACGCCCATGTGGGTCCTGCCGCCGTAGAAGAACAGCAGGTCGCCCTTGACGGCGCCCTTCCAGGAGACCTTCTTGTGGACCGCCTTGTAGATCTGCTGGGTGGTCCGGGGGAGCTTCACCCCGGCCTTGCGCCAGGATCCGCCGGCCAGCCCGGAGCAGTCCCAGGAGCCGGGGCCCGTCCCGCCGTAGCGGTAGGGGTCGCCGATCTGCTTGGCCGCGTACTTCACGGCGTAGTCGGCGCGCTTCCTCTGCTTCGCGATCCGGGCCTGCTTGGCGGTGAGGGTCGTGGTGGTGACCGTCGCGGCCGGTGCCGCGGCGAGGGTCGTCCGCTGCGGCGCCGCGGCCTGCACAGGCCCTGCCGCCAGGACGGACGCGCCGAGCGCGGTGGTCGTGGTGAGCACGAGCCCGCCCACGGTGAATCCGGCCTTCAGGGGGTTTCGAGGGGTATGCAGAATGTCTCCAGACCTCGCGGTTGATGCCTACCGGGCAGCCGTCACCCGCCGGATTTCTTCGGAGGGTTCGGTGCCGCAGCCGATTTCGCAGCGTCATTGAGGGGAGACGCAGAGAAATGGCGGCTGCTTCCGGTTCCGTGCCTCTCGTCTGCACGGATTCGGCGTCCGACGACGGTTTCCGGGCGGGGTCCCTGGAGGGGACGACCTGGGGGTCCGTGCCTGGCCTCCGGTGAGAGGCCGGGCGCGCCGCCGCCGCGCGTCGGGGTGCGTGTTCTGTTGTCCGGGCGGCTCGGGCGCCGCATGAACCGGGCAGGAAGCTAGCCAGCGGCGAACGGCGCTGGCAAATCACCCGCCATTTCCCCACCGTGCCGGCGGTCCGTTTGAGACGCTGGTCCAGCGCTCTGCCAGCACTGATCAGCAACCCCTTTCGTCATTTGTGAAGTGAGTCACAAGCGCCGGAAAAGCATGATCAATTTATTGGTCTGTGATGCGCCGCACAGCCGGGGGCGGGCCGGGGGTTGCCGGATCTGGCCGTGTCCGGCCATTGACGGGGGCCCGCGCGACCCCTGTAGTGCGAAGGAGATTCATGTCCGTCTCCGGAGGGAGTCCCGTGTTCGGCAGGCCCCGCAGAGCACGCCCCGTCCACCTCCTGTCGGCCCTCGCCCTGTCGGCCGTCCTCGGCCTGACCGCGGCGAGGCCCGCCACCGCGGCCGCGCCCCCCGCCAGGCCCGCCACCGCCAAGTTCCCGCCCGGATTCCTCTGGGGCGTCGCCACGTCCGGCTTCCAGAGCGAAGGCTCCTTCCCCGACAGCAACTGGACGAGGTACGCCGACCGCAAGGCCACCGGCGTCACCGACCCGTACGGGAACTCCGTCGACTTCCGGCACCGCTACCCGAGCGACCTGAAGCTCGCCGGGGGGCTCGGCGCGAACGTGTTCCGGACGTCCGTCGAGTGGTCCCGCATCGAGCCGCGCCGCGGCCACCGCGACCCGAAGGCGATCGCCTACTACGACGACCTCGTCCGCCGGATCAAGGCGACCGGGATGCGTCCGATGCTGACGCTCGACCACTGGGTGTATCCGGGCTGGGTGGCCGACCAGGGCGCCTGGGACAACCCCCGCACGCAGGACGACTGGCTGCGCAACGCCCGCTTCGTCGTGGACAGGTACAAGCGCCAGGGCGTCGTCTGGATCACGTTCAACGAGGCCAGCGCCTACATCTACAAGGAGCTGACGGCCCGCCCGATGGACCTCGGGCAGATGATGGCGATGCGCGACGCGCTGGTCAGGACGCACCGCGCCGCCTACGACATGATCCACGCGGTGGACCCGGGCGCCCCGGTGTCCAGCAACGTCGCCTACGGGTCGCCCGTCAACGGCATCTTCGACGCGGCCCTGTTCAACGAGGTCACCGACAAGCTCGACTTCATCGGCATCGACTACTACTACGGCGCGAATCTGCAGAACGTGACCGCGGCCTACGCGCTCATGGGCGAGTTCTGGAGAATCGACCCCGAGCCCGAGGGCCTGTACTACGTCCTCAGGAACTACCAGCGCCGGCTGCCGAACCTGCCCATCTACATCGTCGAGAACGGCATGTCCACGGACAACGGCAAGCCGCGGCAGGACGGCTACACACGCTCCGACCATCTGCGCGACCACATCTACTGGATCCAGCGCGCGATGGCCGACGGCGTGAAGATGATGGGCTACAACTACTGGAGCCTCACCGACAACTACGAGTGGGGCAGCTACCGGCCGCGGTTCGGCCTCTACACGGTGGACGCGCTGACCGACCCGTCCCTGGCGCGCCGTCCGACCGACGCCGTTCCCACCTACCGGTCGATCATCGCGAACCGGGGCGTTCCCACCGGTTACGTGCCGGTGCGCAAGCCCGGCTGGTGCTCGATCGAGGACCCGGTCGCCACCTGCCTCGGGACGACGCCCACCCCGCCCGCCGCCTACCGCCGCACCGGGTGAGGAGCCGGGCGCGACGAGCCTGGAGCGCCCTCATTGCGACTCCGTCAGCCCGGGTGGATCTCACCACCGGCGGGCACCAGGGTCTGACCGGTGTAGTAGGACGACTGGCGGTCGGAGGCGAAGAACACGTAGGACGGCGCGATCTCGTCGGGGTCGGCGGCGCGTCCCATGGGCGCCTGCTTCCCGAAGTCCTCGACCTTCTCCTCGTCGAACGTGGCGGGGATGAGCGGGGTCCAGACCGGGCCGGGCGCGACGCAGTTGACGCGGATCTCGCGGTCCATGAGGTTCTGGGCGAGGCAGGTGGTCAGCGCCATCGCCGCCGCCTTGCTGGCGGAGTAGTCGATGAGCGTCTTGTTGCCGCGCAGCCCGTTGATGGACCCGGTGATGATGACGGACGACCCGGGCCCCATGTGGTCGAGGGCCTCCTGGACGGTCCAGAACAGCGAGAACACGTTCACCTCGAATGTCCGCCGCAGCTGGGCGTCGTCGATCTCGCGGACGTCCTTCACCGGCGTCTGGGTGCCGTGGTGCAGGACGAGCAGGTCGAGGCCGCCGAGATCGCGGACGGTGTGCGTGACGATCTCGCGGGCGTGCCGCTCCTCGGCCAGGTCGCCGCCGAACGTCACGCAGCGCCGCCCGGCGGCCTCGACGAGGCCCGCGGTGTGCCGGGCGTCGTCGTCCTCCTCCAGGTAGGTGATCGCGACGTCCGCGCCCTCCTTGGCGAACGCGACGGCGGTCGCGCGCCCGATGCCGGAGTCCCCGCCGGTGATCAGCGCGCGGCGCCCGTCCAGCAGGCCGCTTCCGGTGTAACCGCGCATCTCGTCGCGCGGTTCGGGCGTCATGTCCCCGGTCCGCCCGGGGTAGGACTGGCTCTGTGCGGGACGCTCGCTCATGGGGTTCGGGTGCCCTTGCCACGAAGCAGCAAACGTTCTCTATTGTGACTCCGGAGTAACATCGCGCCTCCGCAATCCGCAGGGGTGTGAGCAGAGCGCGCGACGGCGTCTGGATAGCATCACCCCGAACCACATTCGGTCCCTCACGTAAGGTGTCGCTTATGGACCTGAACGGAGTTTCCGCCGTCGTATCCGGTGGCGCGAGCGGCCTCGGTGAGGCCACCGTCCGCGCGCTGGCCGCCGAAGGCGCCAAGGTGGTCATCGCCGACCTGAACGAGGACAGGGGCAAGGCCCTCGCCGACGAGATCGGCGGAGTCTTCGTCAAGACGGACGTGTCGAACGAGGAGCAGGTGCAGGCCGCGGTGCAGGCCGCCGTCGACTCCGGCGCCCCGCTGCGCGTCATCGTCAACAGCGCCGGCATCGGCTGGGCGTCGCGGACCGTGGGCCGCGACGGCAGCCCGCACGACCTGGCCTCCTACGAGACCGTCATCCGGATCAACCTGATCGGCACCTTCAACCTGATGCGGATCGGCGCCGCGGCCATCTCCAAGACCGAGCCCGCCGACGAGGACGGGCTGCGCGGCGTGGTGATCAACACCGCGTCCATCGCCGGCATTGAGGGACAGACCGGGCAGATCGCGTACTCCGCGTCCAAGGGCGGCATCATCGGCATGACGCTCCCCGCCGCCCGCGACCTCGCCGCGATCGGCGTCCGGGTCAACACCATCTGCCCCGGCATCATCGACACCCCGATCTACGGCGAGGGCGAGGCAGCCGAGGCGTTCAAGGCCAAGCTCGCCGCCCCCGTCCCGTTCCCGAAGCGGATGGGCAAGGCGTCGGAGTTCGCCCACCTGGTCAAGTCCCTGATCGAGAACGACTACATGAACGGCGAGACGATCCGCTTCGACGGCGGTATCCGCTTCCAGCCGAAGTGAGGCACTGAATGACCGACGCTGTATCGCCCGAGGGGGGACGACCCCCCACGCCCCCCGGCAACGGCGCTGTGCTGACCGAAGAAGACGGCGCAGTCCTCATCATCACCATCAACCGCCCGGAGGCCCGCAACGCGGTCAACGGCGAGGTGGCGAAGGGGATCGCGGCGGCCCTCGACGAGCTCGACTCCCGCAAGGACCTGTCCATCGGCATCCTCACCGGCGCCGGCGGGACGTTCTGCGCCGGCATGGACCTCAAGGGCTTCCTGACGGGCGACAACCCGACCGTCGAGGGACGCGGTTTCGCCGGCATCACCGAGCGCCCGTCGGCCAAGCCCCTGATCGCCGCCATCGAGGGCTACGCCCTGGCCGGCGGCTGCGAGGTGGCGCTGTCCTGCGACATGGTCGTGGCGGCGCGGGACGCCCAGTTCGGGCTGCCCGAGCCGAAGCGCGGGCTGGTCGCCGCGGGCGGCGGGCTGCTGCGGCTGCCGCAGCGCATCCCGTTCCACATCGCCATGGAGATCGCCCTGACCGGTGACAAGTACCCGGCGGAGCGGATGGCCGAGCTCGGGTTCGTCAACCGGCTCGCCGAGCCCGGCGGCGCGCTCGCCGCGGCCAAGGAGCTGGCGCTGAAGGTCGCCGAGAACGCCCCGCTGGCGCTCGCGGCGACCAAGAAGGTCATCGTCGAGTCCGCGGACTGGACGTCCGACGAGGCGTGGAAGAAGCAGCAGGACATCACCCTGCCGGTCTTCATGTCCAAGGACGCCCAGGAGGGCCCGGCGGCCTTCGCCGAGAAGCGCAAGCCGAACTGGAAGGGCGAGTAGCCCTCCGGCGACACGTCGGCACGTCGGCACGCAGAACGCCCGGAACCGCTCGGTTCCGGGCGTTCTGTGGTCGCGGCTGGGACGGCTGGACCACCCGGTCCGCGCTGTCAGAATCGTTGATCATGCAGCTCGACAGTCAGAACGCCGTCGTCCCCCTCCTGCGGGCCACCCTCCGGCAGGACCCGGGGGCCGCGCCAGAAGGTCCGGCATCGGCCGACCAGATCATCGCGGCCATCCGGTCCGGCCCGGAGGGCGAGGAAGGGCTCGGAAGGCTCGCCGTCGGCACCGCGGTCGCCGCGGGGATCGTGACCGAGGGGTGGGCGTCCGCGCGCGGCCGCTCCGTGGACGACTTCCTCAAGCTCCTCCCGAGGCACGCGCCGCCCGGCGCCGAGCACGTCCCTGAGGTCGTCCAGGCCCTCTTCGACCCCGGCCCGCGCCCCTTCTTCGTCGTGATGGGGGACCTCGTCCGCGAGGGCCGCGTCGGCTTCCACGAGCTGATCCTCACTCTCGCCGAGTACGCGGCCGGCCTGATGACCGACCTGGAGAGGGACGGGGTCCGCACCGCCGACGAGTGCCTGGCCGAGGTCGAGGCCGCCCTGAGCGACTGGGCCGCACGCGACTGAGCCGGGGCGGTCCGCGACCTCCCGGAGCGGCGGGGGGTGAGGCGAACCCGGGCCGGGTAGAGATCGGGACGCGATCATCGGCATGCCCGTTCGGAGAACAGGGAGCTGCGTCATGCGTTCGGGGTTCATGCGGGTCACGGTTCTGTCCACTGGCGCGGTCCTCTCCACCGTCGCGATGCTGGTCGCGGCGGGTGTTCATGCCCCGCAGGCCCTCGCGCGGGAGAAGGCGGAGGATCCCTGCCAGGCGCTCAGCCAGGGGAAGACGCGTTACGGGGCGGGCGCGGCGCGGCACGTGGTGTTCGCGGTGGCGGCGCAATACGGGACGACCGAGGTGGTCGTCACCGAGTGCGTCCGGACGGGGCGCACGTGGAGAGCGCTCCTGACCGCGCCGGGGCATGTGGGACGGAACGGCTACGCCGAACCGGGGGCCAAACGGGAGGGGGACGGCAGGTCGCCGACCGGCTCCTACAGCCTGACCGAGGCGTTCGGCGAAGGGGATCCCGGTACCCGCCTCCCCTACCGCAGGCTGCGGGAGAGCGGCGACTGCTGGGGGTCGACGATCGGCGACCGGCGGTACAACCGCTACTACCGGGGCGCGTGCCTGCCCGCCGACGAGGACCTCTCGCGGATCATGGCGAGCGGGCCCTACCGGCAGGCCGTGGTGATCAACTACAACCGGCCTCCGGACTCGCCCGTCGTCCAGGGCAACGGGTCGGCGATCTTCATGCACGTCGGCGCGGGGCGGACCGCGGGGTGCGTGTCGATGGCGCGGCCCGTCCTGGAGTCCGTCATGCGGACGCTGCGCCCGCACGACCGGATCATGATGGGGACGAGCCGGGCCCTGTTCCGCGACTGAACGGAACGCGGGCGTTGTGACGGGATCGTCCGCTGGCTATCGTCGGGGGCGGCGTCCGAGTCCTCCTGAGGGGAGCGAGTCATGGACGTCCTCGCCGCACCGCCGGTGGTCCGCGCCGGAGCACCGCCCGAGCTGGCAGGGCGATCCGCACTGCTCGCGTCCGTGGAGTCCCGTATCGGGCGGAACGGCAGCGTGGTGCTGACCGGGCCGAGCGGTATCGGGAAGACGGCGCTGCTCGAAGCCGTCGGCGCCGCGGCCGCGGGACGCGGGGAGCTCGTGCTGCGGGTCGCGGGCACCGAGACCGAGCGGTGGGTGCCGTGCTCGGGGCTCGCCGAACTGCTCGACCAGCTGCCGGGCGCGCTGACCGCCGAGCTGCCGCGCGAGCGGCTGTCCGGGCTGCCGGAGCCGCATCCGGCGGCGTCGTCCGACCATGTCGCGTGCCGGCTGGCGTTCCGGGGCCTGCTCGCCCGGTGCGCCGAGGAGCGGCCGGTGCTGCTGCTCGTCGACGACGCCCAATGGCTGGACGCGGAGTCCGTGCACGCCGTCCGTTACACGGTCGGCAGGCTCGGCCCGCGCGGGGTGCGCGCCGTCGTGGCCGGGCGCTGGCCGGACGGCTTCGCCGCGGGCGACACCTGGACGCCCGCGCCGGACGCCGCGCACATCCCCGTCCCGCCGCTGGAGCCGGACGAGCTGGCCGAGATGTTCGACGGCTACGGGCTCCCGGTGCGGGTGGTGAACACCCTGCACGCCGACTCCGGCGGCAACCCGTACCTCGCGCTGGCGCTCGGCGGCGCGTTCACCGGGCGAGTCCCGCGGCACTGGCGGCCCGCCCCGCTGCCGCAGCGCGTGCGGGCCGTGATCGCCGAGCGGCTGGCGCGGCTGCCCGAGGGGGCCCGCGAGACGCTGCTGACGGCGGCGCTGGCGATCCGGCCGACGACCGACCTGCTGCGCCGGGCCGGCCGCGCCGAGGCCGCGCGCGACATCGGGCACGCCGCCGGGCTGGGGCTGCTGATCGCCGAGGGCGGTGGGATCCGGTTCACCCCGCCCGCGGTCGGCACCGTCCTCGCCGAGTCCGCCGACGCCCCGCACCTGGCGCGGGTCCACCGGGCCCTCGCCGAGGCGGTGCCGGACGCGGCGGGACGGGCCCGGCACCGCGCCCTCGCCGGCCCGGGCCCGAACGCCGAGCTGGCGCACTCGCTGGTCACCGCCGCCGAGCAGGCCGTCCGGCAGGGTTCGCACCGGATGGCCGCCGAGCTGTACCTGCTGGCCGCGGACCGCTCGCCCGCCGAGCCCACGGCCGAGCGGACGGAATGGCTGGTGGCGGCCGCGGAGACGGGGGCGAGCGGTGGCCTGCCCGACCTCGCGCACCGCGCCGCCGACGCCGTCCTGGCCGCCGACGCCACCCGCGCGCAGCGGGTGCGGGTCAGGCTCGCGCTGCTGGACCTGTCCGGGCAGGGCCTCACCGAGATGGGCGAGTTGTTCGCCGCGGCGCTGGTGGACGCGGAGGGCGATCCGGCGCTGCTCGGGCAGGTGCGGCTGCGGATGGCGCTCGGCACCCTCGTGACCGGCGCGCCCGGACGCGCGGAGCAGGAGGTCGACGCCGCGCTGGCGCACGCGCGCGACACCGGCGACACCGACCTGGAGGCGCGGGCGCTCGCCGTCCGGGCGAACATCGCGCTGATCGAGGGACGCGGCGACTACGCGGGCGACCTGGAGCGGGCGCGGCGGCTTCCGGAGCCCGCACTGGACGGGCGGCTGCACATGACGCCCCGGTACCTGGCGGCGTACTGCGCCATCTTCGAGGACCGCCTCACCGAGGCCCGCGCGGAGCTGCTGCGGCTGCTGGCGCTGGTCGAGCGCGGCTCCGGCGAGGAGGTCGTGCACGTCCTGCGGAACCTGTCGGAGGTGTCGGCGCGGACGGGCCGGTGCCGGGAGGCGCTCGACTTCGCGGACCGCGCGATGCGGGTCACCGAGCAGGCGGCGCTCAGCCCCGGCCCGGCCTGGTACCACGGCGCTCTGGCGGAGCTGGCGGGCGGCGGGATCGACCGGGCGGTCGCCCTCGCCGAGCGCGGAGTGCGGGCGTCCGAGCAGGAGAACGACGTCATCTTCCAGAGCCGCCTGCTGCACGTGCTGGGCGTGGCCCAGATGCGGAGCGGGGACGTCCGGGCGGGCGTGGACACCCTGCGGCGCATCGAAGCGCTCGGCCAGGACCGCAGGCTGCCGTCGCCGGTGGTGCTGCCCTGGCAGTGCGACTTCGCGGAGGGGCTCGCCGTCCTCGGCGACACCGGGCGGGCCGCGGAGCTGATCCGCACGACCCGCGCGGCCGTGGGGTACCGCGGCGCGGGCGTCACCGGGCGGCTGGACCGGGCGGAGGCCGCGGTGCTCGCCGCGCGCGGCGAGCCCGACGCGGCGGTCGCGCTGCTCAGCGAGGCCGCGGCGCTGTTCGCGCGGCTCGGGCAGCCGCTGGAGGCGGGGCACTGCCTGCTCGACCAGGCCCGCGTCGAGCGGCGCCGGCGGCGCGGCGCGCCCGCCCGGCGGGCGGCCGAGGACGCCCTGGAGATCTTCTCGCGGTGCGAGGCGCGGCCCTGGATCGAGCAGGCGCGGCACCGGCTGTCGCGCCTGGAGACGGGCCTGCGGGACGGCCCCGCCGCGCCCGGTTCCGTCGCGCGGGCGTCGCTGACGGAGGGGGAGCGGCGGATCGCCGTCCTCGTCGGCCAGGGCGCCACCAACCAGCAGGTGGCCAACCGGCTGTATTTGAGCGTGAAGACCGTCGAGGCGTCCCTCACCCGCGTCTACCGCAAGCTCGGCATCCGTTCCCGGGCGCAGCTCGGGTCGCTGCTGGGCGGCGGGCCCGCCGGTCCCGGGGCGTCGCCGCCGCACTAGGGAACCCTCGTCCACCCCCTGGCCGTGTAGGGGTTTCCCTTGCCGTCCGGGCCGCCTCCCTACACCTGAGGTGCGGGGGGGGAACTTTCCGGTGACATGCCGGATATGCCGTGTCATCGTTCCCGAGGCAACCCCCCACTCCGGAGTTCCGCGGCCCCACCGGGCCACCGGAGCGCTCCCCATCGGGCGTCCCCCGGGACGGCCGGCAGACAAGGAGTACCCCCCGTGAGATCCACGACCCCCGGACGCGCCCACAGGCGCGTCGCCCTGAGCACCACCCTGGTCACCGTCGCGGCCATGGCGGTGCTGAGCCTGCCGATGGGCCCGGCGTCGGCCGCACCCCCGCCGGCGCCGAAGGGCCACCCCGGCCAGATGCCGGCGAAGGTGAGCGCGCAGGAGTACAGGACGCTCGTAGGCCAGGCCAAGGCGCGGCAGGACGCGACCAGGACCGAGCTGAAGCTCGGCGAGAAGGTCGGCCTGAAGGTGAAGACCGTCGTCAAGGACCAGGACGGCACCACCCACACGCACTACGAGAGCACCTACGACGGACTGCCCGTCCTCGGCGGCGACCTCATCGTGCACCGGTCCAAGTCCGGTTCGATCGAGCGGGTCTCGCAGGCGCTCACCAAGCCGCTCCAGGTGGAGACCGCGCCGAAGACCCTGGTGCCCACCAAGCCGAACACGCCGAAGGCCGAGGGCAGCGTCGCGCCGCGCAAGGTCGTGTGGGTGGGCGAAGGCGGCGAGCCCATCCTCGCCTGGGAGACCGTGGTCGGCGGGACGCAGAAGGACGGCACGCCCAACCGGCTGCACGTCCTCACCGACGCCGTCTCCGGCATGAGGATCATCGAGTGGCAGGGCGTGCAGACCGGCACCGGCAGGAGCCAGTACTCCGGCACGGTCCAGCTGGGCACGAGCTCGTCCGGCGGCAGCTACGTCCTGCGCGACACCGGCCGGGGCAACCACGACACGACCAACCTGAACCGCGCCACCTCGGGGCGAGGCACGCTGTTCTCCGACGCCGACGACACCTGGGGCGACGGCACGGCGAGCAACAGCCAGACCGCCGCGGTCGACGCCGCCTACGGCGCCGGGGAGACCTGGGACTTCTACAAGACCGTCTTCGGCCGGTCGGGGATCCGCGGCGACGGCGTCGGCGCGTACTCGCGCGTCCACTACGGCACCAGCTACGTCAACGCGTTCTGGGACGACAGCTGCTTCTGCATGACGTACGGCGACGGCCAGGGCAACAGCAAGCCCCTGACCGAGCTGGACGTCGCGGGCCACGAGATGACGCACGGCGTCACGTCCAACACGGCCGGCCTGGTCTACCAGGGCGAGTCCGGCGGCCTGAACGAGGCGACGTCGGACATCATGGCCAGCGCCATGGAGTTCTGGGCGAACAACTCCAGCGACGTCGGCGACTACCTCATCGGCGAGAAGATCAACCTTCGCGGCGACGGCGCGCCGCTGCGGTACATGGACCGTCCCAGCAAGGACGGCTCCTCGCTGGACAGCTGGTCGCCGAACGCCGGGAACGTGGACGTCCACTACTCCTCGGGCATCGCGAACCACTTCTTCTACCTGCTGTCGGAGGGCAGCGGCACGAAGGTGATCAACGGCACCACGTACAACTCGTCGACCTCCGACGGCAAGCCCGTCACCGGCATCGGCCGGGAGAAGGCGGCGGCGATCTGGTACAAGGCGCTCACCGAGGAGATGCGCCCGACCACCGACTACGCCGACGCCCGCCGCTCCACCCTCGCGGCCGCGTCGAAGCTGTACGGGCAGTCCAGCGCCGAGTACGCCGCGACCGCGAACGCGTGGGCCGGCGTCAACGTCGGCAGCCGCGTCAGCGACCCGGGCCCCGGCGACCCCGGCCCCGGTGACCCGGGTGACCCGAGCGGCAGCTGGGCCGCGGGCACCGCCTACAACGCCGGCGACGTGGTGACCTACGACGGCGCGAGCTACCGCTGCCTCCAGGCCCACACCGCCCAGCCCGGCTGGACCCCGCCCAACGTCCCCGCCCTCTGGGAACGGGTCTGACCGACCCCGCGCGCCGCGGTGCTCCCCCCAAGCACCGCGGCGCCGCGCTCTACCTCGCGCCGCGCTATGACTTGCGTTGGGGTGCGGGGGTCAGAGGTAGGCGGTGGTGTTCTTGACGGTGCCGAACCTTGGGAAGGTGCGCCGTACGGCGAAGTCGTGTTCCTCGGCGGTGCGGTCGGACATCGCGTCCGCGACGAACTCCAGGTCGTAGCCGTGGTCGCTCGCGACCCGCGCGGTCGACTCCACGCCCATGCTCGTGACGAGCCCGCCGAAGACGAGCGTCCGCACTCCCCGCTCCCGCAGGCGTTCGTCCAGGTCGGTTTCGTGGAACGCGCCGATCGTCCGCTTCACGACGACGACGTCGCCGGGCTCCTCGAGTCCGGGCGCCAGCTCGCTGCCCGCCGGCTGCTCGGCGATGTTCGGACGCTCGACGCGCACGAGCACGACCGGCCGCCCCTGCGCGCGGAACGCGCCCGCGAGCGCGCGGCAGCGGTCGAGCACGTCCTCTCCGGAGTGGGGGGCGAGCGGCAGCGCCACGATGCGCGGCATGAGGTCGATGAGGACGAGCCCGGAAGACATGAAGATCATTTTAGGGCGGTCCCCGGGACGCCGTGGGGTCAGTCCCAGCGGGCGCTGCGCTGGCGCTTCACGCTGCTGCGGCGCTTCTTGTTCTCCAGCCGCCGCTCGTTGATGCCGCGGGGGACCTTCTTGGGGATGCGTTTCTTCGGGGGAGGGGCCGTCGCCTCGGCCAGGAGGGTCGCCAGGCGGGTGCGGGCGGCGTCCCGGTTGCGCTGCTGGGAGCGGTACTCCTCGGCGCGGATCGTCAGGACGCCGCGGACCAGGCGGCCGGACAGCCGCTCCAGGGCGCGGACGCGCAGCGGCTCGGGGAGGGACGGCGAGTTCGCGACGTCGAAGGAGAGCTCGGCGGCGGTGGCGCTGGTGTTGACGTGCTGCCCGCCCGGCCCCGACGAGCGGGAGAAGCGCCAGCCGAGCTCGGACTCCGGGATGGAGACCGAGCCACGGACGTGGATCTGAGCGGGCATGCCCCCCATTGTCGCAGGGAAGGATCGGTCCGGTCAGTTCAATATCGGCCCCTTCGCTCCCGTGCGCCCCACTGGCGACAACTGAAAGTACTTACTTACACTGGGCGCCATGACCGTGCTTGCCGATGAACGAGGACTCTTCCAGGACGGCGACCTCATCCGCGTCATCACGCGGGAGGGCGTGCTGATCGCCGCGGGCGGGGCCGCGTCGCTGCTCCAGACCGCGCATCCCAAGGTCGCGCAGGGCGTCTACGACCACAGCTACACCGCGGACGACCCGCTGCGCAGGCTGCGGAACACGATGGGGTGGCTCTACACGGTGCAGTTCGGGACGCGGGAGGAGGCCGAGACCTTCAGCGCCCTGGTCACCAGGGGGCACGCGGCCGTCACGGGCCCCGACTACGAGGCGAACGACCCGGAGTTGCAGGTGTGGGTCGCGTCCACGCTGTTCGCGGTGGCGGTGCAGTTCTACCAGCTGGTCTTCAGGCGGACGTTCACCGACGCGGAGCTGGAGGAGTTCTACCGGCAGACGAAGGTCTACGCGACGATCCTCGGCTGCCCGGAGGCGCGGATGCCGGAGACCTATCCGCGGTTCCGCGAGTACTACGCGGACATGCTGCGGAGCTTGGAGATCACCGACGCGTCGCGGGCCATCGCCGAGCAGGTGCTCAACCCGAGGCTGCCGGGCGGGCCGCTGCACGCGCCCGGACTGGCGGCGATCCGGCTGCTCACCGCGGGCCTGATGCCCGCGCCGATCCGCGAGCAGTACGGGTGGACGTGGGACGCGCGGCGGGAGCGCCGGTTCCGGCTGCTGGTCGGGGTGATCGCGCTCGTGTATCCGCGCCTCCCGCTGCGGGTCCGCACGCTGCCGCGCGAGTACTACCTGCTCACGACGCGGCGCATGCTGGCCAAGCTGAAGCGCCGCCCGGCGGTGAGGGTGCGGGGCCGGTAGGACGAGGTTGAGCGGCCGCGTGACTCACAGGCAGGTCACGCGGCCGCTCTCCTTTGCTCGGTCCCCCCGCCCGGCCCGGCCGGGAGGACCTACCGGCCCGGGTCGCCGTCCGCCGCCCGCTCCCCCCAGAGCCCTGGCCGGACGGCGTCCCGGGTCAGACCGATGCGCCGGCGATGATCGCGTCGGCGGCCTTCTTGGCGGAGTCGACGGGGATGGCGAAGCCGACCCCGATGTTCCCCGAGCTGCTCCCGGACGTGGCGATCGCGGTGTTGACGCCGATCACCTGGCCCGCGGCGTTCACCAGCGCGCCGCCGGAGTTGCCGGGGTTGATGGCGGCGTCGGTCTGGATCGCGTTCTTGATCACGGTCTGCTGCTGCCGCGACAGCCGCCCCTGGAGCCCCGGCGGGAGCTGCTGCTGGTCGCCGCCCTCCTGGATCTCGCGGCCCAGGGCGCTGACGATGCCGGACGTCACCGAGCCGTCCAGCCCGAGCGGGCTCCCCACGGCCAGGACCTCGTCCCCGACCGAAACGTTCCGGCTCGCGCCGAGCGTCGCGGGCTTGAGGCCCGACACCCCCTGCGCCTTGACCACGGCGATGTCCTCCGCCTTGTCGGCGCCGAGGACCTGCGCCGGCGCGGTCCTGCCGTCGCTGAACTTCACCGCGACCTGCTGGGCGCCCGACACCACGTGCGCGTTGGTGAGGATCACCCCGTCCGAGCGCAGGACCACGCCCGAGCCGCCCTCCGTGCCGGACGCCGTCTGCGCCTGGATCGACACCACGCTCGGCTGGACGGCGGCGGCGACCTGCGCGGTCGTGCTCTTGGAGCTGACCCCCGAGACGGCCGTCGGGCTCGCGTAGACGGTGCTCTCGTGGGTGAGCGCCAGCACCACGCCCGCGCCGGCACCGCCCGCCCCCAGGGCCAGCGCCATCGCGGCGCCCACCGCGGCGAGCTTGCGGCGCGTCGTGCCGAACGGGCCCGCGCCGGCCGTGCCGGGGCCGGACGGCCCCGGGCCGCCGAACATCCCCGGAGGGGACGGCGGCGCCGGCTGCTGGGGCGGCGGGACGTTCCCCGCCCACCGCGGATGAGGCTCGAAGCCGGGCCTGTCAGGTTCCCCGGGCCGTGCGTGTCCGCCGGGCTGTTCGTGGTGGCTCGGCTCTCCGGGTCTGCTGGGCTCCCAAGGCTGCTGCGGCCGGTCGGTGTTCATCGGATCCCCCTGTCGCTCTCTCACCATGAAGAGTGCGCCCCGGGTCTGCAGGCCGCCTGGAGCCAACCTGAAAGTGTGCTGAACGCCTACATGTCATGAAAAAGCGGCCGAAGGGGCGTCCCTTCGGCCGCGCGGACCGGCCGTTCCGAAGCTGGCCAGGGCGCGGCCTCCCGCTCCCCGTCGAGACCGGGGCGCGCCCTGTGGATCCATTGGAACCCACGATCCTGAACGTTCGCTGAATGCCGCCTCTAGTCTTCCGCCAAGGGCAGGACGACCGAGAACGTCGCGCCCTCGCCGGGCGTGGAGTCGGCCCGGACGACGCCCTCGTGGGCGGCGACGAGCGCGGCGACGATGGCGAGACCGAGACCGGCGCCGCCGTCGTCGCGGGAGCGGCCCTCGTCGGAGCGGTAGAAGCGCTCGAAGACCCGCTCCACCTGGTCGGGAGCAAGCCCGGGCCCCTGGTCGGCGACCGCGACGACCGCGGCCGGCTCGTCCCGCAGGGTGCCCGGCGACAGCCGCACCTCGACGGGCGTGCCCTCCGGGGTGTGCGTGATCGCGTTGGCGAGCAGGTTGCCGAGCACCTGCCGCAGGCGCGGCTCGTCCCCCCGCACCTGGTACGCCAGCCCTCCCTCGACGGTGAGGTCGATCGTGCGCTCAGGTGCCAGGACTCTCGCCTCCTGGACAGAGTCGGCGGCGACGGCGAGCAGGTCCACCGGGCGCCGCTCGATCGGGCGCTGGCGGTCCAGCCGGGCGAGCAGCAGAAGGTCCTCCACCAGCAGGCCCATCCGGGACGCGGTCTCCTCGATCCGGCCGATCAGCCGGTCCAGCTCCGCGGGGGAGCGGGCGGCGCCCTGCCGGTAGAACTCGGCGAACCCGCGGATCGCGGTCAGCGGGGTGCGCAGCTCGTGGCTGGCGTCCGCCACGAACCGCCGCATCCGCTCCTCCGAGCGCAGCGCCGTCTCCTCCGAGCGCCGTGCCGCCGCCTCCGACTCCGCGCGCGCCCCGAACGCCGCCTCGATCTGCCCGAGCATCGTGTTCAGCGACCGCCCGAGCCGGCCCATCTCCGTCCCCGGGTCCGCCTCCGGGACGCGCCGGGACAGGTCGCCCGCCGCGATCGCGCCCGCCGTCTCCTCCACCGCCGCCAGCGGCCGCAGGCTGGCCCGCACCACGCCCACGCCGACCACCGCCAGCACCGCGAGCACCGCCAGCCCGACGATCGCGTCGATCACCACCAGCCGCTGCACGGTCCGGTCGATCTCCTCCAGGCTGAACGCGAGCACGATCACCGCGCCGCCCGGGATCGGCTCGGCGAGGATCCGCCACGTCGACCCGCCGGTCCCGGTCACGGTGAACGGCCGGTCGACGTGCTCGTTCAGGTCGGCCGGCAGCCGCGGGTGGCCGGACTCGCTCCACGCCGGGTTCTGCCCGAGGGAGCGGCCGTCGGTGGTGCGGACCTGCCCGTACATCTCGCTCGGTATCCGCACCGTGATCCGCGTCTGCCCGCTCTGCAGCTGCGGGACGACCTGGTCGATCGCCCGCCCGACCGAACCGCGCAGCTGGTCGTCGGCCCGCCCGACGAGGTACTGGCGCAGCACGGACGCGCCCGCCGCGCTCATCACCAGCATGCCGAGCGTGACCAGGACGAGCATCCCGGCGATCATCTTGACGCGCAGCGACGTGCGGGCCCACAGCCGCGCGAGTCCGCCCGCGGGCGCCGCGCCGCCGGCGCCGCGCGCCGCGGGAGCCGCGGCGGCCGCCGGGGCCCGCTTCGCCATCAGCCCGTTCTCGACGGCTCGCGCAGCACGTAGCCGACGCCGCGCAGCGTGTGGATCAGCCGTGGCTCGGTGTTGTCGACCTTGCGGCGCAGCGCGGACACGTACGACTCGACGATGCCCGCGTCGCCGCGGAAGTCGTAGTTCCACACGTGGTCGAGGATCTGCGCCTTGGACACGACCCGCCCCGCGTTGGCCATGAAGTAGCGCAGCAGCTTGAACTCGGTCGGCGACAGCTGGACGGGCCTGCCGCCGCGCCACACCTCGTGGCTGTCCTCGTCCAGCTCGATGTCGGCGAACACCATGCGCGGCGGCGGCTCGGTCAGGCCGCCGCGGAACCGCCGCAGCACCGCCCGGATGCGGGCGATGACCTCCTCCAGGCTGAACGGCTTGGTGACGTAGTCGTCGCCGCCGATCGTCAGCCCCTTGATCCGGTCCTGGACGGCGTCCCGCGCGGTCAGGAACAGCACCGGGGTGTGGTCGCCGCCGGACCGCAGCCGCCGCGCGACGTCGAACCCGTCGATGTCGGGCAGCATCACGTCCAGCACGATCAGGTCGGGACGGTGCCGCCGCGCCGACCGGACCGCGTCCGCACCGTTGGTGGCGGTGATCACGTCGAAGCCGGTGAAGCGCAGGCTTCCGGCGAGAAGCTCCAGGATGTTGGGCTCGTCCTCGACGACGAGCAGCGTCGCCTCCGCCGCCCTGCCGCCGTTCGCCGTACGTTCGACCACTGGCACAGTCCCCCTCCACATCATCGCAGAGGTTGCCATCCCAACCTGAACGTCCCCTGAATGCGGGCCGAGAACAGGTTGAGCGCCCGCGCCGGAGCAGGCGGTTCCCACCGGACCGCGCTCGGGTCGTCCTCGCCGGGCGACTACTCGCGGAGCGCGCGGATCGCCCGCATCGCCTCGCGGCGGGCGTCCCCCGACAGCACGTCGATGTAGACCCGGCCCGCCAGGTGCCCGCATTCGTGCTGGAGGCAGCGGGCGAAGTAGCCGGTGCCCTCGACGCGGACGGGCCTGCCCTTCACGTCCACGCCCTCGACGACGGCGTGATGGTGGCGGGGGGTGTCGAAGCGCAGGCCGGGGACCGACAGGCAGCCCTCCGACTCGACCACCCGCTCGCCGTCGGCGGCGACGAGCGTCGGGTTGACGACGTGGCCGACGTGGCGGCGGCCCCGGTCGTCCTCGACGTCGTAGACGAAGATCTGCAGGGCGACGCCGATCTGGTTGCCCGCGAGGCCCGCGCCGTCCTCCTCGTACATGGTGGCGAACATGTCGTCGACGAGGCGCTCCAGGGACGCGTCGAACGTCCGGACCGGGTCGCACTCGGTGCGCAGGACCGGGTCCCCGAGAAGCCTCACCGGGCGGGCGGTTCCGCGCGGATGGGTCCGTGTGCTCACGAACAAGATCCTATATAACGCCAGATCCCCGTAAACGCCGCGGGCGGTGCGCCCGGCCTGCTCAGGGCCCGGCGCACCGCCCGCGGCGGCGTGCTGTCTACAACTCGATGGGGCCGCGCTGCTGCGGCGGGATGGGGGTGGTCGCGGGGCCGCCGGAGTCCTCGTCCGGGCGGGCGGGCTTGGCCTGCGGCGGGACCTGCGGCGCGGGGGCGTCGGAGGCCGGGGACGGCTCGGGCTTCTTGACCGGCGGCGCCGTCTGCGGCGGGCTCGCCTGCGGCGGGGCCGTCGGCGCGGGGCTCGCCTGCGCGGGCTTCGGCTGTGCGGGGCTCGCTTGTGCCGGCTTCGCCTGCGCGGGGCTTGCCTGGGCAGGGCCTGCCTGGGCCGGGCTCGCCTGTGCCGGAGCGGCGGGGGCGGCGGGCTTGGCCGGGGCGGGCTTGGCGGGGGCCGGGGCCGGCTTGGCTCCCGTCGCGGGCGCGGGCTGCGCCTGCGGGGCCTGCTTGGCCTGGGTGCGGGGAGCGGGGCTCTGCCGGACGGCGTCCTCGACCATCTTCTCCAGCGGGCCGGCCTCGTTCTCGGCGGTCAGCAGCCGGTGCAGCGTGTCGCTGATCTCGGTGAGGCGCTGGAGGGCCTGGGTGTGGTTCTTGGTGAGCGCGGTGAGCCGCTGGGTCGCGCCCTCGTTGATCACACTGGCGCGGCGCTCGGACGCGGTGAGGGTGCGCTCGGCCTCCAGCCGGGCGCTGGTCACCGTCTGCTCGGCCTCCTGCTTGGCGGACGACAGGACGCTGTCGGACTCCTTCTTGGCGGCGGCGAGAGCGTGGTCGGCCTTCTCCTGCGCCTGGGCGAGGTTCCGGTCGGCGTGGGCGCGGGCCTCGTCGATGACCCGCTTCGACTCGTGCTCGGCGTCCTTGCGGATCTCCTCGCCCTTGGCCTCGGCCTCGGCCAGCTTCTCCTGGGCCTCGTCCTCGGCCAGGTTGATGATCTGCCGGAGCCGGTCGCTCAGGTCGTCGCCGGTCGGCTTGCGGGCCTCCCGGACCTCGGCCATCTCGCGGCGGATCCGCTCGACCTCGTCCTGTGCGCGGGCGAGCCGCGCCTCTAGTTCACGGTGCTTCTGCTGGGCGCGGGCGATGTAGTCGTCGACCTGGCGGCGGTTGTAGCCGCGCATGACGATCTCGAAGGACTCTTCTTGGAGGAGGTTCGGCAGGATTTCGGCTTCGTTGCTCATGATGCCTTGGGGGTCGTTGGCGGGGGTCGGCGCCCCGTCAGGGTCGGTTGAGTTGCGATCCTCACCCGCCGGTGAGCGGCCCACGGTGGGAAACGTCAGGACGACTCTTGTCCGGTCCACCCTATTCGCGCAACCGGAACGCACTTCTCGCTGCCGTTTCGTCACACGGACGTGCGCGACAAACTATCCAATCTACGGATAAATCGCTCCACCCAGGGGCGGCTACCATCGGCGCCATGAGCTACCTGGGAGCGTTGGGCGAGGACAGGCCGGAGATCGACCCCACGGCGTGGGTGGCGCCCGGCGCGGTCGTGGTCGGACGGGTGACGCTGGGCCGCGCGTCCAGCGTCTGGTACGGCTCGGTGCTGCGCGGCGACGACGAGGAGATCATCGTCGGCGAGGAGTGCAACATCCAGGACCTCAGCTGCATGCATTCGGACCCGGGCATGCCCGCCGTCCTGGAGGACCGGGTCAGCCTCGGCCACAAGGCGATGGTGCACGGCGCCCACGTCGAGACCGGCTCGCTCATCGGGATCGGCGCCATCGTCCTGAACGGCGCCCGCATCGGCTCCGGAACGCTCATCGCGGCCGGCGCGCTCGTCCCGCCGGGCAAGAAGATCCCGTCCGGCGTGCTGGTCGCGGGCACCCCCGGCAAGATCGTCCGGGAGCTCACCGACGACGACCGCGCCGTCCTGCGGTACACGCCCGAGGTCTACATGCAGAAGGCCGAACGGCACCGCGCCGCCGAGTGGGCCTGAACACCCCAACGGTGCTTCGTCCTTGCCTGGTCCGGCCGTTTCCCTCCCTCTCATAATTCTTTGACCTGCGGAAACGCGAGGAAACGGCCGCTGGGGGGAACCTCGGCCGGATTCTGCTGACTACGATGACCATCGTGGTGTGGGGACCGGGCTATGGCAGCGCTCCGCCGCCCAGCCCCCAGGCGGGGCACGATCCGTTCACGGAGGCGGAGCGCGACACGAGGGCGATGGTGGCCGCCGCGTGGTGGCCGTCGGCGCCTCCGCAGCAGCGCCATCACGCCATCGCCGGCCGCATGCTCGTCCTGCCGGACGGGACGTGGTGGCTGTTCGGCGCGTGGGCCCGCTGGTACCGGCTGCACCCCTCCGACGGGCAGTGGTACCTGTGCCCGCCGCCGCGCATCCCCTCCGTCCGGATGGCCGCGAGGCCCGCACAGCAGGGGGCCGGGCAGGTCCCGGCGCTGCCGCCGCACGTCATCCCGGCCGGGCCCGACTTCTCCTACGACCCGCCGTCCGGGCTGCCCTTCGTCGCGCACGGGTTCGCGACGGAGCTGACCTCGCGAGTCCGCTCGACCGTCGAGTCCGCCGCGACGCTGGCCGCGCCCGACTACCCGCACTGGTGGCGGGAGTTCACGAGCGAGACGCCGTCCACCGTCGCGGTCGCCTGGGGCGTGATGCTGTGGTGCTCCGCCGCGCCCGCGTTCGACTCGCGGCTGGACGCCCAGATGCTCGACCTGTGGAAGCCCTACCGCGCGAGGCCCCTCCCCGACGTGGACGGTCCGCGCTGGCTCACCCCGCCCGCCCTGGAGACGCTGGTCGCGCTCTACGCCGAGCGGCTGCGCGCCAGCCGGGTGGACGCCGCGGTGGTCGTCCTGCGGACGATGTGGGCCGTCGCCAGCGCGCTCCGCGACGACGTCCGGTTCCAGGTGAGGGCGGACGCGCTTCTCGCCATCCTCGGCACGACCCTGTCCAACCCGACCGTCGACTACGGGGCGCTGCCCTACGGCGACCAGGCGATCGTCCAGCAGTGGCTGACGCGGTGCCCGCCCAACCTGGTGCCCGCGCTGCGGAACGAGAGCTCGCCCGGTGACAACTTCCGGCACGCCTTCTACACGCTCAGCGAGCTGATAGCCGACCTGTCGGGCGACCCCGCCGAACCGGCCTACATCGAGCCCCGGCTCGTGGCCGCCGCGCTGCTCGCCTCCGATCTGGACGTCGTCCGCAAGGACATGGTGGGCACGATCGTGCCCTGGCTCGACCCGGAGATCCGCTACACCGTGCAGGCGGTGTCGCAGCAGAAGGGGCATCCGCTGCGGCGGCTGTGGCCGCAGGACATGCGGCTCCCGGAGCCGCTGCGGTCGGCCGCCGGATCGGGTCCGGGCGCCGAGTCGCTGCTGGCCGCCATGTACGAGGTCGACCTGGCGTGGTGCCGGCTCGGCGGCATGCCCGCCCGACCGCGCGGCTTCCCCGTCCCGACCGCGGTCGTCGCCGGGATCATCGGACGCAACCGGGCCCGCGCCACGGCCGCCGCGCCGACGACCACGCCGCCGCCCAACCCGGCCGCGCCGCAGCCGTCCCCGTTCAACATGCCGAGCCAGCCCGGCATCGCCCCCGGCGCGTCGCCGCAGGAGGCGTCCGGGGCGAACTTCGCGCCGTCCGAGCCCGACCGCCCGTTCGTCCAGCCTCCCGCGCAGCCCGGCTGGGAGAACGCGCCCGGCCCGGCCGCCGGTCATGCCCAGGGGCCCGTGCCCGGTCAGGGCCAGCAGGCCGCGTTCGCCTCCCCGCCGGCCCCGGGGTTCGCGTCCCCGGAACCGATGATGGGCGGCCACTCGCCCGCCGAGGACGACAAGGACGACGGCAACGTGGCGCCGCCGTACACCGAGCTGGGGTTCCAGCGTCCCGGTGCCGCGCCGCCCGCGCCCTTGCAGAATCCAGCGCCCATGCAGAATCCGGCGCCGCCCGCGCCCATGCAGAGCCCGGCGCCGCCCCCGCCGGTGCCGGGCCCGCCGTCGCCACCGCCTTCGCCCCCGGTCCAGCCCGCCGCGCCCGAGCCGGTCCAGGCGAGCCATACGCCCGCGCCCCCGCAGGAGCTCGGCGGCTTCTCCCCACCCGAGGAGGAGCAGGACGAGAACTTCGTGCCGCCGTACACGGTGCTGGGATACCAGCCGGCGGGCTCCGCTCCGCCGCCCCAGCCGAACGTCCAGCCGGGCCCGGCGAACCCCGCGCCGCCCGCGCCCGACCCGCAGCCGCAGCCGCAGCAGCAGCCGTTCAACCCGTACGCGACGCGCGTGGAGGGCCAGGGCGGGCCTCCGCAGCAGAACCGGCCGGGTCAGCCAAGCCCGCCGAGCCAGCAGGGTCAGCCAGGCCAGCCGCCGGGGACGCGCATCCTCGGCCCGGGCGACCTCGAAGACGCCCCGCCCGGACCCGTGCCTCCCGCCCCCGGCGGCGGGCCGGGGACGAAGGTCATGTCCGGCACGATGGTCGGCGGCTTCGACTTCCTGGACGACACGCCGTCGCCCGACCAGCCCGTCCACGAGATCCCGCCGCCGAGCGACCGCAGCACCCGCCGCGTGCTGGAGCGGTTCGGGTTCGGCTTCGTGTACGGCGAGCACGACGCGGCCGTGCTCCTCGGCGACCTGAAGGCGCAGGCCGAGGAGTGGAGGGCCCCGTCGGGCGACGACGTCGAGCGCACCCGCGTGGACGGCGCGCCCAGCTCGATCAGGTCCGGTGTCCCCGGCGTGCTGCTGGTCGGCGCCCCGCACTCGGGCCAGCGGCGGCTCGCCCGGATGATCGCGCTGACGCTGGCCAACGCGGGGCTCGGCGACGGGTCGATCCGCGCGCACGACGCCGAGGACGTACGCAACGCCCCGCCGGAGGGGCTCGGGCGGCTGCTCGGCCAGCCGGGCCCGGTGATCCTCTTCGAGCGGCTGGACGTGGCCGTCGCCGGCGCGTCCGACCCGGCCGCGCTGGTCGGCGCGGTGCGCCGCGCCCGCCGCGACCCGGTGAACACCACACCGGTGATCGCGACCTGCGAGCCGCGCGCCTACAAGCGGCTGCTGCAGGACCATCCGAAGCTCGTGCAGGCGTTCCGCGTCCACCGGCTGCCCGACTTCGGCGACCTCGACAACCGGATGACGCTGCTGCACCTGCTGGCGGAGGAGCGGCGCGTCACGATCGGCGCGGCGGCCCTGGAGGTCGTCCGCGCCGACCTGGAGCGGCTGCGCGGACCGGGCGACCTGGTCAACGCGCGGCTCGTCGAGGCGTACCTGGACCAGGCGGCCCAGCGGAACATGGAGCGCGCCGGGGCGTCCCACGACCGGCTCGTGCTCACCCCGGACGATCTCGCGGGCGTCGCCGAGGGCATCGAGCCGGCGCTGCGCCCGCCGGGCGACATCGACGGGTACCTGCACCGGCTCGACCAGCTCACCGGCCTGGAGGACGTCAAGGCGGCCGTGGCGGAGCTGGTCGAGGAGGCGGGGCTCGCGGCCGACCGGGCCCGGTACGGGGTGTCCGGCGACGACGCGCGGCACCTGGTCTTCACGGGGCCGCCCGGCACCGGCAAGACGACCGTCGCCGGCCTCGTCGGCGGCGTCTACGCGGCGCTCGGGCTGCTGAACTCCGGCCACGTGGTCGCCTGCCGCCCCGTCCACCTGGCGGGTCGTGACCGGGTCGACACCGAGAACCGGGTGGCGGGCATGATCGAGCAGGCGCTCGGCGGCGTCCTGCTCATCCAGGAGGCGTACCTGCTCGACCGGTCTCCCGCCGTGGTGGGGGAGCTGCTGCGCCACATGAAGCGGGGCGCGGAGGGCCAGGGCAGGGCCCGGTTCATGGTGGTCTGCTCCAGCCCGGCGGCGGAGATGGAGGGCTTCCTCGCGGGCAACCCCGCGTTCCGCGCCGAGTTCGGGCGGACCCTGGAGTTCACCGGGATGGGCGACCGCGACATGGTCCAGCTCTTCCAGAGCTATGCCGAACGCGACCTCTACATGCTGGACGAGGAGCTGCGCGTCGAGCTGCTCAACCGGTTCTCGCGGCTGCGGGACGACCCGCAGTTCGCCTACGCGCGGACGGTCCGCGCGCTGTTCGACCAGACGGTGGCGCGGCAGGCGGCCCGGCTCGCGGGGGCCGACGTCAACGCCGCGACCGTGGCCCGGCTGACGGTCCGCGACCTGCCAGAATCGCCGCTGGAGCAGATGCTCGGAGGTTTCCACCAGGGGACGCAGCCGGGGTTCCGGCCCGGGTTCCCGCAGGAGCGGTGACCGGTCCGTTCGTCCCATGGGCAATGGGTCATAGGCATCAGATCGGCACCACCTGGGAAGGCTAGCCAGTCCGGGGCGCGGCTCCCGAAACCGGTGTGCGCGGCCGTGCGGCGGCGCATGCGGACCTCCCCCGGACGGGCAGGGCCGAGGTGGCCCTCGAATGGCCCTCTTGGGTCATGTGCCCGTCGCGACGAGACGCGTAGCCTCGACGACGGGTGTGGGGAACGAACGGAGGTGGACGCGGTGCGCCAGAACCTTGATCTGCGCGTCCACGACCGCGTTGCGCTGGATGAGATCGAACTCTATGCCGAGATGCTCGGTGCGGTGGCGGACGCGGAGCGGCCGCTGACCATCGCCGAGATCGACTTGGTACTCGGAGTGCGGTCCGGCGACGCAGGTCGACGTGAGCTGACGCCACGAGATTGAGCACCGTTACCGGGGACGCCGTTTCGGGGCGTCCCCGGTTCGTCATTTCAGCCCCGCCGTAGCTCGCCGCCCAGGTCGCGGCACTGTAACGAATCTCACTCATGATCACCCCTGTCGGTGCGCTCAGACCCCCGGAACGGCCCGAAACGGCGGACGTTCCTCCAGATAGGGGGCTTCTCGCGGGGTATGTACCTCCTGATCTAGGGCAACCTTGTAGGTGAGAGGATGGCGGACAGCAGCCGAAGCCGGGGCAAAGGTTCTTTTTACGGCTGGTTGCGCCTACGATCCTCAGCGGACTGTTCCGGCACATCAGGAGAACGACGTGCGCTTGCGTCTCACGCCGCGTGAGGACAGCTTCTACGACATGTTCGCCGACTCGGCGAACAACCTGGTCACCGGCGCCAGGCTGCTCGTGGAACTCATCAGCGACGGCGCCGACCGGGCGGCGATCGCGGAGAAGATGCGCGCCTGCGAACACGCAGGCGACGAAAACACCCATGCGATCATGCGACGGTTGAACGAAACGTTCATCACGCCCTTCGACCGTGAGGACATCTACCGGCTGGCCTCCACGATCGACGACGTCATGGACGAGATGGAGGAGGCCGCGGACCTCGTCGTCCTCTACAAGATCGACGAGTTCCCCAAGGGCATCGTCCACATGGTCGAGGTCCTGGAGCGCGCCGCCGAACTGACCGCCGAGGCCATGCCCCGGCTGCGGTCGATGAAGGAGCTCAACGAGTACTGGATCGAGATCAACCGGCTGGAGAACCAGGGCGACCAGGTCTACCGCAAGCTGCTGGCCCAGCTGTTCAGCGGTGAGTACGACACCCTGACCGTGCTGAAGCTCAAGCAGATCATCGACCGGCTGGAGGACGCCGCCGACGCCTTCGAGCACGTGGCGAACACGGTCGAGACCATCGCGGTCAAGGAATCATGAGCGCTGCCGAGGACCCCGGCGCCACCCTCACCAAGGAGTCCCCGGCCACCGCCGAGACGCTGGGCGAGCAGGCGACCCGCCGGGTGAGCGGTCGCGCCTGGCTGCTCCTGCTCGCCGGCGTGCTGGTGGTCATGGTCGCGGGCGCGCTCGGGCTCCGCTCGGGCGCGCAGACGGCGGTGCTGATCCTCGTCGTCGTGGTGGCCCTGGTGTTCGACTACACCAACGGGTTCCACGACGCGGCCAACGCGATCGCCACGGCGGTCTCGACCCGGGCGCTCACTCCGCGGGTGGCGCTCGGCATGGCCGCCGCGATGAACATGATCGGTGCCCTGCTCGGCGTCGGCGTCGCCAAGACGATCAGCGAGGTGATCACGCCGCCGACCGGCCTGCACGGCCTCACCGTCGTCGCAGCGGGGGTACTGGGCGCGATCACCTGGAACCTGATCACCTGGTACTTCGGGCTGCCGTCGTCGTCCTCGCACGCGCTGATCGGCGGGGTCGTCGGCGCCGGGCTGGCCTCGCTGTCGGAGGTCAACTGGACCAGCGTCATCGACAAGGTCGCGGTGCCGATGGTGCTGTCCCCGGTGGTCGGGTTCTGTCTCGCCTACCTGGTCATGGTCGCGATCCTGTGGATCTTCCGGCGGTCCAACCCGAGCAGGGTCGGCCGCCGGTTCCGCATCGCGCAGACGATGTCCGCGGCGTCCCTCGCGCTCGGCCACGGGCTGCAGGACGCCCAGAAGACGATGGGCATCATCGTCCTCGCGCTGGTCACGACCGGGCACTCGGACGGCAAGTCCGTGCCCTGGTGGGTGATCATCGCGTGTGCGGGCGCGCTGTCGGCCGGGACCTACGCGGGCGGCTGGCGCATCATGCGCACGCTGGGCCGCAAGGTGATCGAGGTCGATCCGCCGAAGGGGTTCGCCGCCGAAGCGACCGCCTCGGTCGTCCTGTACGCGACCGCCTTCATCTGGCACGCTCCAATCTCCACCACCCACACGATCACCTCGGCGATCATGGGGTCGGGCGCCACCAAGCGGCTCTCCGCGGTCCGCTGGGGCGTCGCCGGCAACATCCTCGTCGCGTGGGTGCTCACGATGCCCGCCGCCGCGGCGGTCGCGGCCGTCGTCTACTACGTCGTCCACTTCTTCGGCGCGTGATCTCGGGGGCCAACCCCTGATCTCGACGCCGGGCCGACATGCGCGTGGCCCGTGCGCCGGACGCCCCGAGGCGTCCCGGCACACGGGCCACGCCCGTGCTCACCGTCCAGAGACGGTGCTCACTGGCCCGAGATGCGGTTAAGCGCGGGCGGGGAGATCGTCCCCTGGGCGGCGAAGTAGGCGACGAACGCGTCCAGGTCGATGGCGCCGAGGACCTGGTCCTTGCCCTCGGTGAAGACGGAGAAGCCGTCACCGCCGCCGAGGAGGAAGTTGTTCGCCGCGACCTTGTAGACGGCGGACGGGTCGACCGGAGCCCCGTCGATCGTGATCGCCGAGACGCGGTCGCCGACCGGCCTGCCGCGGTCGATGGCGAAGTGCAGGTTCGCCGACGGCTGGAGGATCTTCTCGCCCGCGGCCGTCCACTGCTGCTCCAGGAGCGCGTCGATCTGCGCGCCGGTCAGCGACGTCACGCCCATCACGTTGCTGAACGGCTGCACCGCGAACGCCTCGCCGTAGGTGACGACCCCGTCGCCCTCCGAGCCGCTCGCCTTGTAGACGAGATCGGTGCGGACGCCGCCCGGGTTCATCAGCGCGACCTGGGCGCCGAGGTCCTTGGTCCCGGCGAGCTGGCCGTCGGCGATGACGTCGCCGAGCGCGGTCTCGCCCGCGGCGGACGGGGCGCGGGTCAGATCAGCGGTGATCTTGCCGATGGGCTTGTCGGCGATCACGGAGACCCGGTCCTTCCAGGTCTGCACGAACGTCTGCGTCGCCGGGTCCGGCGGGACGTCCCGCGTCACGACGTGGTTGTCGGCGTTGACCGAGGACCGGACGATGTCGCCGGTCCGCCGGTCCACCTTGAGGTTCACCTCGGTGATGACGCGGCCGAAGGAGGAGCCGGAGGAGAACAGCCGCGCGTGGCCCGCCGGGTCCTTGACCGAGCACACGTACTGCTGGTGTGTGTGCCCCGACAGCACCATGTCGATCTCGGGGTCGGCCTGCTGGGCGATGCGCGTCCCGGCGCCCGGCACGACGCCGCACTCGTCCGGCCGCTCGCCCGACTTGACCTGGTCGCCCTCGTGCACGAGGACGACCATCGCGCGGACGTGCCGGCGCTTCAGCTCGCGCGCGGCCCGGTTCGCGGCCTCCACCTCGTCCTGGAACCTCAGGTCCTTGATGCCCTCGGCCGTGACGATGTTCGGGGTGGTCTTGGTGACGAGCCCGATGAAGCCGATCCGGACGCCGTTGACGCGGCGGATCGTCCACGGCTTGATCGCGGGCCTGTCGTTCTTCTTCAGCAGGACGTTCGCACCGAGGTAGTCGTACTTCGCGCCAGGCCACGTGCCCGCGGGGGAGCAGCCGTCGACGGGGTGGCAGCCGCCGTTCTGGATGCGCCGCAGCTCCTGGTAGCCCTCGTCGAACTCGTGGTTGCCGACCGCCGACGCCGTGACGCCGACGTCGCCGAGGAACTGCACGGACGGCTCGTCGTGGTAGGCGGCCGAGATCAGCGGCGAGGCGCCGATCAGGTCGCCCTGCGCGACGGTGAGGGTGTCGCGGTTGCGCAGCTGCTTGAGGTGGGCGGCGGCGTAGGCGGCTCCACCGGCGGGGACGGCGTTGCCGTTCTCGTCGATGGCCGTCCCCGAGCTTCCGGACGGGGGTTCGAGGTTGCCGTGGAAGTCGTTCAGCGCGAGGAGCCGCACGGACGCGGTCGGCGCGGGGCGCGCGGCGGCGGGCTGCGCGGTCACGCCCACGACCGTCAGCCCAGCCGCGGCGCAGGCCAGAAAGGTGCGTCGTCGAATCATTCTGAGGAAGCTAGAGTCACCCGGCATACGGAACCCGGCGACCCGATGACGTTTCCATGACGAATTGACCAGGACAACACCGTGATCAGGGACGTGCTCAAGGCGGCGCGGTTTCGGTCATGGGGCGGGTGGGCGTTCGCTTGGTGGGTGGTGGTGGCGGCATAGGGTGTGGATCGTGAGTGAGCTGCGGGCGCGCGGGACGCTGGGGGACGCCGAGGTGGCCGGGGCGCTGGATCTGGCGGCGGCCGCGAGCGAGGCCGACGGGGTGGGGCCGCTGTCCGAGCACGCTCTGCTGGCCCTGCGGGGCGGCCGGTCCGGGCTCGCGGTGACCGACGGCGGGGCCGTCGTCGCCTACGCCCACTTCGATCCGGCTTCCGCGGAGGAGCCCGCGGCGGGCGAGTTGGTCGTCCATCCAAAGCACCGGCGCCAGGGGCACGGACGTGCGCTGCTGCGCGCCCTGCGAGACGAGGCCGGCGGGCCGCTGCGGGTGTGGGCGCACGGGGATCTCCCGGCCGCCGCCGCGCTCGCGTCCGCCGAGGAGATGGAACGTGCCCGCGCGCTGTTCCAGATGCGGCGTCCGGCGGCCGATCCGCTGCCCGAGACGCGCGTCACCGAGGGCGTGACGATCCGCGCCTTCGAGCCGGGCCGGGACGAGGCCGCCTGGCTGGAGGTGAACGCCCGCGCGTTCGCCGACCATCCGGAGCAGGGCGCCTGGACGATCGACGACGTCCGCGAGCGCGAGGCCGAGGACTGGTTCGACCCGGCCGGTTTCTTCCTCGCCGAGCGGGACGGGCGGCTCGCCGGCTTCCACTGGACGAAGGTGCACCCCGGCGGCGTCGGCGAGGTCTACGTCGTGGGCGTCGACCCGTCCGCGCAGGGCCTCGGACTCGGCCGCACGCTCACCCTGCGCGGCCTCCACCACCTGCGCGACATCGGCATGGACCAGATCATGCTGTACGTGGACGAGTCGAACGCCGCAGCCGTCCGCCTCTACGAGTCCCTGGGCTTCACCCGCCACGCCGTCGACGTCATGTACGCCACCACCACCACATAAGCCCACCACCGCATAAGCACCCACCGTCGTGGCCGCTGGGCTGCGTGGGTGTTCGTGGTGGTTTGAGTGGGGGGCGTTGGGGCGTCGTGCCGTTCGGAAGGCGCCTGTCACCGGGGAATCCCGTGGTTACCCGGATGTCGGTCGGCCAACCCTCCTTGGTGGCGGCCCGACCGGGATTTTGGGCTGGTGAGCTGCGATGTTAACCCGGCGGCCACGGCAAATCGGGGCATTCTTCGCAACTGTGCTCGTCTGCGTTCATTTGCCGTTCACCTGGATCGGGGCGGCTGGTCACCTCGCCTGCCTAGCGTCGCATTCGACGGCGAACCCGTCGTCCGGTCGACATGGGCCGGGGCGGTTCGGGGGACCCGCCCGACGAAACTCAAGGAGACCCTCCGGTGAAGAACGGTTCCCGACTCGCCGCCCTCGGCGGTGTTGTCGTAGCGGGGGCGCTGGCCCTCTCCGCCTGCGGGAGCGACAACAACACGACGGCGAGCTCCAGCGCTGCGCCGTCCGGCGACATCGACTGCGCGAAGGCCAGCGTCAACGCTGCCGGGTCGAGCGCGCAGAAGAACGCGATGGAGGAGTGGACGAAGCTCTACTCGTCCAAGTGCGCGGGCGCCAACCTGAACTACAACCCGAGCGGCTCGGGCGCGGGCATCCAGGCGTTCACGAGCGGGCAGGTGGCGTTCGCCGGCTCCGACTCGTCTCTCAAGCCCGAAGAGGCCACCGCCGCGCAGAAGCGCTGCCAGGGGAGCAACGCGCTGAACCTGCCGATGGTCGTCGGCCCGATCGCCGTCGTCTACAACGTGCAGGGCGTGGACGGCCTCAAGGTCTCGCCCGAGACGCTCGCGAGCATCTTCTCCGGCAAGATCAAGACCTGGAACGATCCGGCGATTGCCAAGGAGAACGACGGCGCCAAGCTGCCGTCCGAGCCGATCAAGCCGATCTACCGCTCGGACGAGTCCGGCACCACGGAGAACTTCACGAACTACCTGCACACCACCGCGCCGAAGACCTGGACGTGGGAGAAGGCCAAGAAGTGGCCGAACTCCACCGGCCAGGGCGCGCCGAAGTCCGACGGCGTCACCAGCCAGGTGAAGAGCACCGCGGGCGCGATTTCCTACGTGGAGATGTCGTACGCGGAGAACAACAAGCTGCAGACCGCGCACGTCAAGAACGGCGCGGGCGAGTTCGCGGAGCTGTCGCCCGACAGCGCGTCCAAGGCCGTCGCCGGGGCGCAGGTCGTCGGCACCGGCAACGACGTCGCGCTGAAGATCGACTACGCGACCAAGGAGCCGGGCGCCTACCCGATCGTCCTGGTCACCTACGAGATCGCGTGCGAGAAGGGGCTGCCCTCCGAGCAGGGCAAGTTCGTCAAGTCCTTCCTCACCTACACCTCCAGCGCGGACGGCCAGAAGATCCTGACCGACAAGGGCTACGCGCCGCTTCCGCAGAGCGTGCTGACCAAGGTCCAGGCGTCCGTCAAGGCCCTGTCCTGACAGCAGAAGACGGGAACCGCAGCCCCGCCGCCGAGCACTTCGGCGGCGGGGCCGACGCGGGTTCCGGCGACATGATCGAAGGAGGACGTCCCGTGACGAGCGAGACCGGTGTCGGCGCGGCCGCCGGCGTCGACCGCCGAACCGCCGCGAGCCGGATGAGCACCGGACGGGCCGGAGACAAGATCTTCGTCTCGGCGGCCCGCGGCTCCGGCATCATCGTGCTGCTGATCATGGCCGCGATCGCGGTCTTCCTCGTGTGGAAGGCCGTCCCGGCGCTGCAGGACAACAAGGCGAACTTCCTGACCGCCGAGGAATGGAACCCGAACGCGGCGCCGCCGAGGTTCGGCATCGCGCAGCTCGCGTTCGGGACGGTCGTGTCGTCGCTGCTGGCGATGCTCATCGCGACGCCGGTCGCGGTCGGCATCGCGCTGTTCATCTCGTTCTACTCGCCGCGGCGGCTCGCCTCCGGGCTCGGCTACGTCGTGGACCTGCTCGCGGCGGTGCCGAGCATCGTCTACGGGCTCTGGGGCCTGGCCTTCCTGTCGCAGCACATGGAGGGGATCAGCAAGTTCCTGAACGGGGCGCTCGGCTGGATCCCGCTGTTCGGCGGGGACTCCCCCGGCAAGAACTCGATCTTCACCGCCTCCGTGGTGCTCTCGATCATGATCCTGCCGATCATCTCGTCGATCTCGCGCGAGGTGTTCCTGCAGGTGCCGCGCGCCAACGTGGAGGCCGCGCTCGCGCTCGGCGCCACCCGCTGGGAGACGATCCGGCTGGCGGTGCTGCCCTACGGCCGCTCCGGCATGATCGGCGGCGCCATGCTCGGGCTGGGCCGCGCCATGGGCGAGACGATCGCGGTCGCGATGGTCCTCACCTTCGTCCCCGGGATCAACATCCACCTGCTGGAGAACGGCGGCGCCACGTTCGCCTCCAACATCGCCAACAGCTTCGCCGAGGCGTCCAGCACCGGTCGCGGGGCCCTCATCGCCTCCGGCCTGGTGCTGTTCGTGATCACGCTGCTCGTGAACATGGCCGCCCGCGCGGTCGTCGCGCGCCGGAAGGAGTTCGTGTGACCGCCGTCTCCACCCGCAAGCCCGACCCCGGCGCCCGGCTGGCGCCGCTGTCCGCCGGGCGGAAGATCAAGGACCGGGCCGTCCAGGGCCTGGTCTATCTCGCGTTCGCGCTGGCGCTCATCCCGCTGGTGTCGGTGCTGTGGACCGTGGTCGTGAACGGCGCCGAGCGCCTCGACCCGACGTTCTTCCAGTTCTCGATGAACGCCGTCAGCGGCAGCGACGCCGGCGGCGGGGCCTACCACGCGATCATCGGCACGCTGGAGCAGGTGCTGATCACCAGCCTGATCGCCGTGCCGATCGCCGTGCTCACCGCCGTCTACCTGGTGGAGTACGCCGGCAACGGGCGGCTCGGCAAGGTGATCAGCTTCACCGTGGACGTGATGACCGGCATCCCGTCGATCGTCGCGGGGCTGTTCGTGCTGGCGCTGTGGCTGCTGACGTTCGGCTTCGACTTCTCCGGGTTCGCCGGGTCCCTCGCCCTGACGATCCTGATGATCCCGACGGTGGTGCGGGCGACCGAGGAGATGCTCAAGCTCGTCCCGAACGACCTGCGCGAGGCGTCCTACGCGCTCGGGGTGCCGCGCTGGCGGACGGTCTGCTTCGTCGTCCTGCCGACCGCGATGACCGGCATCGTCACCGGCGTGATGCTGGCCGTCGCCCGCGTGATGGGCGAGACCGCGCCGCTGCTGCTCACGATCTTCTTCACCAAGGCGATCAACAACGACCCGTTCAACGGCGCGCAGGCCTCGCTGCCCACGTTCATCTGGGAGCAGGCCTCCGACCCGAACCAGAACTCGATCGACCGGGCCTGGACGGGGGCGCTCGTGCTGATCGGAATCATCATGCTGCTCAACCTGGCCGCCCGGATCGTCGCGCGGCGCAAGGCGCCCGCGGGGCGCTGACCCCCTCGACAGCCGCGCATATGCGGAGCCCCCTGATCCAGAGAAAGGAACCCTGACCCCATGGCCAAGCGGATCGAGGTATCCGGGCTGCACGCCTACTACGGCGGCGTCCACGCCATCGAGGACATCTCGATGACGGTCGAGCCGCGCTCGGTGACGGCGTTCATCGGGCCGTCGGGCTGCGGCAAGTCCACGTTCCTGCGCACCCTCAACCGGATGCACGAGGTCATCCCGGGCGCCCGCGTCGAGGGCAAGGTCATGCTGGACGAGGAGGACCTGTACGACTCGTCCGTCGACCCGGTCGCGGTGCGGCGCGTGGTCGGGATGGTGTTCCAGCGGCCGAACCCGTTCCCCACCATGTCGATCTACGACAACGTGGCGGCCGGGCTGAAGCTGAACGGCGTCCGCCGCAAGGGCCGGCTGGACGAGGTCGTCGAGGAGTCGCTGCGCGGGGCCAACCTGTGGAACGAGGTCAAGGACCGGCTCGCCAAGCCCGGCGCCGGCCTGTCGGGCGGGCAGCAGCAGCGGCTCTGCATCGCGCGGGCGATCGCCGTCCAGCCGCAGGTGCTGCTGATGGACGAGCCGTGCTCGGCGCTCGACCCGATCTCCACCCTCGCGATCGAGGACCTGATCGAGAAGCTGAAGACGCAGTACACGATCGTGATCGTCACGCACAACATGCAGCAGGCGGCCCGGGTCAGCGACCGCACCGCGTTCTTCAACATCGCGGGGACGGGCAAGCCCGGCAAGCTCATCGAGATCGACGACACCAGCAAGATCTTCGCGAACCCGGAGCAGAAGGCCACCGAGGATTACATCACCGGCCGCTTCGGCTGATCCGCTCTGCGCGGCGGGCGCCGACCGTCCCGCCGGGACGGACCAACTGCATCTCTTCGTTCGGTGGAGGCCATTTCTTCGCACTTCCCGGTGTCGTGGGCGGTGCCGACTTCTTCGGCAGGGCATTGCTCATATAGCTCGGCGCTCCTGTAATCGGGGAGCTCCGGGTGGTGTGGGTCGTGGTCGTCTACGCGCTCGGGGGGAGGAGAGATGTGCAGGTCCTCAGTGCTGGGCGCGTCCATGGCCGCGGTCGGCATGGTCGCGGCTCTTGGAGCCGGTTGCGGCGGCGGGGAAGTCGCGCCTTCCCCGCGCACCACGGCAGGGCATCGCAGCCCGATCGAGCACGTCGTGGTCATCTACGGGGAGAACGTTTCCTTCGACCACTACTTCGGGACGTATCCGAAGGCCGCCAACACCGACGGCACGCCGTTCCATGCCGCTCCGGGGACGCCGAAGGTCAACGGCCTGAGCGGAGAACTGCTGACGAGGAACCCCAACCGGTACGACCCGAAGCGGCTCGGTCCTTCCCAGGCGCTCACCTGTGACCAGGACCATGGGTACGCCGCAGAGCAGAAGGCCGTCAACGGTGGCCGCATGGACAAGTTCGCCGAGTTCACCGAGCGCGGTGAGTGCAGCGGCCGGTCCCTCTTCGGTGAGCCCGGCCTCGTCATGGACTACTTCGACGGCAACACGGTCACCGCGATGTGGAACTACGCGCAGAACTATGCGATGAGCGACAACTCCTGGGATTCGGTGTTCGGGCCGTCCACCCCGGGCGCCCTGAATCTCGTCTCGGGCCAAACGCACGGCGGTTACGCGGTCGATCCGAGGACGCACGAGAAGGTCTCGGATCCGTCCGTGGTCTCCTCTCCGGACAGGGAGGGCGTGGGGACGGTCATCAATGACCCTGATCCGGCGTTCGACGACTGCTCTGGCGACAACCATGCGTCCGACGGCAATCTCACCGTCATGACCGGTCGCAATATCGGTGACCTTCTGAACGCGAAGCACGTGACGTGGGGCTGGTTCCAGGGCGGGTTTCGTCCGACCGGCGTGAGGGACGGCTACAAGGTCTGCGGTGCCGCGCACGCCAACATCGGCAAGAACCGGGTCGTCGACTACAGCCCGCACCACGAGCCGTTCCAGTACTACGAGTCGACGGCGAACGAGAAGCATCTGCCCCCGTCAGGGGTGGCTGCGATCGGCCACACCGACCAGGCCAACCATCAGTACGACCTGGCCGATTTCCACGCCGCGCTCGCCGCGCACCGGATGCCGTCCGTCTCCTTTTTGAAGGCCCCGGCGTACCAGGACGGCCACGCCGGTTATTCCGATCCCTTGGACGAGCAGAGGTTCGTCGCGTCCACCGTCAACGCGATCGAGAAGTCGCCCGAATGGGCATCCACGGCGGTGATCCTCGCCTACGACGACTCCGACGGCTGGTACGACCACGTCCCTCCGCGCATCACGAACGGTTCGAACGACCCCGCGCAGGACGGGCCGGCTTGCCAGAGGGTCAGGGCTGTCGGCGCCTACCAGGACCGCTGCGGGCCCAGCCAGCGGCTGCCCCTGATCGTGATCTCGCCGTACGCCAAGGTGAACCACGTGGACCATCGTCCCCTGGAGCAGGCATCGATCCTGCGCTTCATCGAGGACAACTGGGGCGTCGGTCGTATCGGAGACGCCTCCTTCGATGCTCGTGCCAACACCTTGGATTCGATGCTCGACTTCTCTGGCGCAAGGGCGCGCCGCATCCTCCTCGACCCGAACACCGGAGCGGTATCAGAGAGATCCTGAGCGCAGCTGGGGGAGACGGTCGTGCTTCGGGGAGCGACGCCGGCTGGGCGGCCAGGTCAGCGTCGGAGGGGCGGCCTAACGTTGCGAGCGCGTCGGGAACCAGCCTGGTTCCCCGAGCGTCGGACGGCCGGAAAACGTCCGATGAGAAGGAGCGCCGTGTTCGACCAAGTCTCCACCGACGTGCCGCCGCCCGACGAACTCTGGGCTCAGGGCGTGGTCAAGGCCATGATGGTTCCCTACCTCGACGACTGTTCCGGGCACGTGCTCGTGGACGGTGGCACTCTGCGTACCGAGGACATCGGAAACGGCTACTGGGCACTGCGCTGGGTGGAAGGCGGACGGGCGCTGCTCTACGGGTACGACAACGACGCCTCCGACACGCACATCCAGGATCTGCCCGTCGACCTGCTCGCCGGTGGCCCCGCATGGCTGCCCTGGGCATGGCTCCAGGACCTGCTGGTCAACGAGGACTACTCCGTGGCCTTCCTGCGCTGGTGGGACGGCTCGTGGGGCGGCCCCCCGCTTCCCGACCACGTGGACGACGGGCTCGCCATCATCCTGGCCGACGGGGCCGAGCGCATGGACGAGTTCATCGACGAGGACGGCTCTCCGTCGGCGCTGGCCTACCAGGACCTGATGCGCGCGGTGACGGCCGGGAACGTCGAACGTCCCGTCGTCGAAGCGCTGCTCGCGGCCCTGGACGTGCAGGATGCCGACCCGCGCGAAGCGCTCGATGTGGCCGCCCGGGCGGGTGTCACCCGGGAGGAGGGGCTGGTGGAACTGCCCGCCGGCGACGGCGAGCCGTCCGACCGCTGGGTCCCGGTGTTCTACCACGACCACCTGCCCACGGTGACGGCCATGGCGGAGCGCGAGGGCATCGAGATCGCCGAGCTTCCCGGCTCTGAGCCGCCCACGCTGAAGGCGCCGCCTCGCTTCTGCTTCAACAGCAACTCCGGGGCCTGAACGCCTTTGTCAGGGGCGGGTACTGGTCCTGCGGATGAGGGACCAGGCCGGTGTCCCCGGGGCCGGGCGGCCTAGGGCGACCTGGGCGCAGGCCGCGCCCTGGTCGCGCAGGGACTGGGCGACCGTGGTCAGGCCGAGTTGGGTCGCCACCGCCGCGTCGTCCCAGCCGGTGATCGCCACGTCGTCGGGGACGGCGCGTCCGGCGGCGCGGGCCGCGCGGACGACTCCGGACGCCTGCTGGTCGCTCATCGCGGCGATCGCGTCGGGTGGTTCCGCGGAGGCCAGGAGGGCCGCCGCGATCCGCTCCGCCTCGGCGGCGTCGTTGCGGGCGCATACCGCGATGGTCACGGCCTGCCAGGCGAAGCCGGCGTCCTCGGCCGCTCGGCGGTAGCCCTCCAGGCGTTCGCGCGTCACGGGGAAGGTGACGTCGGGGAGGGCCGCGCCGTCGGTGATCGCGGTTCTCCGGTCTCGGGAAAGCGGGAAGCTGACGATGGCGGGGCGCTCGGCGCCCGCCCAGGCGGCGGCGCCGATCGCGCGGGCCGCGGCGCGGTCGTCGATGCTCACCAGGCCCATGCCGTCGACCGCCGGGCCCCCGTGGACCACCGCGGGGCGCCTGGTCGCCCGGACGGCCGCCAGGACGGGGTCGTCGTCGGACGTGGTCCACACGATGAAGCCGTCGACGGCGGCGTCGGTGATCCGGGTGGCGTCGTCCGCGGCGCCCGTGGCGGGGACGATCGTCATGCCGTAGCCGTGATCGGCGCAGACGCCGGCGATGCCCGCAAGGAAGGACACCGCCGCCGGGTCCTCGAACGCGTAGCTCAGATGCTCGCCCATCACCACGCCGAGCGTGCGGGTGCTGCCCCGGCGCAGGGACCGGGCGCTCGGGTCGGGGCCGGCGTAGCCGAGTTCGGCCGCCGCGGCGAGCACCTTCGATCTGGCCCGGTCCGAGACGCGGTTCGGACGGTTGTAGGCGTAGGAGGCGGTCATGACCGATACGCCGGCCCGTTCCGCCACCTGGGCCAGGGTCACGCGCTTCGCGCCTCCGGACGGTTCCATAGGGCCGCATGCTACTTGTGTATCGTTACACAAATGAAGATCGAGGCATCGTGGCATGCGTTCGCCGGGTTCGCCGCGTTCGGGACGTTCTGGGGGGTGTGGGGCGCCTGCGTGCCTCGCGTCCAGGAGCGGGCGGGGATCGGGGACGGCGCGCTCGGCTTCGCGCTGCTGTTCGTGGGGGCGGGTGCCCTCCCGGCGATGCTGCTGATGGGGCGGGCGCTGGATCGGTGGGGGCCGGGAGTGGCGGGCGCGGCCATCGTGGCGCTGGGCGGAGCCGGAGTCGTCGTGGCGTTCGCTGCAGTGAACCTGGCCGGCCTGTGCCTAGGGCTCGCCGTGGTGGGCGCTTCCAGCGGGGCGGCCGACGTGGGCATCAACGCGATCGCCGGACGGGCCGAGGGGGACGCCGGGAAGGCCGTCATCACCCGGGCCCATGGCGTCTTCTCCGGTCTGGTGGTTCTTGCGAGCCTCGCCAGTGGGGCGGCGTCATCGCTGCCGTTCGTGGTGCCGTTCGTGGTGGCGGGTGTGGGTTGTCTGGCCGCCGGGGTGTGTCTGTGGGCGTCCCCTGGGGGCTTCGTCGGTCGGCGTGAGGCGGTGGCGCCGTTGGGGCGGCGCCGGATCGTCCCCTTGGTGCTCGTCGGGGTGCTGGGGGCGCTCGCGTTCGCCAGCGAGAACGCGCATCAGAGCTGGAGCGCGGTTTTCGTCGACGACGAGCTGCGCTCGGGCGGGCTCAGTGCCGTCGCGCCTGCCGTCTTCGCGGGGACGGTCGCTGTCACCCGGTTCTCGGCGGGTGGGGTGGGGGCCGTCCGCGGGGCCCTTCTCGCGGGGGCGGCTGGGGCCGCGGGCGGAGCCTTCGTCATCTCGGTCGCCTCCACGCTGGCGGTCGCCGCGATCGGGCTCGCGGTCGCCGCCGCCGGGACCGCCGTGCTGTTCCCGACACTGCTCCGCCTGGTCGCGCGGAACGTCGAGGACGACTACCGGGGCCGCGCGACGTCGGTCGTCACGACCGTGTCCTACCTCGGGTTCCTCGCCGGGCCCGTCTATGTCGGGCTCTGGGCGGACGCCGTGGGGCTGCGCGGGGCCATGGTCGCGGTCGCCGCGCTCGCGGTCGTCCTGTTCGTCCTGGCTCCGGTGCTGCTCCGTCTCAGCGGGTTCGCTGGAGGAGAGCGCGGCGCTCAGGCACGGGCGGGCGTCTTCTCCTCGGCGTCGCCGGGGCGGTGGTCGGGGACGAAGCGGTAGCCGACGTTGCGGACGGTGCCGATCAGGGACTCGTACTCGGCGCCGAGCTTGGCGCGGAGGCGGCGGACGTGGACGTCGACGGTGCGGGTGCCGCCGAAGTAGTCGTAGCCCCAGACCTCCTGGAGGAGCTGGGCCCGGGTGAAGACGCGGCCCGGGTGCTGGGCCAGGTACTTCAGCAGCTCGAACTCCTTGAACGTCAGGTCGAGGACGCGGCCGCGGAGCCGGGCGGTGTAGGTGGCCTCGTCGATCGTGAGGTCGCCGCTGCGGATCTCTCCCGGGACGTCGTCGGCCTCCGCGCCCGCCGCGGCCCGTCCGACGGCCAGGCGGAGGCGCGCCTCGACCTCGGCGGGGCCGGCGGTCTGGAGCAGCACGTCGTCCAGGCCCCATTCGGAGCTCAGGGCGGCGAGGCCTCCCTCGGTGACGATCGCGAGCAGCGGGCAGTCGAGTCCGGTGGTGCGCAGGAGGCGGCACAGGCCCTTGGCCTGGACCAGGTCGCGGCGGGCGTCCACCAGGACGACGTCGGCAGGTGGAGCGTCGATGAGCGCGGACCCCTCGGCGGGCGCCACGCGCACGGAGTGCAGCAGAAGTCCCAGCGCCGGCAGAACCTCGTCGGAGGGCTCCAACGCGTTGGTCAGCAAGAGCAAGCTGCTCAAATGCCGCCTCCCGTCTCTAAAAGACGTAGGACCCAGGCGGCTCATCCCCAAGACCGGCGCACGGCCGGGACTCGAAGACGAGGCGGCCATGCAGGGCCTTTCGGATGAACTCCATGGCCTCGTCGCCCGGATCCCTCACCCCTGAGCATAACCGAGGTGCCTCCGGCGGCCATGTCGCGACCTGGCCGGACCGTGTCAGCGGGAGATGAGAGCCTGTAACCATGGCCAAGGGAACGATGCGGTACTGGGCGGCCGCCAAGGCCGCGGCGGGGACGCATGAGGAGCCGTACGACGCGGCGACGCTGGCGGACGCGGTGGCCGCGGCCGGTGAGGGGCGCGGCGACGAGTTCGCCCGGGTCGTCGGGCGGAGCTCGTTCCTGGTCGACGGGGATCCGGTCGGGACGCGGCCGCACGCGTCCGTGGCGCTGCCGGAGGGCGGTGTCGTGGAGGTCTTGCCGCCCTTCGCGGGTGGCTGATCTCACAGCCGGGTGATTTTTCGGCCCGGGAGGTCATTCTCCTGGGCGACCCTTTGTGGGCTGTTCGTTCACTATCGTGTGGCGAACGCATGCCCCAGGCCTAAGGAGAGACATGCGGAAAGTACTGCTGGTCCTGCTGATCCTCGTGGCCGCGGGGCTGGTCGCCGCGGACCGGCTGGGGGTCCGGGTCGCTGAGGACAAGATCGGCGAGCAGGTGGCCGCGCAGTACAACCTGCAGGAGCGGCCGGACGTCACGATCCACGGCATCCCGTTCCTGACGCAGGCGGTCGGCGGCGAGTACAAGCACATCGAGGTGGGCATCGGCGACTGGACGCAGCAGGGCGTGACCGTCACCGGCGTCAAGGTCGACATGCGGGGCGTCGACGCGCCGCTGTCGGAGGTCACCAAGGGCAGCGCCGCCAACGTGACCGCGCGCACCGCGACCGCCTCGGCCGTCGTCCCCTACGACGTGATCCAGAAGCAGGCCCCCAAGGAGGTCAAGCGGATCGGGCCCAAGGGCGACGACCTGTCGGTGGACCTGACCGGCAACCTCCTCGGCCTCTCCCTGAACGGCACCGCGGTCGTGGAGGTCAAGCCGACCGCCAAGGGCATCGCGATCACGCCCGTGTCGGTGGGGTCCAACGGCGCCGCGCAGATCCCGCTGGCGCTGGTGAGGCAGAGGCTCACGTGGGTGGTGCCCGTCTCCGACCTGCCCGTCGGGTCGCGGATCAGCAAGATCCAGCCCACGCCGGAGGGGCTGCGCGTGGCGGCGACCGCCGAGAACGTCCGGCTGAACGATCTCCAGGCGCCGACGCAGAAGTAATCCCGGAACCCGTGAACCGGTCCGGGGGAGCGTACGTGACAGTGGTGTGGGACCGACCGCCGACGAGGGGCTGCTCCGCGCCCTGTACAGCGAGCACGGGGGCGCCCTCCTCGGCTATGTCCTGCGGCTGACCGGTGGAGACCGAACCCAGGCAGAGGACGTGGTGCAGGAGACGCTGCTGCGCGCTTGGAAGCATCCGGAGGCGCTGGCTGGGCGGCCCGTCCGGCCGTGGCTGTTCACGGTCGCGCGGAACCTCGTCGTGGACGCGCACCGCGCCAGGCGGGCCCGGCCGCCGGAGACGGGCATCGACGAGCACGTCCTGATGACCGCCGACGGCTCCGACGACATCGACCGGGCGCTGGAGTCCTGGACGGTCGCCGAGGCGCTGGCGGGTCTCAGCCCGCCGCACCGGGCCGTGCTGGTCGAGACCTTCTACCGGGGACGCTCGGTCGCGGAGGCGTCGAAGACGCTGGGCATCCCGCCCGGCACGGTGAAGTCCCGCACCTACTACGCGCTGCGGGCGCTCAGACTCGCGCTGGAGGAGCGGGGGCTGGCGCCATGACCGACTGCACGGAGGCGCGCACGGCGCTCGGGTCCTACGTGCTCGGCGCGCTCGATCCCGGTGAGCGGAGCCGGCTGGAGGCCCATCTGGAGGGCTGCCCCGCGTGCCGGGACGAGCTCGCCGGGATGGCCGGGCTGCCCGCGCTGCTCGGACGGGTCGACGAGGCGCAGCTCGAACGGGTCGCCGGGCCCCCGCCCGAGCTGCTGGACGGGCTGCTGGCCAGGGCCGCCGAACGGCGGAGGGGACGGTTCGGGCCGCTGGGGCGCCTGTCCCGAGGGCGCGCCGGATGGGCGCCGCTGGCCGCCGCCGCGTGCCTGCTGCTGGTCGTCGGGGGCCTGTTCGGCGGCCTGCTGTTCCCCTCGCGGACGGACGGGCCCGGCGCCGGGCCGCCGCCGACCCCGCCGGCGTCCACCTCGGCCGCGCCGGTGGTCGCGGGCGAACGGATCACCGCGAGCGACCCCAGGAGCGCGGTCAAGGGCTACGTGGTGCTCCGCCGGAAGGCGTGGGGGACCGAGGTGGAGCTGCACCTGGCCGGCGTCCCGAAGGGGTCGCACTGCCGGCTGCTGGTGATCGCGCGGGACGGCCGCCGGGACGCGCTCGGCAGCTGGTACGTCCCGTACGACGAGGGTTACGGTGAGTACCGCGGGTCCACGATGTTCCCGCGCGGCCAGCTGTTCTCGTTCGAGATCGTCGGCCTGGACGGGCGGCCCCTCCTCACGATCCCCACCTGACCGGGGCCGCCGGGCAGGCGGGAGGCCGCGGGAAAGCGCGCCGCGGGAAGGAAGGCGGCGGGAAAGTTAGCGGGCCGCGGGAAGAACGCGCAGGCCCCGGGGGTTGTCACTGGGGATGATCGGAGCACTGACCGCAGCGGGCGTCCTCCTCGCCGCCACGGCGTTCGGCCTGGTGAGGCGGCGCCGCGACGGTGTGCTGCGCGCCCGGCGTGAGGAGGGCGAGCAGGTGGGCGAGACCGTCGGCCCGGACGACATGGGCGCCGAGCTCGGCGAGAAGGCCACGCTGCTGCAGTTCTCCAGCGCGTTCTGCGCGCCGTGCCGGGCCACCCGCCGCGTCCTCGGCGAGGTGAGCCAGATGGTGGAGGGCGTCGCCCATGTCGAACTCGACGCGGAGGCGCATCTCGACCTCGTCCGGCGGCTGAACGTGGTGCGGACGCCGACCGTCCTCGTCCTGGACGCCGCCGGCCGCGTCGTCCGGCGCGCCGCCGGCGCGCCCCGCAAACCCGATGTCATCGCCGCTCTGGGGGAGGCCATCACATGAGCCACTACATGAGCAGCAGCCTCATGACCTGCGCTAAGACGAATGTCACTGTCTCGCAAGGCGAGACGGATGTGACAGCCCGTGGATTGTCGGCTTAACATCGTGTCCGTGCGTTACTGGACAGAGCAGATGCTCACGAAGCGCCGCGCGGTCGATTTCTGCCGCGTGGCCGCCTCGCTCTGTCGCATGGCCTGAGGCATCGAGCCCGTCCGCCCCCGAGCATTTCTCCTTCTAGCTCGTACGCACGCTTCCACTCCGCCAGGAGCACCCCGATGCAGGTCGATCCGCGTGGGCCGCGCTTCGGCGCCTATGTCACCACCGTCGTCCTCGTCGTGGTGCTGGTGACCGGAAGCTGGGCACTGCTCGCCGCTCAGGCCGTCGTGTTCGCCATCGCGACCTCCCTCGGCCTCCGGTACGCCCCGTACGGACTGGTGTTCAAAGTGCTCATCCGTCCCCGTCTCGCTCCGCCCAGGGAACTGGAGGACGAGGCCGCGCCCCGCTTCGCGCAGGGTGTCGGGTTCGCCTTCGCCCTCCTGGGCACGGCCGGGTACGCGACGGGGACCACCTGGCTCGGCATCGGTGCCACCGCCCTCGCGCTGGCGGCGGCGTTCCTGAACGCGGCGTTCGGGTTCTGCCTCGGCTGCGAGATGTATCCGCTCTTCCGCCGCATCACCGCGAAAGTCCGCTCCGAAGGGAAGGTTCCCGCATGAGCCGCTCAGACGTCCTGGTGGACACCGACTGGGTCGAGGCCCACCTTGACGACCCCGGGCTCGTGCTCGTCGAGGTCGACGAGGACGTGTCCGCCTACGACAAGGGCCACATCCGTGGCGCCGTGAAGATCGACTGGAAGACCGAGCTGCAGGACCCGGTCCGCCGCGACTTCGTCGACAGGACCGGCTTCGAGCAGCTGCTGTCGAGCAAGGGCATCGCGAACGACGACCTCGTCATCCTGTACGGCGGCAACAACAACTGGTTCGCCGCGTACGCGTACTGGTACTTCAAGCTGTACGGCCACGACAAGGTGAAGCTCCTCGACGGCGGCCGCAAGAAGTGGGAGCTGGACTCCCGCGAGCTGGTCACCGACGTCCCGACGCGTCCCGCGACCGAGTACACGGCCAAGGACCAGGACCTGTCGATCCGCGCCTTCCGCGACGAGGTCGTGGACGCGATCGGCAAGCAGAACCTGATCGACGTCCGCTCGCCGGACGAGTTCAGCGGCAAGCTGCTCGCCCCGGCGCACCTGCCGCAGGAGCAGTCGCAGCGCGCCGGCCACGTGCCGACCGCGGCCAGCATCCCGTGGTCGAAGGCGGCCAACGACGACGGCACGTTCAAGTCCGACGAGGAGCTCCGCGCCCTCTACACCGAGGCCGGGGTCGACCTGAGCAAGGACACCATCGCCTACTGCCGCATCGGCGAGCGCTCCTCGCACACGTGGTTCGCGCTGCGCGAGCTGCTGGGCCTGGAGAACGTGAAGAACTACGACGGTTCGTGGACCGAGTACGGCTCGCTGGTCGGCGTGCCGATCGAGCTCGGCGCAGGCAAGTAAGTCCCGCAGCACCACACTTGGAGGAACCATGACCCAGGGCTGCGCAGCGCCCGAGCAGACGGCGCACCTTCCGGCGACCGTCGACCTGAACAACGAGGCCGTCATCCAGGGGACCGTCACCCGTGACGGCGCCCCGGTGTCGAGCGCCTACGCCCGCCTGCTCGACTCGTCCGGCGAGTTCACCGCCGAGGTGGTGACGGGCGAGGAGGGCGTGTTCCGCTTCTTCGCCGCCGACGGCGACTGGACGGTCCGCGTCCTTGCGGCCGGCGGTGTGAGCGTCGACACCGGCGTCACCGCGAAGACCGGCGAGGTCGCCGGTCTCGAAGTCACGATCTGACCCGCGCCGGGTCCGCGAACCCCGCCGTCCCCCTCGGGGGGCGGCGGGGTTCGCCGTGTCCGGAGCGGTCTCGCGGCGCCGTCGTTAACGGTGTCTCCAACAGGTGTTCCCGTGGTCTTCACCCCACCCGGTCTGCCCGGATCCGCCGGTGGTGGACGGTCTTGTCTTGCAGTCCAAACAAGAACCGGGGGCTCGGCCCTCGCGGCCGGGTCCTCTCACTAGGTCGGGAGAACCCTGATGAGAAGGATCAAGGTCAAGATCTCCGCGGGGAGCGCTCGGGAGACCGATCGGCTCTGCTGGGAGGCCATGGAGAGCGTCCACGCGGCCCTCGCCCCTCACGAGAGGGTGACGAGCACGGCCCACCGGGGACGGGCCGGCGGCAGGAAGGCCACGCTGACCTTCGAGGTCAGCGGCTGACGCCGCCGGCGGCACCGCTGTCGGTCCTTGCCCTCCGCCGAGCGCAAGGACCGACTTCTCTTCCGGTCGCCGGTCTTCCGGTCAGTTGCTGAACGTCAGCGTGTTGGTGACCTCGACGCCGAGCTCGCCGGCGGTGGCGAAGACGCTGCCCGTGCGGTCGCCCGTCGGGCCCCCGTTGGACCAGTACGACTGGGCGTAGATGACCGTGGACCCCTGCGCCCAGGTCCGCGTCCAGTACGCGGGGTCGGCCTTCGGCTGCGGGAGCCCGCTGGCGTCCGACGGGGTCAGCAGCTTCGGCCAGCCCTCCTGGTTCGTGTAGCCCTTGACGAGGGACGCGTCCGTGGAGGTGGCGAACCTCAGGATCGACACCGAGGTGATGATCTGCCTGGACGGGCTGGCGTAGACGGCCGAGTACATGCTCCCGACGCACGGGTGCCGGCGCAGCGCGGGCAGCAGCACGGAGTTCGCGCGGGTGGTGCACGACTCGGTCCGCGTCCCGGCCTGCGTGAACATGTTGCCCTTCGCCGTCGTGATCGTCCGCTTGAGGACGCCGGACGGGTCGACCGCGCCGCCGCTGGAGTACGTGGGGGAGGGCTCGGTCGTCGGCTCCGTCGTGGACCCGTAGGACGGCAGGCGCGTCGTGGACGGCATCGACACCGGCCGGACCGGGTCGTCGTCATCGCCGCTGAAGACGAGGACGGCGCACGTCCCCGCGACGGCCACGACCAGCACCGCGCCGACGACGAGCAGCCACACGAGCGTGCTGCCGCCGCCGCCGCGCCGCGGCGGCGGGTACGGGGGCGGGAATCCGGGTCCGCCGGGCATAGGGGGCGGGCCGGCCGGCGCGGCGGGCGGCGGGAATCCCGGCCGACCGGGCTGCTGGCCGGGCCAAGGTGGGGGGTTCATGGTCGCTCCGGGCGTTTCACGTGCGGGGTGCCGACTGAGGTCGGACCAGACTATGGGTGGTGAATGGTGATTTCACGGCTGATTTCCCATATACAGATGACCGCATCCGTACAGCCGTTCCACGGCGGGCCTTCCGGCGCGTGAGAGATAGATCACGCCACCGTCGGGTTGCGACCCGACCCGATTCCCGGACTAGGCCGTATTTCACAGTCCCGGCCCACTTCGAGACAGGCCCTCTAGGCCCAGTCGCGCGTGAGGTCCAGGTCCCAGGGGACGAGGTTCCATGGGCTGCGGGGCTCGGCGGCGAGCTCCTCGACGAGCCGCTCGTACTCGGCCTGCGCCTTGCCGCCCCCGCCCGACCAGAGCAGCCGTCCCTGCAGGTAGCAGGTCGCCATGTCCTGCCAGGACGTGTACCGCCGCTGGATGTCGAGCGCGAGCGGGAGCATCCGGTCCCAGCAGTACTCCTCGGTCAGCCAGCCGACGATGTGGCCCCACCGGTAGAGCATGAGCGCGCGCCCGTAGTCCCAGATCAGGAACCGTCCCACGTTGGCGCGCAGCGCCGGGTCGGCGAGGGCCTTCAGCCGGTGCAACTCCTCCGCGGCGTGGCTGCGGTCGTTGAAGAGCTGGTGGAGGAACAGGGCCAGCTCGGCGCCCTCCTCGCTCGCGTCCGCGCCCGGCTCGTCGCGCAGCAGCGGCGGGACGAGCCGCGCGTACGAGCCGCCCTCGTCCCCGTACCGGACCCGGACCAGCTCGATCAGCCGCTCGACGAACGGGGGCTCCAGCCGGTCGCCGGCGATGAGGCCGTCGACCTCGCGCAGCAGCGACTCGTACTCCCGCCGCGCCTCGGGGGACCGGCCGGCGAGGTGGGCGTCCTGCGTGAAGTCGGCGCGGTGCCCGTCCTGGACGAGCCAGTTGACGGCGCCGAGGAGCTGCTCCAGGTCGTAGGCGCCCCAGGGGTCCTGGAGCAGGTCCTGCGCGGCGCGGCGGTCGGCGGCCGCGGCGGACGCGCCGGGCGCGGCGCCGAGCCGGTCCACCCGGAACCCGTTGACGGCGCCGTAGGGGGCGCCGGCCGCGATGATCCAGCGCTGGACGGGGGTGAGGTCGCTGCCGTGGGTGAGGACGCCGTTCAGGTCGGGCGTGGAGATCAGCTCCCAGAGCCGCCGCTGGAACTCCTCGGCCTGCCGCTCCTCGCTGCCGAAGAACCCGGCGAGCTGCTTGCGCAGCGCCGGGTGCCGGACGTAGAGGCGCCGGAAGAACCGGCCGTTCTTCCACACCAGGTGCTCGGGGCGCAGGTCGCCGAACGGGATCCGCGTCCGCCGGTGCACCACCGCCTGCTCGGCGAACCGCAGTTCGAGGTCCGACCAGAGGGCGGCCAGCGGGGTGAAGCGCAGCAGCAGGACGAACCCGGCCACCAGGGCGAGCAGGACGGCGCCGGGGGCCAGCGCCCACCGCGCCTGGTCCTGCAGACCGGTCAGCGACAGGACGGCGCCGGTCAGGAGCAGCGACACGCCGCCCGCGCCGAGGCCGAGGAACCAGCCGGTCGTGAGGATGAGGGATCCCTCGATGCGGAGCACCGCCTCCTCGTCGTCGAACTCGAACGACCCCTCGGCGAGCGTCCCTTCGACGGCCCGCTCAAGCGCGTCGAGCTGACCGGCCTCTTCCATGGGCAGGACCGTACAGCATCCCTTACGGGTAGATCATCTACTCTGTGCCGGGTTCGCGGGGGCGGCGCGGGCCGCCGCCGCCGGCCTGGCTCTTTCTCGCGACGCCCGTGGCGCATGTCCAATCTGTGCTGAAATGTTCCGGATGCAGCGAGCCGTCGCGCCCCCGCCCGTGTACTACGCGGACAGCGCCCCGACGCCACCGGAGCCGCCGGTGCGGGGGCGCCTGTGGCGCATGCTCGGCTGGGCGTCGATCGGCCTGTCGCTCGTGCTGGTGGCGGGCAGCCTCACCGCCTACGGGTTCTGGCGGCGGCTCGACGGCCAGATCGACCGCGAGAACGTCGACGGCAAGCTCGGCGAGCACCGGCCGCCCAAGCTGAACAACTCGCTGAACATCCTGATGATGGGCTCCGACAGCCGCGCCGGGGAGAACGCCCGCTACGGCACCGAGGCCGGGCAGCGCTCCGACACCACGATCCTGCTGCACATCTCGCCCGGCGGGCAGAGCGCCATCGGCGTCAGCTTCCCGCGCGACTCGATGGTGCAGATGCCGCCGTGCAAGCGCCGGAACGGCACGACCGTCCCCGCCCAGTTCGGGATGATCAACGCGGCGTTCTCGGGCGGCGGCCCGGCCTGCACCTGGCGGACGATCGAGTCGCTGACCAAGATCCACATCGACCACTACGTCGAGGTCGACTTCGCCGGGTTCAAGCGGGTCGTGGACGCGCTCGGCGGCGTGGAGATCTGCGTCCCCCGGCGGATCGACGACCCCAAGGCCGAACTGCACCTGCGGGCCGGCCGGCAGACCGTCCACGGCGACCAGGCCCTCGGCTACGTCCGCACCCGCTACGTCCTCGGCGACGGCTCCGACCTCGACCGGATCAAGCGGCAGCAGGCGTTCATGGCCTCGGTCGTCAAGAAGGCCACCGACAAGGGGATGCTCTCCGACCCCGGCCGCACCTACGCCTTCCTCTCGGCCGCCACCAAGTCCATCAAGGCCGACAGCGGGCTCACGCTCTCGGTGATGCAGAAGCTCGCCGGGTCCCTGGGCGGGATGAGCGCCGGGAAGGTCCGCTTCGTCACCGTCCCGGTGGAGGCGTTCCCGCAGGACAAGAACCGCGTCCAGTTCGCCCAGGCCGCCGCCGAGCCGCTGTTCCGGGCCATCCGGGAGGACAACAAGCTCCCGCAACCGGAGCCCGTCCCCGCGCAGAACAAGGTCCAGCCCGTCCCGCCCGCGCAGGTCAGGCTCGGCGTCTACAACGCCTCCGGCACCGGCGGCCTCGCGCAGCGGACGGCCGACCAGCTCGCCGAGCGCGGCTTCCAGGTCGTCAAGGTCGGCACCGCCAGGAAGACCTTCCCCCACACGCAGATCCTCTACGGGGCGGGCGCCGAGCGGCAGGCCGCGCGCGTGGCGATCGCGGTGCCCGGCCACCAGGCGCGGCCGTGGGCGTCCGCCAGGCCCGGCTACGTCTACCTGATCGTCGGCAGGGACGGGGCCGCCCTGCGGGGGCTGGGCCCGATGGTCCCGAAGATCGCGGGTGAGATCCGCGCCGACCGCGCGGTCTGCGCGCGGACCTGATTCCGCACCGCACGTGATCTAACGGTCCCTCACCGGTATCTTGTCCCGCGCAAACCATCAAACGGTTCAAAGCGTCCCACCTAGGACGGCGCCTCCCACCCTCCCCCCGACCAGGCCCCCGACCAGGCCCTCGACCCGGCCCCGCACGGTGCTCCTCGGCCGCCACGCTCCCCCCGGAACGGATGCATGCAGCCCGAACCCTTCACCCTGCTGATGACCGTCTACGGCGGTGATCGTGAGGAGCATGTCCGGGACGCCTTCCGCAGCGCCGTCCACCTCCAGACCCTCCGCCCGGACCAGGTCGTCCTCGTCCAGGACGGGCCCGTCCCGCCCGCGCTCGCGGCCGTCCTGGGCGAACTCGTGAGGATCAGCCCGGTCGAGGTCGCGTTCGTCCACCTGGAGCGCAACCGCGGCCTCGGCCCCGCCCTCGACGCCGGCCTGCACGCCGCCCGCCACGACATCGTCGCCCGCATGGACGCCGACGACTACTCGATGCCGCACCGCTTCCAGACGCAGGTCCCGCTGGTCCGCGCGGGCGCCGACCTCGTCGGCGCGGGCCTGCTGGAGTTCGGCACCGACATCACCGACATCGTCGGCCGCCGCATCCCGCCGAGCGACCCCGCCGACATCGCGCGCTACTCCCGCCTGCACGACCCGTTCAACCACCCCACGGTCGTCTACCGGCGCAGCGCCGTCGTCGCCGCCGGCGGCTACGGCGACCTCCCCCTGATGGAGGACTACTGGCTGTTCGCCCGCATGATCGCGGGCGGTGCGCGGATCGTGAACGTGGCCGAGCCGCTCGTCTACTACCGCGTCGGCGCCGGCGCCTACGAGCGCCGCGGCGGACGCGACCTGCTGCGCTCCGAACTGCGGCTCCAGCGCGAGATGCTCCGCGAGGGCTTCATCTCCCAGCCCCAGTACTGGCGCAACGTCATGGTCCGGGGCGGCTACCGGCTCGTCCCCACCCTGATCCGCAAACCCTTCTACCGCGCGGTCGTCGCCCCCTACGGCGCCCGCCGCAACCGCCTGCGCGACAGGGCCGGCGAGGGCCCCCGCCTCGCCGTCCCCTACATCCCGCGCCACGCGCGCCCGGCGGGCGGCGGTCACCAGGGGCTCCCTGACCTGGACGCCGCCCCGCCGCAACCGGAGAAGTAGCGGGGCGGCGCGCGGTCTCACCGCACGAGTTGGGTCACCGCACGAGTTGGGTCACCGCACGGGCCGGGTCACGGCACGGGCCGGCTCCACAGGACGGGCTGGGCGCCGCCCGAGTCAGCGCTGCGGCCCACCCCGAGCAGCGTGTTCCCGAAGGCGGCGAGGCCGGTGATCTCCTGGTCGCCGACGCCGCCGAGGCCGGTGCCGCCGGGCGTGGAGGCCTGCCAGGACGAGCCGTCCGCGGACGTCCACGACACCACGTCGGTCGCGCCCGCGCGCCCGGTGGTGCCGGTCGCCGCGAAGCCCTTCGGGGTCGCGGCCAGCGCGGTGACGCTGACGGTCGTGTCGCCGCTCGGCGACGCCAGGGGACGCCACGTCCTGCCGGCGTCGGTGGACACGTAGCCGAGCCAGTCGAGGCCCTTGGGGGTGGCCGCGACTCCGGTGGCCACGAGGGTGTTCCCCTTGGCGGCGACATGGGTCAGGTGGCCCTCGGTAACCCCGGACCCGGGGAGCTGGAGCTCCTGGAGCGTCCACCGCTTGCCGTCCGGCGACAGCCACACCGACGGGTGGTTGCCCTTGCCGTTCCGGCTGCCGCCGACGGCGGCGTACCCGAACGACCCGGACGTGACGTCCAGCATCCAGCGGCTCGCGGCCTTGGTGCCCGCCATCATCTTCGGGTCCGCGCCCGCGCCCCGCGCCCAGTTCTTCAGGTCGGGCGAGTACCAGGTCGCGACCGAGTAGCCCTGCGTGCCGACGACGACGTAACCGGCGGAGCCGGCCGCCGCGGCGGCCGTGACGGGCGCGCCCTGGCTGGTCGCCGCGAACGCGGGCGCGCCGTCGGCGGCCTGCCACGTCGCGCCGTCCTTGGAGGTGACGACGAGGGGGCGGCGCGGCGCGGACTGGTCGTAGCCGACCGCAAGCCATCCGGCGCCGCCGGCGGCGACGTCGTCCAGCTGCTGCGGGCCGGGCCGGGTGAACGCGGCGCCGAGCCCCTGCGCGGCCTTCCAGGACGTGCCGTCCTGCGACGACCAGACGGCGGCGTCACCGCTCGCACTGCCCACCGCGACCGTGAGGCCGTTCGTGGAGGCCACCGCCCGCACCGCGTGGTCGGGCCGGATCGCGCCGGGAATCTTCGCCAGATCGACGGGGACCGCGGCGCCGTTCGCGTCCCACACGCCGAGCATCGGGTCCAGGTCGCCGCCGCCGGGCTCGCGGCCGACCAGCACCGTCTGGCCGCCCGCGGCCGCGGCGCCCAGCACCTCCCGGCCCGCCTTCGACTCGGCGGAGCCGGCCGCCTTCCAGGCGGCGCCGTCCGCGGTGCGCGCGAGCAGCACGTCGGTGCCCCGGACGACGACGGCCGTGAAGCCCCGGCCGTCGGAGACGATCCCGTTCGTGCGCTGGTAGCCGGCCGGTTCGAGCTTGCCGGTCTTGGTCCACGACCTGCCGTCCCTGGACGTGAAGGCCTGGCCGAACAGCTTCCCGGACGCCGACATCTCGCGCATCGCCAGGAAGCCCGAGCCGCCGCCACCGCCGATCATCAGGCCGCGGCTGCCCTTCGGCGCCGGCACGTCCGACGTCGACCACGTCCGTCCGGCGTCGTCGGAGCGCCACACCTTCCGGTAGGGGCCCGGCTTCTTGGAGTCGGGCGTGATGAGCCCCTCCAGCAGGATCACATCGCCGTTCGCGGCGGCCTCGACCAGGGAGAACCCGCCGTTCTGGACCTGGAGGCCGATCTGGTCGCCGACCCGTGCCTCCCACCGGCGCCCGTCGCTCGACAGCCACACCGCCGGACGCGCGTCGCTGAAGTCGCCCTTCGGGGAGTTCTCGCCGACGGCGAGGAACCCGCCGCCGGTGCCGACGATCCGGGTCACCCGGTCGTGCGGGCCGAAGACGTCGCCGACGGCGTCGGGCTGGCGGCGCCACTCCTTGCCGTCCTTGCTCAGCCACACGGCGCCGCCGCCGTCGGCCCGGCTGCCCACGGCCACCCAGCCGCGGCGCGACGCGCCGACCGCCTCGGGGACCCCGCCGGGCGGCGCGAGGCCGCCGTCGGTGTCCTGCTGGTCGACCGACGCGAAGGTGCGGCCGCCGTCGGAGGAGACGAGGAACAGGCCGCGGGAGTTCTGCGGGTCGGTCTCGCCGCCGACCGCGACCACCGTCGAGCCGCGCGCCGCGACGCCGGTGACCTGCTGGTCGCGGCCGTCGGTGCGGGCCGCGGCGTCCACCGGGAACAGCGCGCCCGCGAGCTTGGCGCCCGCGCCGCCGCCATCGTCGTCGCCGCCGATCAGGCCGGGGACCACGAGCACGCCCGCGGCGACCAGTGCCACGGCGGCGAGCCCGGCCGCGCCGATGAGCAGCGGCTTCTTGATGCTCCTGCGGGGACCCTTCGGACCGCTCGGCCCTCCGGTCCGCCACGGCTCGTCGATCGCCGGCGGAGGCGCGATCGGGTGGACGGCCTCCGGCCCGGGAGGCGGCGTCCCGGGGACCTGCTGCGCCCACGGGAACGGCTCCGCCGCCGGGGGGCCCTGCGGGGCCGGGGGCGCCTGCGCGCCCGGGATCTCCTGCGCCCAGGGGAACGGCTCGGGGGCCGGACGCGCGGGGGCGCCGGGGATCTCCTGCGCCCACGGGAACGGCTCGGGGGCCGGGGGAGTCTGCGAGGGGGACGGAGGCGCGGGCTGCTGATGGGCCGCCTGCTGGTGGCCGGCCTGCGGGGGTGCGGGCGGCGGGGGCGGCAGCTTCTCGATGCGGGTGACGTCCGCCATGTCCTGCTCGTAAGGAGGCGGCTGCTGGCCGGGGGCCTCGATCCACGTCACGTCCGCCGCGTCCTGCTCGTAGGAGGGGGGCGGCTGGGTGGGGGATTCGATCCTCGTCACGTCCCCCGCGTCCTGGCCGTAGGAGGGGGGCGGCTGGGTGGGGAACCCGGTCCTCGTCACTTCCCCGGTGTCCTGCCCGTAGGAAGGGGACGGCTGGGTGGGGAATTCGGTTCTCGTCACGTCCCCCGCGTCCTGGCCGTAGGAGGGAGGCGGCTGAGTGGGTGACTCGATCCTCGTCACGTCCGCCATGTCCTCCTCGTAGGAGGAGGGCGGCGGGAGGGGGATCTCCATCCTCGTCACGTCCGTCGACTCCCGCCCGTACGGGGAGGGCTGCGCGGGGATGTCGGTGGACGTGGCCGGAGCGTCCGCGACGGGGGCGGGCAGGGCCGGCGAGCCGCCCTCCGCGGCGCTCTCCGCGGAGCGGTCGGCGGCGGGCTTCTGCCTCTTCGGCAGGATCATCGTCTGGTTGACGTTGGGGTCCACGACGGTGCGGTCCGCCATGTCCCCTTCCGGGTCGTCCTCGGGGGAGTCCTCGGGGAAGTCGTCGCCTTCGGGATCCTCTTCGAGGTCGTCCTCGGGGTCGTCCTCCGGATCGTCCGCGGGGAGCAGCAGCGGACCGGACGAGCCCTGGTCGTCCATCCAGCGCGGCGGGGGAGGCGCCTGCCCGGGTTCGGGACGCTCACCCTCGTGGTCGTCATCCGGCTTTCCGGTTGGAGTCACGCCCTCTCCCAGCTTCCGGTCACTCTGCACGTATCACCCTGCACATCGCCCTGGCGCGTCCGCAGTCGTCAGCGATGATAGCGGCGCATAAAGGACGGAATTCCGTCACCGGCTCCGGCCTGCGGGGGTGCAGCCGGACCCCGTGCAGTGGGTCAGCGCGTACAGGAGGTCGGACAGGTGGCGCCGCCGCTGCTCCGGCAGCCCGGCGGCGATGTTGTTCAGCTCGTGCGGATCGCGGACCCGGTCGTAGTACTCGGTCTCCCCGCCCGTGTACTCCACGTACAGCATGTCGCCGGTGCGGATCGCGTTGTAGGTGGCCGGCGATCCGGGCGCGGAGTCCTGCCGGTCGGGGTCCAGCGGGGACGGCGGCGGCTTGACGTGCTCGACCAGCGCCGACTCGCGCCAGCCCGCCGGGGAGGCGCCGCGCAGGAACGGGACGAGCGAGCGGCCGTCGGTCGTCGCCGGCGGGCGCACGCCCGCCAGTTCCTGGAACGTCGGGGCCAGGTCGGTGTTCTGCGCGATCTCGCGGACCTTGCGCCCTGAGGGGACCCCCGGCCCGACGACGATGTAGGGCACCCGGATGTCGGTGTCGAACGCGGTCATCTTCCCGCCGGCCAGCCTGTGCTCGCCCAGGTGGAAGCCGTTGTCGGAGCCGAACACCAGGTAGGTGTCGCGGTCGAGGCCGCGCTCCTTCAGCGCCGACCGGATACGGCCGATCATCTCGTCGACCGACTGCACCATCCGCACCCGGTCGCGGAAGCCCTGGTCGATGCGGCCGATCCCCGGCCTGCGCAGCAGCGGATGCGACCGCAGCCAGGACGGCTTGTCGCGGATGTCGGCCTCGTTGAACGACGGCGGGCGGGGCGCCGTCAGGCCGCCGAACAGCCCGGCGTGGCGCGGCGCCGGGACGAACGGCCCGTGCGGCGCGAACGTCGCGATCTCCATGAAGAACGGCCGCCCGGTCTTCCCGGACCGCTGGACGAACTCCACGCCCTTGTTCGCCAGGACGTCGGTCAGGTAGTCCTGCGGCCGGGCGCCGTAGTGGACGAGCCGGCCGTTCTCGTTCAGGTTGTAGTTGTACTCGGGGTAGCCGTTGCCGCTGACGTGCCACTCGTCCCATCCCGGCGGGACGTACGGCTTCGTGTCGCCCTGGGTGTCGTTGGGCTGGTAGCCGTTCATGTACTTGCCGAGAAGCGCCGTCCGGTAGCCGGCCTTCTGCAGGGACGGGGCGAACGACGCCTGCTCGCCGCCCTTGTCCTTGAAGACCTCGTAGCCGCCGTCCGGCGGGAAGTTCGTGCGGACCCCGGTGTTGTGCGGGTACCGGCCGGTGAAGATCGTGGCGCGCGAGGTGCAGCAGAGCGAGTCGGCCATGATGAAGTCGTCGAAGGTGAGCCCGTCCCGCTGCATCTGCACCACCTGCGGCATGTGCGCGACGAGGTTCCAGGACAGGTCGTCGGTGAGGACGAACACGATGTTCGGCTTCTTCGGGATCTTCGTCGCCTTCGGCGCGGAACGCTCCACCGGCTGGAAGAGGCAGCCGGTCGCGCCGAGGACGCCGAGCAGGCACAGCACGGCCGCCAGCCGCCGATGTCGGATCAACCCCCGGGTCTCCTCCGTGATGAGCGTGTCCCTTCCGTGAAGAGCGCGTCCGTGATGAGCGTGTCGGTGATGAGACGGCCGGGCAAGCGTAACGATCCGGACGCCGGTCGCGCATGCGGCGGCCGTTGGCCCTCCCGCCTCGGTTGTTGGCATGATGCGGGGTGCCATGAGGTGGACGAACCGGGACCCGCGGGCGCTCGCACCGCTGCTGCCGCTGGTCGCGGGGGCCGCGATCAGCGCCCTGGTCGCGCTGGTCGTCTGGCTGGCCGTGACCGTGGCCCCGCCGCCCGCCGAACCGGGCGCCCGCCCGCAGGGCGGCCCCGCCCGGACCGGCCCCGGCTCGTCCGCGGGGGCGCCGCAGCCGAGCCCGGCGGGCACCCCGGGGGCGATCGACCCGCCCGGCTACTCGCCCGCCGAACCGGTGATCGACGGGTCCTTCGCCGACCCCACCGTGATCAAGGTGGCGGGGACGTACTTCGCCTACGGCACCAACAACGCGGACGCGATGATGCCCGTCGCGACGGCCCCGTCGCCGACGGGCCCCTGGAAGACCTCGCCCGGCGACGGCCTGGCCCGCCTCCCGGCGTGGGCCGCCGGGGGCTGGACCTGGGCCCCCGAGGTCGTCCCGCCGCGCGGGGGATCGGGCACCTACGTGCTGTACTTCTCCGCGCGCCGCAAGGACGGCGACCAGCAGTGCGTCGGGGTCGCGACCGCGTCCTCGCCCGCGGGCCCGTTCATCCCGCAGGAGGGCGGGCCGCTGGTCTGCCCGCTGGACCTCGGCGGCGCGATCGACCCCGCGTCCTACATCGAGCGGGACGGCGCCCGCTACCTGCTCTACAAGACCGACGACCAGAAGACGGCCGCGATTTACCTGGTCAAGCTGAGCCCGGACGGGCTGCGCACGGCCGGCCCGGCGAAGCAGATCCTGGGCCGGTCGGCGGACGAGCCCGTCCTGGTGGAGGCGCCCGACATGGTCCGGCGCGGCGGGAAGTACGTGCTGCTGTACTCGGCGGGCTGGTACTTCAAGTCGAACTACCAGACGCGCTACGCGGTGGCCTCGTCGCTCGAAGGGCCGTACGTCAAGGGCGGTCCCGTCCAGTCCACCGGCCTGTACGGCGGGAAGGTCGAGGGGCCGGGCAGCGCGGACGTGTTCGGCGACGGCACCGGCGACTACCTCGTCTTCCACGGCATCCTCGACTACCGCGGCGGCTCCAGGGTGACCCGCGGCATGTACGTCGCCCGCCTCGGCTGGGACGGCGCACGGCCCGCCGTCCGGGGCGTCCTCGTCCGGTACGAGGCGGAGCGGGGACGGCTGAACGGCTGCGTCTCGGCGCTGGCGCGGCCCAACGCGTCCGGCGGTTCGGCGGTCGGCCCCTTCGCGCGCGACGACTGCCGCGTCGAGGTCCCCGTGTTCGCGCCCACCGCCGGGAGCTACTCGGTCCTGACCCGGTACGCCAACCGCTCCGGTCGCGACTCCGACCTGGAGATGTCGGTGAACGGCTACGCCGCGACGTCCGTGCGGCTGCGCGCCACGGCGGGCGCCGGCTGGGGGTCCGTCACGGCGACGGTGGAGCTGGCCGCGGGCTGGAACACGGTCGGGCTGCGCCGCCTGGACGGTCAGGGGCAGGTCGACTACCTGGAACTGCGGTAGGGGCCCGTCCGCTCGAACAGGGCGAGCCAGCCGCCCCGGTAGGTCCACGTCCCGGCCTTCCGCCAGGGCCCGGCGGACTGCACCGCCCGCTCCCGCCGTTCGATGACCGGGCCGTGCGGGTCGAGTGACCGGTGGTCCATCACCCACACCCGGTCCGCCCGGGCGAGCCTCGGCGGCAGTTCGCGGGGGAGCAGGTCGCGGCCCTTGAGGTTGGCGGCGGTCACCGGGTCCGTGCTCATGCCGGCGTCGCGCAGCCGTCCGAACGTGCCCGGATAGGTGGCGGCGCTCCACCGGGCGCTCCCGGCGAGGTAGACGATGGCGTCTCCGGGCCGGGCGTGCGCGCGGACGACGTCGGCGGCCGCACGCATGTCGTCGGGTCGGCTGTTCTGGCGGCGGATGTGGTCGTGGGCCGGGAGGGACGGGACGGCGAGTGCCGCTGCGGCGGCGCACACCAGGGCGGTGCGAGCGGCGGGGCGGCGGGTGACGGTGAGCAGTCCGGCCACGCCGGCGCCGGCGAGCAGCGCGACCGCGGGCAGGCAGTAGGTCGTGTACCGGTAGTAGAAGACCGGGTCCGTCACGTTCGAGACGAGGAGCAGCAGCACCGTGGGCACGAGCGCCCACGGAAGCGCGACGGCGGGGAGCGAGGTCGTGGGGTGCGGGCGCGATGCGCGTCCCAGCACGCTCGTCACCACGCCGAGCAGAGCGAGCGCCATGACCGGCGCGACGAGCGCGCGGTCCCCGGTCAGGAACTGGAGTTGCGTCCACGCGACGTCCCACGAGGGCCGAGGGAGCCATTTCACCTGGCGCTTCTGGTCCTGCGCCGCGACCGCCAGCACCACGAGCGGGGCGGCGGCCACCGCGGCGGACGCCAGCCAGCGCAGCCACACCCCGGCCTTGGGACGGGACAGCAGGACGGTCACGCCGTGCGCCGCGAGCAGCAGGGCTCCGTCCAGATGCAGGAACCCCAGAACCGCGACCGTGGGGGCGTAGCCCGCGAACCACGGCCACCGGCGCTGCTCGTCCCGGTCGAGAGCCCGCACGAGCAGGTAGGTCGCGAGCACGGCGACCGCGGCGGTCATGGCGTAGGAGCGCGCCTCCTGCGCCCACCGGCTGGTCTGCGGCCCGGCGGCCCACGCCAGCCCGGCCGCGAGCCCGGCCGCCGGCCCGAGGCAGCGCCGGCCGATGACGGCGACGCCCGCCGCGGCCGCCGCCATGGCGAGCGCGCCGGGCAGCCGCAGCGCGAGCGCGCCCGTTCCGAACGCCGCCACCCACGGCTTCATGATCATGTAGTAGAGGGCGTGGACGAGGTCCAGGTGCGGGAAGACGCGCAGCATGTCGCCGTACGACCGGGTCGTCATGCTGATCGTGGCGGCCTCGTCCAGCCACAGCGACGGGGTGCCGATGCCGACGAGCGCCACGGCGAGCGTCAGCGCGGCGCAGCCGACCGGGGGCGCCGGTCCGGCGAGCAGGCGGGTGACGCGCGCCGAGCCGTCCCGCGGCCGGTCAACCGTCGCGATCATGGCGGCTGCCGTCGTGAGGTAACGAGACGTCGGTCTCTCGCAGGGCCCCGGTATCCCGCAGGATCGCGTCGGTCGGCCTCGGGCGGGTGAGCAGGCCGTCCCTGACGCCACGGGCCAGGGCGCGGCGCAGCACCGCGCGGTCGGAGGACCCGGCGAACGTGCGCGCCCATCGCCGCACCGTCGACCCCGCGTACAGCGCCCGCTCCGGCGGTGCGAGCCCGCGGCTCCCCGTGAACAGCCAGATCTTGTTGCGCACCTCGTAGAAGAAGCGGTCGCCCGGATCCGCGTCCGCCCCGCCGAACTCCCTGGTCTTGTGGACCACGACGCTGCCGGGGCAGAGCAGCCCGCGGCGCCCGCGCAGCAGCCGCGTCGTGAACTCGAAGTCGTCGTTCCAGAGGAAGTAGTCGGCGACCGGCAGCCCGCGCTCGCGCACCGCCTCCGCGTCCACCAGCGCGGACACGAAGGACGCCGACCGGATCGGCACGCAGCCCGCCGCGCGCGCGAGCCGCGACTCGGCGGCCGTCGCCCGCGGCTTGGGGCGGGGGGTGTTCATCGGGTGGTCCCGGCCGTCGGTCCAGACGACGCGGCTCGCCACGAGCACGGGTGGACCGTCCTCCTCGGTCGCGGCCCTCTGCCGCGCGTCCAGCAGGGCTTGGAGGGCCTCCGGCTCGGGCACGGTGTCGTCGTCCAGCAGCCAGAGCAGATCGGCCCCGCCGCCCATCGCCCGGACCATCCCGGCGCTGAACCCGCCGGCCCCGCCGATGTTGCGGGGCAGGGCGAGCAGGTCGGCGCCCGGGAACCGCTCGGCGACCATCGCGGCGGTGCCGTCGGCGGACGCGTTGTCGACCACGGTGATCCGGTCCGGGGGGCGCGTCTGGGCGCCGAGCGCGGTCAGGGCCTCGTCGAGCAGGTCGCGCCGGTTGTAGGTGACGACGACCGCGGTGACGGACGGCCCGCCGCGGCTCTCCGGGCCCCGGTTCACGGGTTGCGCCTGCCCGTCGCCCGGCGCGCGGCGCGCTGCAACGCCGGCGACGGCGAGGCGGCGGACTCCATGAGCCGTTCCAGGTTCTCCTTCACACCCGTCATCTCGCTGTGCAGGTGGGCGAGCCCGACGCGCTCGCGCGCCAGCGACAGCTCCTCCAGCAGGTGCGCCACCACCCCGACGGACGCGGTCGCGACCAGCTCCTCCGGGACGTCGCCGGGAAGCATCGCGGCCTCCGGGGCCCGGGACGTGGTCAGCTCGTCCAGGTCGCCGGCCACGTCGTAGCCGGAGGCGCGCAGCGACTCGGCCAGCTCGCGGGTCCGGCGCGCAGCCCAGTCGGCGTGCCGGGCGGGCAGCCCCATCCCGGTGCGGACCGTGTCGGCCGGCTCTCCGGCGAGGCGCGTCGATCCCCCTTGCTCGGCGAGCCCGTGCCCGAGGAGGTGGTCGTGGACCAGGCGCTCGTAGTCGCCGCCCAGCGCCGGGCCCATCCTCTCGTTCAGGCGGCGGAGCAGCTCCGCCTCGACCGCCGACAGCGGCTCGTCCCCCGGGATGCCGCCGAGGTCGCACACCCCGTCCGCGATGCCGGCCAGCGTCCGGAACCTGTCCCACATGACGCCGGCGCGGCCGCCGGGCGGCGGCAGCGTGAGGACGTGGACGCGCTCCCGCGGCACCGCCGACCCCCAGGTCCGCAGCACCCGCACCGGGTCGTGCAGGCCCCAGAACATCTGCCCGTAGGGCTCCGGCGCGTCGATGCCGAGCGCGACGAGATCGTCGACGAACCGCTCGAACGTGATGGTGTGCGCGTGGCGGATCTGCTCCTGCCAGTCGAGGATCAGCTGCCAGCCCAGGTCGCGGGTGGCGAGGACCACGTGCACCTCGGCCGGCTCCAGCGCCGAGACGGCCCGCTCGACCTGCTGTTCGGTCGCTCCGCCCAGTAGAGGCTGGGAGAAGACGACGGTGGGGCCGTCCCAGTCGCGGGCGCGCCGCACGACGCGGTCCCACGCGCCGTCCCAGGCGGGGTCCCGATGGCCGCCCCAGCTCATCTCGCGCAGGTCCATCACGGCCGCGAAGTGCTCCTGCGGCCCGGCGACCGGGTAGCAGACACCGGCGTCGCCCAGCCGCCGCCGGTTGCTCCACAGCGCTCGGTGCAGGAAGGCCGCCTCGGCCGTCGGTGCCCCGACGTGCAGAAAGACGGACTTACCCGGGTCCCCCATGCGGGCGCTCACCTCGTTCTCGTCTCGGCGTCGGGCCGTTCCGTCCCGCCCTGGATCCTGCGGTAGGCGCCGCGCAACCGGAGCGCCGCCGGGTAGCGCTCTCGCGCCGTGCGCTTGGCCCGCTCGACGAACGGGGCGGCCTCCTGGACGAGCCGTTCCGTCGTTTCGAGCAGGCCGGCCGATTCCTCGCGCAGCATGTCGATCTGGTCGCGGACGGGGTGACCGGCGCCGGGCACCGCCTCGGTCCGCTCCCGGCTCTCCCGGGCGCGCAGCAGCAGCGCCGCGATCGCGTCGACGCCCACGTCCGCCATCTCCGCCCAGCGGGCCTCGTCGGGCGGCGGCGCGGGCGCGGTTCCGAGAGCGGGCCCGGACGCGGCCGACGGCATCAGTTCGTACAGGTCGCCCACCACGTCGTAGCGCGCCGCGCGCAGCGCCTCGACGGTCTCGACGGCCCGTTCGGTGGCCCACGGGACGTGCTCGCGGGGCAGTTCGATCCTGACCGGGTACGGGCGCCCGGCCAGCACCTGCTGCGCGAGGTAGAGCTTGACGTCCTCGTTGTAGGCGTGCCAGCCGACGCGGTCGCCGAGCGTCTCGTTGAGGTGCAGCAGGAACTGCGTCTCGCCGAGCCCGAGGGACGGGTTGGCGAAACTCCGGGACAGGTCGTAGTCGTCCGGGGCGAGGCCGGTGGCCGCGCAGAAACGCCGCCAGAGCAGGTCGCGGGGCGCGCCGGGCCTGGGAAGCGTGACGACGTGGACCCGCTCCGGCGGCAGGTTCTCGCCCCAGCGGCCGAGCACCGCGACGGGATCCTGAAGCCCCCAGAACAGACGCGCGCTCTCGTAGGCGCGCCAGTCCTGCCGCCGCAGCGACGTCACGAACTCGGTGAACGAGGTCGTGAAGCGGTTCTTGACGTCCTCCTGCCAGTGCGCCGGGATCTGCCGGCCGAGGTCGCGCGCGGTGAAGACCACGTGAACATCGGCGAAATCGAGGTCGGCGACGGCCTGGCGGATCCACCGGGGCCGGGCGGGCGCGAACAGCTCCTGCGAGATGATCACGGTGCCGGGCCAGTCGCGGGCCTCGGCGACGAGGTCGCGCCACGCGCCCCGCGTCGCGGGATCGGACGCCTCGCGGAAGAACGTCCGCCGCAGGTCGAACGCGGCGCGGACGTGCGCGGCCTGGTCCCGGCCCGGGTAGAGGACGCCGTGCGCGCGCAGCCGGTCGCGGTTGTGCCACAGCACGTGCTGAAGGAACGTCGTGCCGCTCTTGGCGGCCCCGACGTGCAGGAAGACCGAGCGGCGCGGGCTGTGCGCCGCACTGCCGGGAGTGGGTGGGGCCACCGCGATCCTTGGCTTCCTGCGCCGGTACCGAACGAACGCCGGGTATCTTAGCGGCATTCCGTACATAGGGATTCGGCCGGCGCCCCCGTGCGGCCAGGTCCTTCGCTCCCCGCACGAGTCGGATGGACACCCTCCAGTGAACGTTGATCTCGTGGTGGCCGGTGCCGGGTTCTTCGGCCTCACGGTCGCCGAACGGTGCGCGGCCGCGCTCGGCCTGCGCGTGCTCGTCCTCGACCGCCGCGACCACATCGGCGGGAACGCCTACAGCGAGGCGGAGCCGGAGACGGGCATCGAGGTGCACCGCTACGGCGCGCACCTGTTCCACACCTCCAACGAGCGTGTGTGGGAGTACGCGAACCGGTTCACCGCCTTCACCGGCTACCGGCACCGCGTGTACTCCACCTACAAGGGCCGGGTCTACCCGATGCCGATCAACCTCGGCACGATCTGCGCGTACTTCGGCCGGGTCTTCACCCCCGACGAGGCGCGCGCGCTGATCGCCGGGCAGGCCGCCGAGATCCGCCGCCCGGCCAACCTGGAGGAGCAGGCGATCTCGCTGATCGGGCGCCCGCTGTACGAGGCGTTCATCCGCGGCTACACCGCCAAGCAGTGGCGGACCGACCCCCGCGACCTGCCCGCGGAGATCATCACCCGGCTGCCGGTGCGCTACACCTTCGACAACCGGTACTTCGACGACACGCATGAGGGGCTCCCCGCCGACGGCTACACCGCCTGGCTGGAGCGCATGGCCGACCACCCCAACATCGAGGTCCGGCTGAACACCGACTTCTTCGACCTGCGGGACGACCTCGCCGGCAACGTGCCCGTCGTCTACACCGGCCCGCTGGACCGCTACTTCGACTACGCCGAGGGCGACCTCGGCTGGCGGACGCTGGACTTCGAGACCGAGGTCGTGCCGACCGGCGACTTCCAGGGCACCCCGGTCATGAACTACGCCGACGAGGACGTCCCCTACACCCGGATCCACGAGTTCCGGCACTTCCATCCCGAGCGCGCCGGCTACCCGTCCGACCGGACTGTCATCATGCGGGAGTACTCGCGGGCCGCCGCGCGCGGCGACGAGCCGTACTATCCCGTCAACACCGCCGCCGACCGGGCCCGGCTGCTCGCCTACCGTGAGCTGGCCAGGCGCGAGGACGGCGTGCTCTTCGGCGGGCGGCTCGGCACCTACAAGTACCTCGACATGCACATGGCCATCGCCAGCGCGCTCACCATGGTCGACAACAGGCTGCGTCCCCATTTCGGCGAGGGCTCGCGTCTCACTAGCGGAGGTATGGACGAGTGACCGAACACGCCGAGACGTCCGGGAAGACAGGCGCCGCCCCCGGGATGCGGGTCCTGCAGCGCGTCGTGATGCCCGTCGACCGCGACCTGGACGTCCTCAAGCTGTACGTCGAGGGCGAGATCGCCCGCGGGGCCGAGGCCCTCGCCGCCGAGACGACCGCCGAGGCCGGGGCCCCGGCGGACGCGGCCGAGGGCGCCGGCCGGCGCAGCGTGGTCGTGCCGGTCGGGCGCCGGGTCTCGTTCGCGACCTACTTCAACGCCTTCCCGGCCAGCTACTGGCGCCGCTGGACGTCGGTGGAGGAGGTCGTGCTGCGGGTCCGGGTGCGCGGCCAGGCCACCGTCATCGTCTACCGGTCCAGCGCGAAGGGCCACGTCCAGCGGGTCGACTCCGTCCGCGTCGACTCCGAGACGTCCCGCGAGGAGACGTTCCGGCTGACGCTGCGCCCGTTCATCGACGGCGGCTGGTACTGGATGGACGTGCTCGCCGGGGAGAGCAACGCCGTCCTGGAGCGCGCCGACTGGTGCGCCGACACGAGCGCCACCGGGCCCGTCCGGCAGGGCCGGGTCAGCCTGGGCATCACCACGTACAACCGCCCTGGCTTCTGCGTCGACCAGCTCGTCGCGCTCGGCGGCGCTCCGGAGGCACTCGACGTGGTGGACGCCGTCTACGTCGTCGACCAGGGCAACCAGCGCGTCCGCGACGACGAGGCCTTCGAGCGCGCCGCCGCACTGCTCGGACCGAAGCTGCGCGTCATCGAGCAGGGCAACCTCGGCGGGTCCGGCGGCTTCTCCCGGGCGATGGACGAGACCCTCAAGGCCGGGACCAGCGACTACGTCCTGCTCCTGGACGACGACGTGGTCACCGAGACCGAGGGCGTCCTGCGCGCCGTCGCGTTCGCGGACTTCGCCCGGACGCCGACGATCGTGGGCGGCCACATGTTCAACCTGTTCGTCCGCTCGCAGCTGCACGCCTACGGCGAGACCATCGGACGGTACCGCTGGTGGTGGGAGGAGGCCGCGCACACCAAGCGCGAGCACGACTTCGCCAAGGCCCCCGACCCGAGCCCCCGAGCGCGGACCAGCTCCGGGAGCCTGCTCAAGACGAAGTGGCTGCACCGGCGCGTGGACGTCGACTACAACGGCTGGTGGATGTGCCTCATCCCCACCGACGTCGTCCGCAAGGTCGGGCTGTCCATGCCGATGTTCATCAAGTGGGACGACGCCGAGTACTGCGTCCGCGCCGGCGAGGCGGGCTTCCCGACCGTGACGCTGCCGGGCATGGCCGCATGGCACGTCCCCTGGCAGGACAAGGACGACGGCATCGACTGGCAGGCGTACTTCCACGAGCGCAACCGCCTGGTCACCGCCCTCATGCACTCCCCGTACGAGCGCGGCGGCAACCTGCTCAAGGAGAGCTTCATCATCTCGGTGAAGCACGCGCTGGCCATGCAGTACTCCACCGCCGAGCTGATGCTGTCGGCGATCGAGGACGTGCTCAGCGGGCCCGAGCACATGCACGCGGGGATCGTCTCGAAGCTGCCGGAGATCCTCGCGTTCCGCGCCGACTTCCCCGACGCGCAGAACCGCGCGAGCCACGAGGAGTTCCCGCAGGTCCGGCGCGCCAGGCCGCCGAAGCGCGGGCGCGGTTTCAAGCCGCCGCGCGGCACCGTGAACGTGCTCGCGAGCGCGATGCTCGGCACCGTCAGGCAGCTCCGCCCGGTCGAACCCGGCTCGCGCGGGAACCCGCAGGCCGTCGTCCCGCACATCGACCGGCACTGGAGCCTGCTGTCGCAGGTCGACAGCGCGCTCGTCTCCTCCGCCGACGGCACCCGGGTGGCCTGGTACCAGCGCGACCCGGAGCGCTTCCGGGCGCTGCTGCGGCGCACGTCGCTGCTGCATGCCCGGCTCGGCCGCGAGTGGCCGGAGCTGAGCCGCCGCTACCGGGCCGCGATGGCCGACCTCGCCTCCGCCGAGGCCTGGCGGGCGACGTTCGACGCCGCGGCCGGCCCGGACGGGGGCGGCCCCGGCGGGGGCGGGTCCGGATGACCGTCGCGCCGTTCCGGGCGGACGAGGGACTGCGGGCGCCGGGAGGGGACGGCGGCCTGCGGCGCACGTTCCGCGAGACGTACCTGCTGCGGCTGCTGGTGCGCCGGGAGCTCAGGGCCCGCTACAAGGGCTCGCTGCTCGGCCTCGGCTGGTCCTACGTGCGTCCGGCGGTGCACTTCGCCGTCTACTTCTACGTCATCGGCGTCTTCCTCGGCATGGACGACCGGGTCGAGAACTTCCCGGTCTACCTGTTCTCGGGCATGGTCCTGATCAACCTGTTCACCGAGACGCTGCACTCGACGACCCGCTCGGTGACGGGCAACGCCGCGCTCGTCCGCAAGGTCTTCCTGCCGCGCGAGCTCTTCCCGACCGCGTCGGTGCTGGTCTCGCTCGTCCACTTCCTGCCCGGGCTGATGATCCTGCTGGGCGGGGCCGTCGCCGCCGGGTGGCGGCCGGCCCCCGCGGAGCTGGCCGCGGCCGCGTGCGGGTTCGCGATCGTCATCGTCCTCGGCTTCGGGCTCGGGCTGTTCTGCGCGGCCGTGAACGTGTTCTTCCGCGACCTGGAGCAGGTCGTGGACATCTCCATGATCGTCATCACCTGGTCGGTGCCGATGATCTATCCGTGGACCCACGTCCAGACGCACGCGCCCGGCTGGGTGCTGGACCTCTACCTCGCCAACCCGCTCGTCAGCGCCGTCTCCCTGTTCCAGCGGGCCTTCTGGCACCCCGGGACCGGCGGCGACTTCGCGTTCCCGCCCCACCTCTACGCCCACGCCGGCATCTCCCTGGCCGTCAGCGCGCTGGTGTTCGTCGCCGGGCACGCGGCGTTCTCCCTCATGCAGGCGCGCTTCGCGCAGGAGATGTAGCCGTTGACCTCCCCGCACCCGGCCCCGGCGATCGTCATCGACCGCGTCACGAAGAACTTCACGCTGCGGCACGCGCGTTCGATCAAGGAGATGAGCGTCCGCGCGCTGCGCGGGCAGCGCCTGTCGGACCGGTTCCGGGCGCTGGACGAGGTCAGCCTCACCATCGGCCAGGGCGAGACGGTCGCGCTCATGGGGCTGAACGGGTCCGGCAAGAGCACCCTGCTCAAGCTGATCTCCGGGGTGATGAGCCCCGACGCCGGGTCGGTCCTCGTCCGGGGCCGGGTCGCCGGGCTGATCGACGTCGGCGCCGGCCTGCACCCCGAGCTGACGGGCCGCGAGAACGTGTTCCTCAACGGCGCGATCCTCGGCATGCGCAAGGCCGAGATCGCCCGCAAGTTCGACGCGATCGCCGAGTTCTCCGGCGTCGGGCGCTTCCTCGACGACCAGGTGAAGTTCTACTCGTCCGGCATGTTCATGCGGCTGGCCTTCTCGATCGCGGCGCACACCGAGCCGGACGTCTTCCTCATCGACGAGGTGCTGGCCGTCGGCGACCCGCCGTTCCGGGACAAGTGCCTGGACCGCATCCGCGAGCTGCGCGGCGAGGGCCGGACCATGGTCGTCGTCGCGCACGACATCCGGATGCTCGTCGGGCTCTGCGACCGCGGCGTCACCATGCGGCAGGGCCGGGTGATCTTCGACGGGCCGACGGAGGAGGCCGGCCGGCTGGTCCGCGAGGACCGCGCCGCCCGCCGCGCCGCCGCGCAGGCCGGAACAGCCGCCGGAACGGCCGCCGCACCGGGAGTTTCCGGGGGAATCGGAGATCTTGGTGGATAGGGTGTCCCGAGCCGCGGCCGGGGGCCGCGCACGCCGGTGCAGGACCAGGGGAGAGGTGCGGCGTTGACCAAGCAGCAGACCGGCAGCCCGTTGCTCGACGACGTCCATCGCGTCATCGCCGACCGGGCGTGCGCCGTCCTGTCCCTGGACGTCTTCGACACGGTGCTGTGGCGCCGGGTGCCCCGCCCCACCGACGTGTTCGGCCTGCTCGGCTCCCGGATGCGGGAGTCGGGCCTCTGCCCGTCCTGGGTGACGGACGCGACCCTGCGCCGCATGCGGATCGCCGCCGAGGACGCCGCCCGCCGCGGCCGCGACGCCCTCGGCACCGAGGTGTCGCTCTTCGACATCTGGCGCGCGATGCCGGACGGGATCTTCGGCGACGCGACCCTGGAGGAGCTGGTCGAGGCCGAGGTCCGGCTGGAGCGCGAACTGACCGTCGTGGACCTGGACGTCGCCGCGGTCGTCAGGGCGGCGCGCGAACGGGACCTCCAGGTCGTCCTGGTGTCCGACACCTACTTCACCGAGGACCAGCTGTCCCTGCTCCTGGACCGGCCGGAACTCGGGCCCCTGGACGGCGTGCGCGTCTTCCGCTCGAACCAGCACGGCACCGGCAAGGCGTCCGGCCTCTGGGAGATCGTGCTGCGCGACCTCGGCCGCGGCCCGGAGCAGATCGTGCACATCGGCGACCACGAGATCGCCGACCACGAGGTGCCCGGCAAGCTCGGCATCCGCACCGTGCACTACCGCAGGCTCGACGACCCCTACCTCGACGTGCTGGGACGCGAGAAGGAACCCGTCGAGCCGTTCGGCGACCACGCCCCCGACCTCGACGACCGGCACGGTGACTTCGGCCTCACCAGCCTGCGCGCCAAGGCGGTGCACTCCGGCGTCCCGTTCACCACGTCGGCGCTGGACGTCGCGTGGCGGTACGGCGCGGGCGTCCTCGGCCCCGTGCTGACCGGCTTCGCCGAATGGGCGGCGTGGCGGGCGCACGAGACCGGCACCCGCCGGCTGTGGTGCCCGATGCGCGAGGGCGAGCTGCTGTCCCGGCTGATCAACGAGGCGGCGAAGGCGCGCGGCTGGGACGTGCGCGCCGCCCCGGTGTGGCTGTCGCGGTTCACGACCTCGCTCGCCGGGCTCGACCCCCACGACACCGCCGCGGTGCACGCCTTCGTCCGCACCGGGTACCGGCTGACCGTCCGGCAGGCCCTGTCGGTCCTGGAACTGCGACCCGGCGACGTGCCCGGCCTCGCGACCGAGCTGGACACCGTCATCGACAACGGCGACATCGCCGAACGGGTCGCCCGCGCGCTGACCGAGACGCCGCACCTGTGCAACCGGCTCGCGGTCACCGTCACCGCCGCCCGCGAACGCCTGATCAAGTCGCTGCGGGACGCGGGCGCGCTCGACGAGGAGGCGCTCGCCGCCGGCGATCTGACGCTCGTCGACCTCGGCTGGGGCGGGACGATCCAGCGCCAGCTCGCCCGCGCCCTGGAGATCGCCCGCATCGACGTCCGGCCCGCCGGGCTCTACCTGGCCACCGACGGCAGGGCCGAGCGGGTCGCCATGGCCGGGCTGCGCGCCGAGGGCTACCTGACCCAGTGCGGCCACCCCGCGAGCATCGCCGCGACCATCACCCGCAGCCCCGAGATCGTGGAGCAGTGCGTCAACGCGCTGTGCGGCTCCCTCATCGGCTACACCGAGGACGGCGCGCCCGTCCTCGGCCCGACCGCCGACTCGCCGTCCCAGAACGCCGAGCGCCGGACCGTCCAGGACGGCGTCCTGGCGTTCCAGCAGATGTGGAACAGGTACGCCGCCGCCTCCGACGGCGCCTGGCCGGACCTCGCCCGCCCGCCGGCGGCGCGGAACCGGCTGGCGCGCATCCTGGTGGCCGCGCTGGAGTCGCCCACCCCCGACGAGGCCGCCGTCTTCGGGAACTGGACCCATGAGGACAACTTCGGCTCGTCCCTCGTCACCACCCTGCTGCCCGCCGACCTCAAGGCGGCCGTCCCGTACCTGTCGCCGGGCGACCTCGGCGACCTGCACATGCGCGACTCGTTCTGGCCCGCCCTGATCGCCGCGTCCGACACCGGGCTCGGCGCCATGGCGAGGGCCGTCGCCGACGGCGCCATCGACGCGGAGGCGTTCGACCCCTCCGGCGAGAAGCACGAGACCCGGCTGCGGTACCGGACGGCCGACGACCGGTGGCACGACCCCGTCCGGCGCCGCGTCCGGATCAACCACAACGGCCTGTCGTTCTGCCGGCTGTCGTTCGAGCACCACGACACGATCGACATCTCGCTCGCGATCCCCGGCCGTCCCGCCATCGTGCGGGTCGACTGGATCGAGGCCCGGGTCATCGCCGGCGGGCGGCGCCGCGAGGAGGTGCTCCGCTGGGACAAGCCGGAGGACTTCGTCGGCCTGCACTACGCCGACTGCCGCTACCTCGGCGGCAACCTGATGGAGTTCGACACCTCCTACGCGGCCGTGTGGCTCCCGCTGGCCCGCCGCGCCGGGGTGCCGGCGGTGTCGTCCGGGCAGGTCACGATCGCGTTCGCGATGCTGCCCCAGTCGGCGACCGGCATGGCGCCGCGCATGCCGGTGGACCGCAGGGCCGAGCGGGCCGCCCGGGCCGCGCGGCTCACCGAACGCGTCCGCGAGGAGTACCGGAGCGCCGGCGTCCGAGGGATCGCCGCCGGAGCCGGACGAGTGGCCAGGAGGAAGCTCGGTGACACGTGACTTCGGGGCGGCCGTGACCGGGTCCCCGGACGACCCGCACGAGCAGGCCCGCACCGCCCGGGAGCAGCCGCTGCTGCTGCACTCGATGGCGGTGTTCCGCGAGCTGTTCGAGACCGTCTTCCGCTGCCGCGACGTCGGTGTCGTCGTCGAGGTCGGCGTCGAGTCGGGGCAGGTCAGCGCGGTGTACGCCGACCTCGGCGCGACCGTCCACTGCGTCGAGCCCGCGCCCGCCGACGAGCTGCGCGCCGTCCTGGACGGCGACCCCCGCCTGAACCTCGTGGAGGGCCTGTCCCCGGCCGTCCTGCCCGAGCTGCCGGTGGCGGACCTCTACATCCTCGACGGTGACCACAACTACGCCGTCGTCCGCGAGGAGCTCGCCTGGATCATGGCGAACGCCCCGGACGCGGTCGTCGTCCTGCACGACGTGCTGTGGCCGTGCGGGCGCCGCGACTTCTACTACCAGCCGTCACCGGTCCCGCCGGAGGACGCGCACCCGGCCACGTCCGACGGCCCGACGGTGTGGCACGACGAGCTCACTCCGGCGGGGTTCGTCGGCGACGGCGCCTACACCGTCGCCGGACGGGCCGGGGGGCCGCGCAACGGCGTCCTCACGGCCGTCGAGGACGCGCTGGACGAGGCCGGCGACTGGCGCTTCCAGATCGTCCCGGCCGTGTTCGGCTTCGGCGTCCTCGCCAGGACGGGCGCGCCCGCCACGGAAGCCGTCTTCGACGCGCTGGCGCCCTACACGTCCTCGCGCCTGCTCGCCGCGATGGAGAACAACCGCGTCGCCCTCTACACCCGCGTCCTGCAACTCCAGTACGAGGCGGCGGCCCGCACCGACGACGCCACCCGGCTGACCGAGACCGTCAACGCCCAGCAGCAGGAGATCGCCCGCCTGCGATCCGAACTCGACCGCTCCACCGCCGAACTGGCGGCGCGGCGCCGGGAGTCCCAGGAGCACCGCGAGGTCCCGGCCCGTCCGGCGGCGCCGGATCCCGAACTGGGGGAGGCGATGTCGCATCTCGGGCGAGCGCTCTCCGCCCGCCTGCGCAGGACGCCTCCCGGCCGGGCGCGATGACCTCGGCGTCATCTCCGCACGTACGACACTTCAGGAGAGGGAGTCAACGATGACGGACTACGTCGCGAGCGTGGCGATGCACGAGAAGTCCTGGGGGACGTTCCTCGAACCCGACCCCGCCCTGGAGGACGCCGAGAACCTCCACGAGAGGCTCGGCATCCCCATCCTGAGCGGGCACCACGCCGACCTCACCGTGTTCAAGGGGCACAACTCGGTCTTCGACCGCATCGCGACCCGGGCCAAGGACGTGAACCTCGCGTACGAGGACCAGTGCAGCGCCCAGCACTACTACGACGTCTTCAGCTGCGTCGAACGCGAGCACGGCACGGTGACCCGCCTCGTGGACGTCGGCGTCTTCATGGGCGGCTCGGCGACCGTGCTCGCCGGGTGCGTCGAGCCGATGGGGCTGGAACTCGACCTCGTCGACGTCAACCCGGTGTTCCTCCAGTTCGCCCGGGAGCGGGTGCGCCGCGTCTTCCCCCGCGCCATGACCCGCGTCCGCATGTTCCACGGCGACCTGCCGACGTACGTCGCGAACGTGCTGCGCGGCGAGCAGGGCACGCGCGCGCTGATCCACCACGACGGGGCGCACGACTTCAACCAGGTCGTCAAGGACCTGAGCTCGCTGTACTACGCCCGCGACCAGATCCACGGCGTCGCCCTCCAGGACACCCACCTGCGCGGCGAGATCGGCTACTTCAACTTCGTGGACGCTGCCGTCTACGCCATGTTCGGCGTCGACGTGAAGTACGACGCGCTGGGCTCCCGGTACCCCGAGGGCTCGCCGGTGACCGCGCCCAACCAGTGGAACGGGAACTACTTCCTGGCCGACACGCCGGAGGGGATGTACGTCCCGTTCGACGGGGTGAAGTGGAAGTACCCGCATCCCACGATGGAGCTGGAGACGTTCCTGCCGGTGAAGGCGCCGCCCGCCGGCTGAGCGTGGCCGGATCCGGCCATCCGTGCGCGGCGGCGTGTCCGATCTTTCCCGCGGGCTGACCTGGTGACCGATTTGACGAGCCCGACGGGTCGTCCGCGGGGGTCTTCCATTGAACGTGGCGCGGGAACGCGGGAAGCTCTTTACCCTGTGCTGTGTAGGAAACCGACCGTAAGCAACCGAACCGGCCACCCCCAGGCGTTCCCCACATTCCCGCGACTCCCAGGGGTCTCTCGACGTGACGGACATGGCGAGCGGGTCCGCGATGGCGCGGCTCACACAGGCCGACCGCGTCTACGTGGGCTGGCGCTACGCGCAGATGCACCCCGACCCGGGGCCGCCCCCCGACCGGCCTGAGGAGCCCGCGCGGCCGCCGCTGCCGCCGCCCGCCCGGCGCCCCGGCGAGGACATGGCCGGGAAGCCGCTGCGCATCGCGTTCGGCGGCACGCTGGTGTTCGTCGTCCTGTTCCTCGTGTGCGGCGCCGCCGGGGTCATCCCGTGGGCGTTCGCCATCGTGGCGCTGCTCGCGTGCGGCGTCGTCCTGGCCATCACCGGCGGCGCCCTCTGGCGGGACGAGCGAGGCGTCCGCGAACGGCTCGCCCACGAGCGGGACGCGGAGGCGCGCGACCGGGCCGCACGTGAGCGGGCCCGCAGAAAGGCCGACGAGGCCTACGCCAAGGAGCGGGCCGAGTGGGAGCGCCGCCAGTCGGCGTACGAGAGCCAGCGCGAGTGGTACCCGGTGGCCGTCCCGCCCGGCGTCGACCGCGTGGACGTCGTGGGCGGCACGCTCGCCGGATGGTCCGCGGCCGTCACGACGATGGGCGCTGCCAGGCTCGCGGTGGGTGCGCGGCTGACCGTCATCGACCTGTCCGAAGGCGCCGTCGCGCACGACCTTCTCCGGCTCGCGTCGAACCGCGGCGACGACCCCCTCGTCTGGGTCCTGCCCGCCGACCTGCCGCGCCTGGACGCCACCCGCGGCCTCAACCCCGAGGCGCTCGCCGACGTGCTGTCCCTGGTCGTCAGCGCGGGCGAGGAGGAGGGCGGCACCCGCGACCTGTCGTTCGACAACTCGATCCTGGAACGCCTCATCGAGGTCCTCGGCCCGGACACCACCATCCCCAGGATCACCGCCGCCCTGCGCGTCCTCGCCCAGGTCGGCGACCCCCGCGACGACCTGCGCAAGGGCCTGCTCACCGACGAGCAGCACGAGCGCATCGCGACACTCTTCGGCCGCGACGCCACCGACCGCATCGTCGTCCGCCGCGCGTGGGCGCTGGAGGCGCAGCTCCGCAAGCTGGAGAAGCTCGCCACCGAGCCCGTCCGGCTGCCGCCCTCACGCCTGCACGTCGTCTCGATGGACCGGCGGGCCGGCGTCCTGACCAACCGCATCCTCGGCACCTACGTCACGACCGCCCTCACGCACCGGATCCGGGAGTCCCCGCCCGGCGGCCGCTGGGACCACACGCTCTTCCTCTGCGGCGCCGAGAAGCTGCGGGGGGACGTCCTGGACCGCCTCATCGACGCCTGCGAGGCCACCGGCACCGGCCTCGTCCTGATGTACCGGTCGATCCCCGGCCACGTCCGCGAGCGCCTCGGCCGCCGCGGCCACGCCGCCGTCGGGTTCATGCGCCTCGGCAACCCCGAGGACGCCCGCGTCGCCGCCGAGCACATCGGCGCCGGCCAGCCCCTGCTCGTCGCCGAGATCACCGACTCCGCCGCGGAGACGCTGTTCGACGTCGCGGGCGAGACCTACGCCAGCACGGTCGCCTACGCCCGCCCCCGCGGCGACGGCCTCACCGACCCGGTCTGGACGCCGCTGCCCGCCCCCGCCGCCGACGACTCCGTCCTGGTGGAGGGCATCAGCTCCGCGACCGCCTGGGGCCGCACGGTCGCCCGGCCGCGTCCCGACAAGCAGCGCTTCCGCGAACTCCTCATCGAGCCCCTGCAACTCCAGGAGCTCCCGCCGACCGCGATGGTCTTCACCCACTCGGGCGCCACGGGCCGCCGCACCCTCCTCGTGGACGCCAACCCGGGCATCATCACGCTGCCGACCGCCCACTCCATGGAGTTCGAGGAGTACCTCCGCGAACAGCAGCAGACCCCGGAGCAGCCCGAGCCCGCCAAGCCCGAGCCCCCACGGCCCCCCGACCCTCCCGAGCCGCCGCGCCTCCCCAAGGCCCGCCACGCCCTCCCCAGAGGCACCGCCCCGCGCCCGGCCCGCAAGGTCCCACCCCTGAAACCCAACGGCCGCCACAAGGCCAACCCCCCGTCCACCCCCTGACGACGCGCATCACCACGCGGCCCTGATGGTCGGCGTCGGTGATTCTGTTTCGGTTGCCTTTCCTGCATATTCTGACGACTGAGGCAGGCCGTGCTGCGAAGCGACATCCGGCCGGCCAACTTGTCGTTTGAGAGGTCCGCTGGCGATCAGGTGTTCATTCATCGCGAAATCAGGGATGAACCGCTCGCAGAGTGATGGTGAGACGCCCCTGACCGTGGCGGTGACGCCGATGTCGGCGTGGCCGAGAGGTTCGCCCTTGCGGTTCCACTCGGCGTCGAGCCGCCACGCCCTCCCCAGAGGCCCCGGCGACCGCCCCGCCAGGTTCCACCCCTGAAACCCGCCGGGCGCCGCAATGCCGACCGCCCGTCCACCTCCTGCCGCTCCTCGTGGTCGAGGGCGCGGGGCGTCCGGCGGGCGCTGGGACGGTGCGGCACTCCCCGGGTGCGGCGGTTGCCGATCTTGATCTTCCGGGGACTGTTCTGGGAAACGTGGCCAGACAGGCCATGGATCTCCACGGGAATGATCCATGGCCTGATCGGCCATGGACCGTCCCGGCCAAGCCGGGAGCAGAAACCAAATGAGATTGACATATTGGTCCCAGCTCAGGGACCCCGCTAAGGGGCGGACCTTCATGCTGGGTTCGCTCGCGATCGTCGGTGCGGGCTTCGTGTTCACCCGTCCCCTGCCCTCCATCCAGGGAACGGTGGGGATGACCCTTTTCGGAGGGGGCTTCCTCATCTTCTTCGCGATGTTGCGGGAGGGACTCGGGGGACTCGACCCGCGTCGGCTGACGCCGACCCAGAGGAAGGGAATGCTGCGGCATTCCGTGACCTCTTCACTCATGAAGATCGGAGGGCCGCTCGCGTTCGCCGCGATCGGCGCGGGCACCTACTCCTCCATCACCACCTTGGGCAGCCTTCTCGCCGGGGCCGCCCTGACCTCGATCATGGGGCGTTGGCTTCGCGTCATCGTCATCCTCGGGGTGCTCCAGGCGACCAATGTCCTGGCGGAGCCCGGAAACGTGAATCTCCTCGGGCTCGTCGCGGCGTTCGCCGCGGCGACCCACCCGTTCGACCTGCCGAACCAGGCGAAGTTGATGGGGGAGAAGCGCGACCAGTGCGTCGCTCAGGCGAACGTCATCTGCCTGATCGTCGTCCTCCCGGTGTGCATCCCGCTCTCCGGCTACCTCGGCGCACCGATCGGGGACTGGAAGTGGGGCTACACCGAGATCGTGGCGATGGCGATGGCAGGGCTGCTGGCGACGGCGCTCGCCGCCGTCATGCAGACCCGTGCGTCCAAGTACATCAGCCGCTCGGACATGGGCGCCTGGGCAGCGACCGCTCCTGCGGTACAGCCGATCGTGGCCATGCTCGTGGCCCCGTTGGTCTCGCTGTTCATCCAGGTGCCGACGCTCATCCCGGACGCCTCCCAGTGGACGGCGTTCGCGATCGTCGCAATCGCGTCGACCTACGCGGTCAAGGTGGACTCGGCGGCGGCTCAGGCCGCTGATCCCACTGAGAAGACGCAAGGGAAGGTGCTGAGCAGGGAGTGATCCCAGGCGGCGGCGCCGCGACGTTGAACGTCGAGGCGCCATCGCGCATCCGCAAGGAGAGGGGACCCGGTCCACCGGGTTCCCTTTTGCGTTCCAGCCACAGCGCCCGATGCCGGCCACCGAGAGTCGGTGTTGCCGAGGGCCAAGGGGTGGTCAGCGGGGCGTGGGGTAGGTGTTCACGGCGGCGCGCAGGGCCGCGCGGGTGAGCAGGAGGAGGGGCCCGTCCGGATCCTTGCTGTCCCGCACCGCCACAGCGCCGGCCACGTCCGCCAACTCGACGCAGTTGCCCCCGTTGGAGCCGGTGTAGCTGCTCTTTCGCCAGTCGGCGTTCGTCAGGTCCATCTCTCCTGAATGACCTTTCTGATCAGCTCGCGTGACATGTCTTCGGTGAGCGCCCGCGAGCGAAGCGCGATCAGAGTTCGCGTAAGCATGGACAAGTCTGTGGGATCGTCCGTTGTTATTGCGCGGATGGCGGTCTCGATGTAGGCGACTTCGCTGCGGTCGTCCATAGTCGCGATCACGAACGCGCCCATGTTGCCGTCATGTTCGCCACTTGCCAACACTACTTGAACCGTGACGTTGGGCAACATGCTCATCTCGATGAGGTGTTCAAGCTGCTCCCTGGTCGTCTCGGACGTACCAACGGGCCGATGGAGCGCCTGCTCGTCCACCAACAGGACCAGGTTCGGAGGAACTCGTTCCTCGTTGCCGGTGATGATGTCCTGGCGGCGGAGGCGCGCCTCTACTGCTTCCTGGCTGTGATTCAGGAGAGCCGATGCGTACGCCGGAGTTTGGACGAGACCGGCGATCAGCATGGGCTCCCACGAGATCAGAGTGGCCGCGTCCGCCTCGACCTTGGGCCAGTCGAACCAGATCGGGACCGGGTGGCCGTTCCTGTTCAGGTCCGCCCATAACTTGATCAGAGCTCCGTCGGCTTCGAGAATCCGGTCGACCGCCTCGACGAACGAGCGAGTGGCGCGCCTGGTGCCGTTCTCGATACGGCTCACCTGGCCCTTGCTGATGTTCGTGTGATCAGCAATGGACTGTTGCGTGATCTTCTTTCCCTCGCGCATCCGGCGCATCTGGCCCCCGAAGGCGATCAGGGCGGGGGACTCCTTGGGGCGTTGGCGTCGTGGGGGCATGAACGCAACGTTTCCTTTCCTCGGCGGCTCGCCAGAAAGGCGCGACTGTTGTCAGTCGTCGCCAACATGACTTGGCAACATCACGATACTCCGCAACCTTGCTAATTGTGTGGTATTCGCCACACAGAGTGAGGAGAAGGATCATGGGTGAGGCGGGGTGTCACGAGAACGAGATCGTGGTGAAGAACGATCTCTCGGTCGTTGCCGAGGTGCGGAGGTTCGTTCGGCTGGTCACCGGTCAGTGGGGCATGGACGACTTCGTGCCGTGCCTGGTGGCGAGCGAGCTGGTCACCAACGCTCTGCGCTACGCGTCCGCTCCCGACGGCGGCGTGACGTTCCGGATCGGACGCAACGACGACGGTGCGCTGTGGCTGGAGATCCAGGACGCGACCTGCGAGCTGCCCCGCATCCAGTACGCGGACACCATCAGCGAGGCGGGCCGCGGCCTGTTCATCGTCGACCAGTTCGCGCGCTGCTGGGGCGTCCGCCCGCTGGCCGGTAACGCCGGCAAGGTCGTCTTCGCGGTCCTCGATGCCTGAAGACCAGGGACGGATCTACCCTCGTCCGCCCTCTCGCTCGTCATTCGCGAAGTGGGGGCGGTCGGGGGCGGGGAGCCATTGGGCGTGGGGACGGTAGTGGTCTTGTACGTGGGCGACGAAGCCTGCGAGGGACGGGTGGCGGTTGGCCTCGTGCCACATCAGGGACCAGGGGTAGGCCGGGGTGGGGTCGGTCAGGGCGATCTGGACGACGTCCGGGTGGCCGGGGAACTGGGTCTTGTTGCCGAAGGTGATGAGATCGGGGGAGGCGCCGATCCTTTCCATGATGTGGTCCTGGCCGAAGACCGGGCCTGAGGCGTCGATGTGGACGCCGAATTCCGCGCTGAGATGGCGGTAGTAGTCCGCCCATTCGCTTTCCGGCGCGTTGCCGGGCATCCATGCCGTCAATCCCGAGAGCTCTTTCATCGGCACCCGGCGGTGTTCGGCGAGGCGGTGCCGGTGGCCGACCAGGATGGGGATGGGCTCCAGGGCGGCCGGGACGCGCTTGATCCCGGGTGGGAGAGGCGCGGTGACCCGGCCGAAGGCGGCGTCGATCGAGCCGTCGGTGAGGGCCGTCCAGCGTGAGCCGGTGCCGCGGGAGACGACGATGTCGACTTCGGCGCCGCCGGTCTCGTAGAAAGAGCGGACGATCTCGATCGGGGCCGCGTTGTGGCCGAGAACGTCGATGCGCAGGGCGCGGCGGCGGGCGCGCAGCATCGCGGTGGCCTGGTCGGCGAGGCCGATCAACGCGCGGGCCTGGGGGAGGAAGGCCGCCCCGTCCTCGGTCGGTCTGGCGCCCGCGCGGGAGCGGTGCAGCAGCGGGACGCCGAGGGCCGCTTCGAGCTTGGCGATCCGCTTGGAGACCGCCTGCTGGGTCATGTCCAGGCGATCGGCGGCATCGGTGAACCGTCCGTCGTCGACGACGGCGAGGAAGGCTCGGACGCTACCGAGGTCCAGCTCCATCAACAACTCCTGGTTGTCGTAGTCCCGCGTGTCGGTTGTTGGACGCTGCGCGGCCGTTTCGGGTCTGATGCCGGTGCCGGGAATCAGTGGGACAACGCGGAGGAGTGTAGATGGGGCCGTCGGCTGAACCGGGCGCATCCCTGCACAACGGGGCCCTTGGGGTGACCGATGAGGTGGAGATCCCTTTGAGCGGGGGCCGGATCACGGAGGGGGTCGTCCGGGTCGGCGGCACGGTGCGGCGCCCGGTGGGGCCGCACTCACCGTTCGTGCATCGGCTGCTCCGGCATTTCGAGGCGGTGGGCTGCGACGCCGCGCCCAGGCTGCTCGGGACCGATGGCCGGGGCCGCGAGATCCTCAGCTTTCAGGACGGTGAGACCCGGACGGAGTTCAGGCATCGGGAATGGACGTCCGCCCAGATCACCGCTGCGGCACGGCTGCTGCGCCGGCTGCACGACGCGAGTGCGGGCGCGGTGATCGCGGGCGATCAGGAGACCGTGTGCCACAACGACTTCTCCCCGCTGAACGTCACCTTCGTCGATGGCCTGCCCACCGCCGCCTTCGACTTCGACCAGGCCGCGCCCGGCCCGCGAACGCGTGATCTCGCCTACGCCGCCTGGTTGTGGTTGTTCGGTGCTGATGCCGCCGCGCCCCTCGACCGGCAGGTGGGCCTCCTGCGCACCTTCCTCGACGTGTACGGGCTTGAGGACGAGCGGCGGGAGGGCTTCGGCGCTCTCGTCGTCGGCCGGGTCGAGGACGAGCTCGCCATGCATCAGCGCGCCGGCCGGATCACCGCCCCGAACACCTGGCTCCACCAGGAGATCGCGTGGTTGAAGGACCACGCCGACGCCATCGACCGCATGCTGCGGATCCGAATCTGAAAAAGGCCGCAAGGGCGAGCGCGGATGCTCCGGCAAGCCTCGGCTGGCCGCCCCCCGGGCTGACCCGGCACCGGCAGCGACCCGGCGGTGTCCTGGGTCGTGGTTGGCAAGGCGACTTCGCCTCTGGGAGGGGCGGGTTCTTCCTGGAGGGGCATTGGCGTGGGGGGTGGGGGCGGGGTTGGATGCTGGGGTGACTATGCCCCCTGGTTCGTCTGGTGCCGGCAGACCGCCCCTCGGGTGGGGGTCCGGTGGGCCGCCGGCCACTGCGCAAGGCGCGCCGTTCGTGCTTCCGGGGCCTTGGTATCGGATCCAGGCGATCCCGAGTCCGCAGCGCGAGGCGTCTGCCGAGTGGGACTTCGTCAGCGTTCTGCCCGCGGCTCTGTCGGCGGCGCGGCTCGGGAGGCCGTTCGTCGTCGGGTGGCTGTCGGCGGGCGGTGGGGCGCCGCTGGAGCTGATCACAAATGCGGGGCCGATCGGGACGCCCGAGACCGGGGCCGAGACGTACGGGCTGCTGTTTCCGAGTGGTGCGCGGGGTGTGCCGATCGGGGACGCGTGGTTGCGGCAGGCCGAGCGGATGGAATGGACGCGGTGTCCGGGGCGGCTCGCCCCGCAGGGGTCCGGCTCCGGGCCGGGGCTGTTCGAGGCGACGCTCGTCACGTTGATGGAGCGGCCGTTCGGATGGTTCGTGGTCGCCGATCCGTGCGACGAGCGAATGATCGACGCCGAGATGCGCGAGCTGCACCACGAGTTGCGGATGTTGCGGCGGGGCGAGGACGAGCACGCGCGGCTCGCGGTCGCGCGGGCCGATCGGCGGCTCGCCGAGCTGGACGCGTTCCGCGAGGCCGGGCTCTGGCAGGTCCGGGTGGTCGCCGGGGCCGCGTCGCAGGCGGAGCTGGGGCAGATCGCGCCCGTGCTGGTCGGGTCGATGGAGCTCGGGCACCATCCGTACCGGCTGAGGTCGGGGCAGGGGAGCGGGTCCTTCGCGGAGATGCTGGGCCCGGGGACGGCGCCCGCGCCGGCGCGGCCGATGGGCGAGGCGGAGCAGCGGTTCCCGTTCACCGCGACGGCCGGGGCGCTGGCGGCGCTGGCGGGGCTGCCGCGGCGGGAGGTCCCCGGGCTGCGGGTGCTGGACGCCGGGTACTTCGACGTGACGTCCGAGACGGCGCCCGCGAGCGGGGAGACGCAGATCGAACTGGGCGCCATCCTGGACGGCCAGGACCGCGAGGTCGGGCGGTTCGCGGTGCCCCGCTCGACCATCAACCGGCACGTGTTCGTCACGGGCGCGACCGGCGCGGGGAAGTCGCAGACCGTCCGGCACCTGCTGGAGCAGCTCACCCGGGCCGGGGTCCCGTGGCTGGCGATCGAGCCCGCGAAGTCGGAGTACGCGGCGATGGCGGGGCGCATCCAGGATCTCGGCGGGCCCGTCACGGTCGTCAACCCGTCCGACCCGGACTCGGTGCCGCTGTCGGTGAACCCGCTCGCGCCGGAGCCGGGCTACCCCGTCCAGGCGCACATCGACATGGTGCGGGCGCTGTTCCAGGCCGCGTTCGACGCCGAGGAGCCGTTCCCGCAGATCATGGCGCAGGCGCTGCAGCGCGTCTACGAGAACAACGGGTGGGACGTGGTGACGGGCGGCGGCGTGCCCGGGTCGCGCATCGGCCCCGCGGTGCCGACGCTGGAGCAGTTGCAGAACGCGGCGCTCCAGGTCATCCAGGACGTGGGCTACGGGCGCGAGCTGATGGCCGACGTGCAGGGGTTCGTGGACGTGCGCCTGCGGTCCCTGCGCATCGGCTCGGCCGGACGGTTCTTCGAGGGCGGCCACCCGGCCGACATCGGGGGGATGCTCCGCGACAACATCGTGCTCGCCATCGAGGACGTCGCGAACGACGAGGACAAGGCGTTCCTCATGGGGACGCTCATCATCCGCATCGTCGAGCACCTGCGGATGCGGGAGCGCAAGCGCGACCGTGCCGCGGGGCCGGCGCTGCGGCACGTCATCGTGATCGAGGAGGCGCACCGGCTGCTGCGCAACCGCGGGCCGGAGCGCGGCAGCTCGCACGCCGTCGAGCTGTTCGCCGGGATGCTCGCCGAGATCCGCGCGTACGGCGAGGGGATCATCGTCGCCGAGCAGATCCCGACGAAGCTCGTCCCGGACGTCATCAAGAACACCGCGCTGAAGGTCGTGCACCGGCTGCCCGCGTTCGACGACCGGCACCAGGTCGGCGCGGCGATGAACCTGGACGCGGACCAGTCCCGCGAGGTGGTGTCGCTGCGTCCGGGCGTCGCCGCCGTGTTCGCGGACGGCATGGACCGCCCCCTGCGCGTGCGGGTGCCGCTGGGCGAGGGCCGCGAGGCGGAACTGCCCGGCCCGCCCCCGCCCGTGGACGGACGGCGCTCCCCGGCGTGCGGATGCGAGTGCCGGTCCGGCCGCGCCTGCACCCTGTACGAGCTGCGCGAGGCGGACCTGATCGCGGGCGACGCGGAGTGGGCGTGGCTGCGCCTGTGGGGCGACACGCTCGTCCTGGCGCATGTGACGAACCGTCCGATTCCCTCCGTCCCGCCCGAACTGGGGCGCGCCTGGTCGCGGCGGGCGCCCCGGCTGCGCGAGTGCGCGCTGGCGACCGTCCTCGAACGGGCGGTGTCCCGGCGGTCGCGGGGGCTGCGCACCGCTTTCCCGCCGGGGGACCTCACCGCTGCCGTCGCCGAGGTCGCGCAGCGGCTGCTCGGCGGCGGCCCGCCCGGGACATCCCCCGGACCTCAGTGGGTGATTCCGCAGGTCAGATGGCTGCACGAGCTCGACAGGCTCTTCCCCTACGGTGACGGCGCGCCCGACAAGCACGCCCTCGCGCCGCCCCTGGACTACCAGCTGCCCGGTCTCAAGCAGCCGCCGGACGCGAAGCTCGGCCACCGGCTCCGCGCCCTGCGCCGCCACCCGCTGTCCATGGAGCTGGAACGCAACCGTCCCATCGCCGCGACCGCCCTCTACGGCGACGACGACACGGGCTTCTTCAAGGACCTGGCCGTCGTCGCGATCGGCTTCGACGAGGACGACCAGATCGAGCACGTCGCCGAGACGATGCGCGTCACCGGATGGCTGGAGCCCGTCCTGAGCTGGTACGACCGCTTCGTCACGCCGTTCGAGGACCCGTCCAAGGGCCTCGCGTTCCTCAACCCGCAGGCCGAGTGACTCAGATGTCGCCTTCGGTGCGGGCGGGAAGGCCGGCCTTCTGCGCGACCGGGTTCCAGTAGCCGATGAACTCGCTCTTGGCGGAGCTGGCGCGCTGGTTGACGTCGGCGACCTCGCTGTCGGACGGGCAGCCGGGCGCGCCGTCCAGGTAGCGCTGGTTCGACTCCGTCGACGCCTCCAGGGCGCGGACGAGTGCGGCCTTCATCTCCGCGCCGTTGTCGAGCGCGCTCACGTCCAGCGCGCGTGCCTTCTCCAGCTCGCCGCGCCGCGAGTCGAGGACGCGCCGCACGCCGCTGACCGGGCAGCCCTGGGTGACGACGGAGCCGAGGTCGGAGCGGGTGCCGCCCATCTCCTCCAGCAGATCGTTGACGGCGCCGGCCTGCGCTTCGAGGTCGCCGCTGCTCGCTGGGCTCGCGGACGCGGCGCTCGGACTCTGCCCCGTGGACGGCTCGGAGGCCGCGGGTGGCGAAGTGCTCGACCCGCTCGGCCAGAACACGATCCCCAGCGCCACCCCGAGCAGGAGGACGACCCCTGCCGCGCCCAGGAAGTAGGGCAGCATGCTGCGCTTCGGCGGCGCCGGAGGCTGCCAGATCGCGGGCTCGGACCACGGCTCGGCCGCCCACGGCTCGGGGGAGAGGTGCGTCGTCCGCTCCTCGCCGGGCGCCATGTGCAACGTGTGCTCGGGACGCGGCTCCCACTGGACGGGGCCCTGGTCGGCCCAAGGCGGCGGCACCGGATCCCGCGGCACCGGCACCCCACCCGGAGCGCTCTCACCCGGCTGCCCGCCCCCGTAAAGGGCACCGCCGTAGGGATCGCCCCGCAGCGTCGCGTCATCTCCGCCCGACGGTGGGCCGCCCATCGGACTACCGCCGTAAGGAGCGCTGCCGTAGGGGTCGCCTTGGAGGGTCGCGTCTTCTGCGTTAGGCGGTGCGCCGCCCATTGGGTTGCCGCTGTAGGGGGCGCTGCCGTAGGGGTTGCCCTGGACGGTCGCGTCGTCTCCGCTCGCCGGTGCCCCGCCCATCGGGTTGCCGCTGTAGGGGGCGCTGCCGTGGGGGTTGCCCTGGACGGTCGCGTCGTCTGGTTCTGGCGGGGTTCCCCCTGGCGGGGGGTTGCGGTACGGGGTGTCCTGGACGGTTGCGTCGGCCTCGTTCGGTGTCCAGGTGCTGGGCGGGGCGCTGAACGGGTCGCGGGTCGTCTGGTCTTGGGCGGTCGTGTCGCCGGCCCCGGCGGTGTTGTCCTGGGCCGTCGCATCGGCCGCGCCCGGCGGGACGAGGGGCGCGTCGCAGAGCGCGCACCTCGGCGACGACGAAGCGGACTCGGTTCCGCAGTTCGGACACCGCATGACGGCCCCCTGCCCGGTGAGTTCGAACGGTCAGAGAATACTGCGTGACCGACCGTTACACCCGTTTCCAGCTACGTTGCGGCTGCTCGGTCTTCTTCGCGACCGGGTTCCACAGGACGACGAACTGCTTCTTCGCCGCGGTCGCGCGCCGTTCGGCGTCCGCGCGGCCGGGTACCTGCGCGGCGCTCGGGCGCGGCTTGCCCTTGCATTTGCGCTGGTTGGCCTGCGCCCACCGCAGCAGCACCTGGTCGACCTGGAGCGACGCACCCAGAGCCTGGTTCAGGGAGCCGCGCAGCCGTTCCCCGTTCGCCAGCTTGTCGACCTTGAGGCCCTGCGTGCGGTGCATCTGGTTCGTGCGGCGCTGCGCGACGGTCTGGAAACCCTGGATCGCCTGCGGGAGCGTCTTGCACTTGCCGGCCCGGCCGAGCGCCCCGGCGAGGACGCGGCGGGTGGCGACGCTGTCGTTCAGGATCGCGTTCAGTGCCGCGGCCTGCTGCTTCATCTCGGGCGGGATCGCGTTCTTCTGCGCGACCTGCTTCTGGGACGCCGCGGGCGACGGGTCGCCGCCCGTCGGCGCGTCGTCACCGGAGGGCCACGCGACGAACGCGACGGCGCCGACCGCGACCGTGACCAGCGCGGCGACGGCGGCGATCAGCGGCTTGCTCGTTCCGCTCTTGTTCTGCCCCGGGTGGCCCGGCCCGCCCGGCGGGAACTGGCCCGGCGGGTAGCCGCCGTAGGCGGGGTCACCCGGCCCCATCGCGCCCATGGGCTGCATGCCGGGGCCCATCGGACCCTGATGCATGGGGCCCTGCTGCATCGTCTGCGTCGGGCCCGGCCCCATGTTCCCCATGCCGCCCGTGGGGCCCATGCCGCCCATGGGGCCCATGCCGCCCATCGGGCCGGGGGCGCCCATGGGGGAGCCCGAGTCCATCCGCGTCCGGTCGAGGTCGTCGCCGAAGCCGTGGGCGCCGGGCATGGCCAGGCCCGCCCCGGCGCCGGGGGCGATCTGCGTCGCCTCCGCGTCCGGGAGGGCGGGGAACTGCGGGCCGCCGGGAGGCTGCTGCCCCCACGCCTGGGTGGCGTCGGTGTCCGGCGCCTCGGGCTTGCGCGGCTGCGCGAACCACGAGTCCGGGACGATCGACTCCGTGCGGGGGGCCTGGTCCTGGAGTCCGAACGAGTTCGACGGCGAGGGCGGGGCGGGCTGCTCCGCCGCGCGCGGCGACTGCCGCCCCCACGAGGGCGGCGAGGCCGGGGTGCTGAAGGCGCCGGAGTCGTCGTCCGCGTCGGGGTCGAACGCCCAGGCCGCGGTGTCGTCGGGGTCGTGGGGCGGCATCGGGGAGGCGACGGCGGGCGTCGGCGCCGAGGCGGTCGCGGGCGGCTCCACGGGCAGCCGGATCGGCGGCTCGGCCGACAGCTGGATCGGCGGCTGCGCCGGGGGCTCGGGCGGGCCCGCGGCCCAGGACGGCGGCGCCGTCATCGTCCGGTCGCCGATCGCGTCGGCGCCGGCCGACACGCCCATCGCGGTGCCCGCCGGAGCGGCCTCCGCGACCGGCGACGCCAGCGGAAGGGCGGGCCCGACCGAGTACACGTCGATCGGGGCCTCGCAGTGCGAACACTTGCCGAGCGTCCCAGGCGTGTCATTGCCGCACGTCGGACACTGCATCGCTCAGACCTCGCCTTTTAGCCGCTTGTCCACGCTTGCGATCCAGGCCCGCCGCCCGGGGCGGGCACCGCTCCCCGCGATCATCAGCGGGGCTCCCGACAAAAGTAGTGGGTGACGCCGTTCTTGGACGCGTGGTTGGTAATCCGGCGCACCGCAGTCGGAGGTCGCACGCAATCACGACATGTCGGTACTGGTCAAGATTGCTGCCGGTGGTTTACCGGGATCGTTGTGATGCTGCTCACATTGTGCACCGGGGCGGCGGCGGACGTCCCCCGAACCGCCCGGCGCGCCGCGAAAGCCGCAGTCAGCGGCTAGGCTCGGAGCGGTTTCCCGGCGCATCCAGAGAAGACGGAGTCCATGAGCGATCTTCCGCTGCGTTCGCAGCTGGCCGTCGCGCTCGGTCGTACGGCCGCCAAGATGTCCCGTATGGCGGGCCGCGGGGACGGCTCGGTGATCGGTGGCCGGGTCGGCCTCCGACTCGACCCCGAGCTGCTGACCAGGCTCGCCAAGGACCGCAAGCTCGTCCTCGTCAGCGCCACCAACGGCAAGACGACGACGACCCGGCTGATCACCTCGGCGATGACGCCGCTGGGCGAGGTCGCCACCAACGCGTTCGGCGCGAACATGCCGACCGGGCACGTGTCCGCGCTGGCGTCCGCCCCCTCGGCCCGCTACGGCGTGCTGGAGTGTGACGAGAAGTACGTCCCGATGGTCCTGAAGGAGACCGGGGCGAACCTCGTCGCCCTGATGAACCTCAGCCGCGACCAGATGGACCGCGCCGCCGAGATCTGGCTGCTGGCCGGCAAGTGGCGGCGCGCGCTGGAGGCGTCCCCGACCAGCCACGTCATCGCCAACTGCGACGACCCGCTCGTCACCTGGGGCGCGTCCACCGCCAAGAGCGTCACCTGGGTCGCCGCCGGCCAGCACTGGCGCGAGGACTCCTGGTGCTGCCCCGAGTGCGGCGGCCCCCTCGACCGGCAGGACACCGACGAGGACAGCGACTGGCGCTGCCGGCAGTGCCACTTCGCCCGCCCCCGCCCCGACTGGGCGCTGCGGGGCGACACGATCACCGCGCCGGACGGCCGGGCGTACTCGCTCGCGGGCCTGTCCCTGCCCGGACGCGCGAACCGCTCGAACGCCCTGATCGCCCTCGCGGTCGTCGCGCAGTTCGGGGTGGCGCCCGAGCAGGCCCTCCCGCTGCTGTCGCAGGTCACCTCCGTCGCCGGCCGGTACACGACCGTCGAGCACCAGGGGCGCTCGATCCGGCTGCTGCTGTCGAAGAACCCCGCCGGCTGGCTGGAGGCCTTCGACGTCCTGCAGCCCGCGCCCGGCCCCGTCGCCCTGTCGGTCAACGCGCAGGGCCCCGACGGCCGCGACACGTCCTGGCTCTGGGACGTCGACTACCGCATCCTGCGGGGCCGTCCCGTGTGGGTGACCGGCGAGCGCCGCATCGACCTCGCCGCGCGGCTGGAGGCCGCCGAGGTGTCCTTCACGATGGTGGACGACATCGACCAGGCGGTCATGGCCGTCCCGCCCGGCCACCTCGACGTGATCGCCAACTACACCGCCTTCCAGACCATCCGAACGAGGTACGGCCGTGTCGTCTGACCGCATCAAAATCGTCTGGATCTACCCGGACCTGCTCAGCACCTACGGCGACCAGGGCAACACGATCGTCCTGGAGCGGCGCGCGGCGCTGCGGGGCATCCCCACCGAGACCGTCAGCCTCCGGTCGGACGAGCCCGTCCCCGCCGACGGCGACATCTACCTGCTCGGCGGCGGCGAGGACCGGCCGCAGATCCTCGCCGCGCAGCGGCTGCGGGGCGACGGCGGCCTCGCGCGGGCCGTTCAGTCCGGCGCGGTCGTGTTCGCGGTCTGCGCCGGCTACCAGCTGCTCGGCCACGAGTTCGGCGGCGAGGAGGGCCAGCCCGTGCCGGGCCTCGGCCTGCTCGACATCCGCTCCGGCCGCGGCGAGCAGCGCGCCGTCGGCGAGATCGTCGGGGACGTCGCGGGCGAGCTGAACGTGCCGCGCATCACCGGCTTCGAGAACCACCAGGGCGTCACGCAGATCGGCCCGAACGCGCGCCCGTTCGCGAAGGTGCTGCACGGCGTCGGCAACGGCGACGGGAACGGCTTCGAGGGCGCCTACAGCGGCCGCGTCCTCGGCACCTACATGCACGGTCCGGCGCTCGTCCGCAACCCCGGCCTGGCCGACCTGCTGCTCCGCTGGGCCGTCGGCAGGGACATCCCCCCGCTGGACGACTCCTGGGCCGGCCGCCTCCGCGAGGAGCGCCTGCAATCCGTGATGGGCTGACCCACCCGGGGTGGACGGCCGGGTTCGTCGGTTCGGGTGACTTTGGGTCTGGTGCGGGGGGCTTCGTGCTGCGACCGTGACGGTCGTGATCTGCTGCCGGCCCTCCCGCCGGGCGCTCCTGCGCTGGAGTGCCGTCGTCGCGGGCGCCTCGCTCCTGCCCGCCGTCGAGCCGCCGTCCGCGCGCGCTTCGGACGACGTCCAGCCGGTGAACCTCGAACTGGTCACCGTGACGGAGACCACGGCCGTCCTCACCTGGTTCACGGGCGTCCCCGGGACTGACGACGGCCTGGGGCGGATGGAGCCCGCGCCGTCCGATGCCGAGGTCCTCTACGGCACGCACCCGTCCCGCCTCACCGGCGTCGCCCACGGCCCGTCCGGCACCCCGTACCACTACGTGGAGCTGACCGGCCTGGAGCCTGGGCGCACCTATTACTACAGAGCCCGCTCCAGGGGACGGGACGCCGCGCCCACATGGCTGGCCGCAGGCCAAGCGGCGGGCGCTCCCCATGGGGACGTCTTCGCTTTCACGACCCCGCAACCGCCTCCGGGCCGGCACCTTTTCTCGGTCGCCCTCTGCAACGACCTTCACCTGGGTGAGACCGTGGCCGGGCTGGTCGGCCAGCTTCCCTGGATCAAAGGCATCGAGCAGGTGCCCGGCCATCCGCCCTATCCGGAGGTCATGGCGAAGGCTCTGATCGCCGACGCGCGGGCCAGGGGCGCGCACTACCTCCTCGCCGCCGGGGACGTGTCGAGCGAGGCCGCCCCCGCCGACCTCGCGAGCGCCAAGAGCATCCTCGACACCTTCGGAACCCTGGGCGACGACTACCTGATAGCCCGCGGCAACCATGACCGTGCGCACTCCGGGGCGCCGTACGGTGCGTGCAGCCCAGGCGAGCACCAGGGAAACGACTGCTTCAAGGACGCGTTCTCGACGTCCGACCGGACGTACTTCTCCCACGACCTGCGGGGGCTGCGCGTCATCGGGCTCGACACCTACGACAAGCCCGGCGACGGCGGCGACTCCGGCGGCCTCTCGGCGGAGCAGCATGCCTGGTTCGAAGCGGAGTTGGAGAAGGACCCCGAGCGCCCCACCATCGTCTTCGGCCACCACCCGCTCTTCACGGAGAACGACCCGCTCGCCATTACCGGGGCCCATTCCCTCGACGCGGGCCAGTCCCTGCGAATCCTCACGGCCTATGGCCGAACGCCCGGCGTGTTCCTCCACCACGCGGGCCACACGCACCGCAACCAGCGTTCCGTTTTCCCGCTCGCGCCCAGGGTCGTCCAGCAGGAGGTCGGGGCGGTCAAGGAATACCCGGGCGGATTCACGCTCCTGCGCGTCCACACCGGCGGGTACGCGCTCAACTTCTACAAGACCCGCAGCGACGAGGCCCGCGCCTGGAGCGAGCGCAGCCGCCAGGAACTCTCCGGCCAGTGGCCCCAGCTTTCCCTAGGCAACCGCACCACCGACCGCAACACGGTCACGAACCGCGACCTCTCAGGCCTCCGCTAATCGTTCTGGCGCCCCGGCGGAACGCTTCGGTGAAGGCTCGCTGGCCCAGGGCGGCGGTGGCGGTGGACGTGATGCGGTCGACGTCGCCGCGTTCGGCGGGTGGGAGGGGGGCGTTCACGCTCCGGCGGGCCGCGTCGGCCTGGCCGAGCAGTTCGGCGGCTCGCACGGCGTCGCCGGCCAGTGCCGCCGCGCCCGCCAGGCCCTCCAGAGACAGGGCCAGTGCGCGGGGCTCGCCGATCGAGCGGGCGATCTCCAGGCCGCGGGTGTGGTGCGCCAGGGACTCCGCGGCGTCCCCGCGCAGCTCGGCGGTGAAGCCGAGTTCCGCGTGCAGCAGATGCTCCCCGATCTCGGACGAGTCGTACTCGTCCCGGATGCGGTGCAGGATCTCCCGGGCCGTGTCGAGATCGCCCGAGCGGCGCGCCCCGAGGGCGAGGCCCATCAGCGCGTGCGTCTCGCTGAACCGGTAGCCCTGCTCGACGGCCATCGACCGCGCCCGCTCGTGCAGGTCGCGCGCCCGGTCCCAGTCGCGCGCGAGCAGTGCCAGGCGGCCGAGGCCCGACAGCCGCGCGGACACCTCCGCGCGCAGGTCCAGCTCCTCGGCGATCCGCAGCCCCTCGCGCTGGAGCCGCTCCGCCGCCGCGTAGTCGCCGTTGATCTCGGCGAGCATCGCCAGCGGCGACACGGGCTGGAGCCGCCCCCAGCGGTCGCCCAGCTCGGTGAACAGGGCGGCGGCGCGCTCGCCCGCGTCCGCGATCACGTCGAGGCGGCCCCGGACGAGCGCGAGCGTCGCGCGGAGGCCGAGCGCGGCGGCGGTGCCCCAGCGGTCGCCGGCGTCCTGGAACAGGCGCAGCGCGTCCTCGTTGGCGCGCTCGCTCGCGTCCGGGTCACCGGCGTGGTAGAGCCCGTGCGCGTGGAGCCAGAGGGCGCGGCCGCGGCGCACGGGGTCGGGGATGCCGTCGCCGCCCTGGGCGACGAGGGCCGTCCGGTCCCCGGTCAGCAGCGCGAACGCGGACCGCAACAGGCGCAACTCGGTGGCCCCCGGGGCCGCGTCCAGCACCGCCGACAGCGTGCGGTGGGCCTCGTGCAGGCGGCCCCGCAACAGCCACCACCAGCACAGCGCCGTGCCGAGGCGCACCGCCTCCGCCGCGCCGGGACGCCGCAGCGCCTCCTCCAGCGCGGCGCGCAGGTTCGCCGAGTCGGCGTCGAGACGGTCGAGCCAGGCCCGCTGCTCCGGCCCGCGAAGGTGTGGTTCGGCGCGTTCGGCGAGGTCGAGGTGGTGGCGCAGGTGGCGGTCGCGGGTGCCGTCGAGGTCGCCCGCCTCGCGCAGGCGCTCCATCGCGTACGCGGCCACGGACTCCAGGAGGCGGTAGCGGGGGCCGCGCGGCCCGTCCACCATCACGACCAGCGACCGGTCGACCAGCCGGGTGAGCAGGTCGAGGACGTCCTCGCCGCGGACGTCGCCGCCCGCGCAGACGGCCTCCGCCGCGTCCAGGCCGCAGCCGTCCGCGTGCACGGCGAGCCTGCGCAGCATGGCGCGCTCGGACGGGCCGAGCGGCTCCCAGCTCCAGTCGATCATCCCCCGCAGCGTCCGCTGCCGGGCCGGCGCGCCGCGCGGCCCGGTGGTGAGGACGCCGAACCGGTCGGTGAGGCGCCGCGCCAGTTCCCGCGCGCCGAGGGCGCGGACCCGGGTCGCCGCCAGTTCCAGCGCGAGCGGGACGCCGTCGAGGCGGCGGCAGATCTCCGCGACCGCCGCCCGGTCGGCGTCCAGGGAGAAGCCGGGGGCGGACGCGGCGGCGCGGGCGGCGAACAGCCGCACGGCGTCGTCCTCCCGCAGCGGCTCGACCAGGTACACCGTCTCGCCCGTCAGGCCGAGCGGCTCGCGGCCGGTGGCGAGAATCCGCAGGCGCGCCGCGCCGCGCAGCAGCCGCTCCACCAGTGCGGCCGCCGGGTCGACCACCTGCTCGCAGTTGTCGAGGACGAGCAGCAGCCGGCGGTCCCGCAGCGCCGCCGCCAGCCGTTCCACGCTTCCGCCCCCGCCGCCGGACGTTCCGGCCGCCGGGACGCCGGGCGGGACGTCGTCGCGGAGCCCGAGGACGGCCGAGATCTCCTGCGCCAGCGCGGCGGCGTCCCCGCGCTGGCCGGCGAGTTCGACAAGCCAGACGCCGTCCGGGAAGGCGTCCCCGGCGAGCCGCGCGGCGGCTTCGAGCGCGAGCCGCGTCTTGCCGACGCCGCCGGGGCCGGTCAGCGTCACCAGGCGCGCCGGGCCGGCGACGAGCCGCCCGACGTCGTCCAGGCAGCGGTCCCGGCCGACCAGTTCGGTGAGGGAGGCGGGCAGGTTGGAGCGCGACGCCCGTTCCGGTGGTGCGAGTGACGCGTCCTGCCGCAGGATCGCCTCGTGGAGGGCGGCCAGTTCGGGGCTCGGGTCGAGGCCGAGCTCATCCGCCAGCAACTTCCGCAACTCGGTGTAGGCGGCGAGTGCCTCGCCCTGCCGTCCCGCCCGGTACAGCGCACGCATCTGCACGGCCCGCAACCGCTCCCGCAGCGGGTGCCGGGCCACCAGGTCGGCGAGTTCACCGGCGAGCAGGAGGTGCTCGCCCGCGTCGAGCCGGGCCTCGGCCTGCTCCTCCAGGACGGCCAGGCGCTGGTCGGCGAGGCGGTCCGCCGCCGCGCGCGCGAACTCCTCGTCCGCGAAGTCGGCGAGCGCCGGGCCGCGCCACAGGCCGAGCGCCTCGGTCAGCAGCGCGGCGCGCTCCCTCGGAGCGTCCAGCGTGCGGGCTCGCGCCGCGAGCGCGCGGAACCGGTCGGCGTCCACCTCGTCGCCGGGCCGGTCGAGGCGGAGCCGGTACCCGTGCGCCTCGCGGACCACGCGGTCGCGGCCGAGGGCGCGGCGCAGCTGGGAGACCTTGGCCTGGAGCGCGTTCGCCGGGTTGCCGGGCAGGTCGTCGCCCCACAGGTCGTGGACGAGACGGTCGGCGGAGACGGGCCGCCCCTCGTGCACCAGCAGATCGGCGAGCAGTGCCCGGACCTTCGCCTCCGGGATCCGGACGGGAGCCCCCTCGCCGTCCCGCACCATGAGCGGACCGAGCACGCCAAACCGCATGCCAGCACGGTACTCGGCGGCGGCCCGCCGACCGTCAGCGGACCGTCAGCGCATCCGAAGCGCCGCCCGGCACAGTCGCGGCATGCGAACCGCGGAGAGAACGACCGCTCCGGACGAGACGTCCGACCGGGGCCTGCCCCTGCCTGCGCTGCTGGCGCTGGCGACGGCGGTCTTCATCACGAGCCTGACCGAGACGCTGCCCGCCGGGCTGCTGCCCGCGATGAGCGCGAGCCTGCACGCGAGCGAGTCCGCCACCGGGCAGACCGTGACCATCTACGCGATCGGGACGGCGCTGACCGCCGTCCCGCTGACCGCGGCCACCGCCGGGTGGCGGCGCCGCCGCCTCCTGCTGACGACCGTCGCCGGGTTCGCCGCCGCCAACACCGTCACGGCCCTGTCGACCCACTACGCGCTGACCATGGCGGCCCGGTTCGCGGCCGGAGTCGCGGCCGGTCTCGCCTGGGCGCTGCTGGCCGGATACGCCCGCCGCCTCGTGCCCTCCCACCTGGAGGGACGGGCCATCGCCGTCGCCATGGCGGGGATCCCGCTCGCGCTCTCCCTGGGCGTCCCCGCCGGCACGTTCCTCGGCGCGGCGCTCGGCTGGCAGGCGGCGTTCCTGACCATGACCGGGCTGACCGTCGTCCTGCTCGGCTGGATCAGGGTGTCGGTCCCGGACTTCCCCGGCCGCCGCGCGGGGGAGCGGACGGGCGGCCAGAACGTCCTGCGCGTCCCCGGGGTGGCGGCCGTGCTGTTCGTGACGCTCGTGTTCGTCCTCGCCCACACGATCCTCTACACCTACATCGCCGCGATTCTCGACGGGGTCGGCATGGGCTCGTCCACCGACCTCGTCCTGCTGGCCTTCGGGGCGGCGTCCCTGGCCGGCATCTGGGTGGTCGGCGCGCACATCCACCGCCGCCTGCGCGCCCTCATGATCGCCGGGACGCTGCTGGTCGCCGCCGCCGCCGCCGTCCTCGCCCTGTGGGCGGACGCCCCCGTCCTCGTCTACGCCGCCGTGGTGCTGTGGGGCCTCGGCTGGGGCGGCGCGCCGACCCTGCTCCAGACCGCCGCCGGGGACGCGGGCGGCGACGCCGCCGACGCGGCGCAGGCCATGCTCGTCACCCTCTGGAACGTCGCCATGGCCGGCGGCGGCATCGCCGGAGGCGTCCTGCTGCACGTGTCCGGCTCGGCCTCGCTCGCCTGGAGCACCCTCGCGCTCCTCGCCCCGGTCCTCGCGGTCGTCCTCGCCGCCCGCACCCACGGATTCCCGCGCGCCGCCGACCTCTCGCACCACCGCTGAGTCCTCTCACCACCCCTGACTCCTCTCACCGAAGGGACACGACCATGGAGACCGCGCTTCTCGAACCGGCCCGACTCGGCGGACTCGTCCTCCCGAACCGCCTGGTCATGGCCCCGATGACCCGCAACCGCGCGGACGCCTCGGGCGTCGCTACCGGCCTGATGGCGACCTACTACGCCCAGCGCGCCACCGCCGGGCTGATCATCGCCGAGGCCGCCACCCCCAACGCGGTCGGCCAGACGTACCCGAACATCCCCGCGATCCACGCCCCCGCCCACGTGGCCGGATGGCGGCGCGTCACCGGCGCCGTCCACGACGCGGGCGGCCGCATGTTCCTCCAGCTCCAGCACGGCGGACGGATCGGGCACCCCGACAACAGCGGCCTGCACCCGGTGGCGCCGTCGCCCGTCCCGCTCCCGGACACGATCCACACCCCGTCCGGAGCGCGGCCCGCCGTCGTCCCCCGGGAGATGACCGCCGCCGACGTCCGCTCCACCGTCGCCGACTTCGCGGCCGCCGCCCGCAACGCCGTCGACGCGGGCTTCGCCGGGGTGGAGGTGCACTCGGCGAACGGCTACCTGCTGCACCAGTTCCTGTCCCGCGCCACCAACCGCCGCACCGACGCCTACGGCGGCCCGGCCGAGGCGCGCATCCGGTTCACGGTCGAGGTGACCCGCGCCGTCGCCGGCGCCATCGGCCCGGACCGCGTCGGCGTCCGGATCTCGCCCGGGGTCACCGCCAACGCCATGCGCGAGGACGACCTGGACGACGTCTACCCGGCCCTCGTCCGGGCGCTGGCGGAGATCTCCCCGGCGTACCTGCACGTCGTCTACGCCGACCCGGACAGCGCCCTCTTCCACACGATCCGCCGCATGTGGCCCGGAACGCTGATCGCCAACCCGGTGCTGCCCCGCGTCACCACCGAGCACGTCGCCCGGGAGGCCGGCCGCCTCGTCGCCGCGGGCGCCGACCTCATCGCCCTCGGCCGCCCGTTCCTGGCGAATCCCGACCTCGTCGAGCGGCTCCGCGTCGGCGCGCCGCTGAACCCGGTCCGGGAGCAGCACCTCATGTACACGGGCGCCGCGACGGGCTACACCGACTACCCGGCGATGAATCTCGTCGCGCGGCGATGAATCTCGTCGCCCGGCGATGAGTTTCCGGGCCGTCCGTGGTCATCCCCTTCGACCGCCTTAAAGGAGATGACCATGGACCTGCCCCAGGGCGACGTGCGCCTGCTGGAGACCGACGTCGCGAAGCGCCTGCTCGACTCCACGATCCCGGCCCGCCTCGCCTTCACGGCCGTCGACGGGACGCCCCGCATCATGTCGACGTGGTTCACCTGGACCGGTGAGGAACTGGTGATGGCGACCTACGTCCACTGCCCGCCGATGGGCATCCTGCGCCCGGCCGCCCGCATCCGCGCGCTCCGCGAGCGTCCCGACGTCGCCGTGACCATCGACACCGACACGCAGCCGCCGGAGGTGCTCCTCCTGCGCGGCCGCGTCTCGATCACCGAGGTGGACGGCATGGTGCCCGAGCAGGCCCAGTCGGCCCGCCGGTTCCTGGGCGAGGAGGGCGGCGCGGGCTACGTGGCCGGCGCCGACCATCCCGAGACCCGCATGGCCCGCATCGCCCTGCGCCCCACCTGGGTCGGCGTCATCGACTTCCGGACCCGCCTCCCCAGCCTCATGGCGCACTGAGACACGGGTCAGGTCGGGTTCTCGGGGGCGCAGGAGTCGAGGTAGGGGGCCAGTTCCCTGGCGACGGTGCGCAGCGGGCGGACGCTCTGTTCGGCTCTGGCCAGGAGGATGGCACCTTCCAGGGAGCTGACCATCAGGGTCGCCAGGGCGGTCGCCCTGCGGGGCGGGACGCCCATGGCGGCCAGTTCGCGGGCGATCGGCTGCCGCCACGCGGCGAACGCGGCGGCCGCGGCGGTCCGGGTGGACGCCACGGATTCCGCGCAGTCGACCGTGGCGGCGGCGACGGGGCAGCCGCGGTCGAAGCCCGTCGCCTCGAACTCGTCGGTCCACTGGCGGACCATCGCCGCGAAGAGCCGCCCCGGCGTGGGGCGCGCCATGGCGGCCATGAAACGGGCGATGCGGGCGCTCGCGTAGCGTCCGGCCCATTCGACGGCCTCGTTGACCAGCTGTTCCTTGCCGCCGGGGAAGTAGTGCTGCAGCGAGCCGCGCGGCGCCCCGGCGTGCTCGGCGACCTCGCGCAGGCCGGTGGCGGTGACGCCGTCGCGGCGGATGAGCTGCGCCGCGCTGAAGACCATCCGCTCCCGCGGGCCCCGTTCGCCGGTCGCCACGATCGCCTCCTGAGAGGGAAAACTTAGCACGCTATTGCCCTATCTACCTGGATCATTATCATGACCACTGTCATAACTCGCAAGCTCTGGAGGCGACGGTGGGCAGCGACGTCGGTTTCATCGGCCTCGGCGTCATGGGGCGGCCCATGGCGCTCAATCTCGTCCGGGCGGGGACCGGCCTCGTCGTCTGGAACCGGACCGCCGCCAAGTGCGAACCGCTGCGCGCGGCGGGCGCGGTGGTGGCGGACGACCCCGCCGGCGTTCTCCGCCGCACGCGGGTGGTGTTCCTCATGCTGGCCGACGGCCCCGCCATCGATTCCGCGCTGGGGCGCGGCACCCCCGGTTTCGCGGCGAACCTGCGAGGACGGATCGTCGTCCACATGGGGACGACGTCACCGGACTACTCGCGCGGCCTCGAAGCCGACGTCCAGGCCGTCGGCGGACGGTACGTCGAGGCGCCCGTGTCCGGATCGCGGGGTCCGGCCGAGTCGGGGGAGCTCATCGCGATGCTGGCCGGGGAACCTTCGGCCGTGGACGCCGTCCGCCCCCTGGTCGGCCCCATGTGCGGCGAGGTGTTCGTCTGCGGGCCGGTTCCGCAGGCCCTCCAGATGAAGCTCGCCGTCAACCTCTACCTGATCACCATGGTCACCGGGCTGGCGGAGGCCTTCCACTTCGCCGAGCGGCACGGCCTGGACCGGCGGCGCCTGCTGGAGGTGCTCGACGCCGGGCCGATGGCCAGCACCGTGTCGCGCGCCAAGGGCCGCAAGCTCCTCGACCGCGACTTCGCCGTGCAGGCGTCCATCGCCAACGTCCTGGACAACAACCGCCTCATCGCGGAGGCCGCCCGCGCCGCGCGGCTCGCCTCGCCCCTGCTGGACGTGTGCCACGCCCTCTACGGCGAGACCGTGGCGCTGGGGCACGGCGAGGCCGACATGGCCGCGGTCGTGCGCGCTCTGGAGGCCCGGACCGCCGCCCCGGCGACCGCCGTCTAGTGCGGCCCGAATTCCCTTGTCCGCCGTCGCGGCGCGGTATTACCGTGCCGAAAGTGGATCACTTCTCACGCTCGTGGACGGCCCTGCTCGCGGCGGTCGCCGGCCTCCCGGACGAGGACTTCGCGCGCCCGTCCGGCTGCGCGGGCTGGCTCGTCCGGGACCTGGTGTGCCACCTGGTCATCGACGCCCAGGACGTCCTGATCACCCTGGTCACCCCCGCCGACGGCGAACCGACCGTGGACGCGGCGACCTACTGGAAGCTCGTCGAGCCGCCGACCGGCGACGACCCGCTCGACGCGCTCATCCCGCGGCTGGCCGCCGCCTACGAGGAGCCGCGGCTGCTCAAGTTCCACCTCGACGACGTGGGTTCGGCGGCGGGCCGCGCCGCGACCCTCGCCGATCCCGCCGCCCGCGTCGAGACCCAGGACGAGGTCCTGACGGCCGGCGACTACCTGTCCGCCTACGTGATCGAGTGGACGCTGCACCACCTCGACCTGATCGCGCACCTGCCGGAGGGCCCGGAGCCGCCCGCCGAGACCCTCGCGGCCGCCCGGGAACTGCTGGAGAGGATCGCCGGGGATTCCTTCCCCGCCTCGTTCTCCGACGAGGACGTGCTGCTGGTCGGCACCGGACGCCGCGCGCCGACCGGCGCGGAGGTGGCCGAGCTGGGCGGCCTCGCCGCGAGGGTTCCCTTCGTCCTCGGCTGAGCGGAGCCGGGCTCAGCCCCGAATCGGCAGGTCGTAGAAGCGGCGGACGCTGGAGCCGACGCGGTCGAGGTCCGTCCCGTAGATGTGCAGGGAGACGGCGGTGGCGTCCCCGAGGTTGCGCACGCGGTGGATGTCGCCGGGCGGCGCGAAGCCGCTGACCTCGCCCGCCGGGTTCGGGTTCGCGCCCGCCTCGATCAGGGCCGTGCCGTCGTCGGAGAGGGTGTAGAGGTCCTCGTGCTCGGCCCCGGCCAGGACGCCGAACACGCACCACGTCACGTGGTCGTGGACGCGGGTCTCGGCACCGGGCTGCCACACGATGGCCAACATCGAGAACGAGCCGTCCGGTTCCACGTGCAGCATGTGGCCGCTGGAGGTGCCGTGCTCGCCGACGAGCTGGTCCGGACGGAGCAGCTGCCCGGGGGACGGGAGATGCTCGCGCAGCGCGCCAGCGACGCGGTCGGCGGTGTCCTGCCAGTCGGCGCCGCGGGCGGTCGCCGCGCGCACGGCGGCGGTCAGGATGTCCAGGTCGGTGGCGGGTCGCGCGGTTAGGGTGGTCATGTCGTCCTCCTCGTACCGGGTCGCCTCCAGCCTCGTCGCCGGGGAGGTTCGCCGTCATCCGTGGCCCCCGCGGAGCACCACGGATGCCGCCACGGAAAGGGGCCGCGGTGGCGGAGCACGTGTCCGAGCGCGAGGCCGAGGTGCTGGCCGCCCTGGGCGCGCGGATGTCCAACGCGCAGATCGCCCACCGCCTGCACATCTCGGTGCGGACGGTGGAGAGCCACGTGTCGTCGCTGCTGCGCAAGTACCGCGTACCGGACCGGTGGGCGCTGGCGGAGCTGGCCGGCTCCGGGGCGCGGGACCCCGGCCGTGTCGCGGGCCTTCCGGCGTCCGCCACGACGTTCGTGGGCCGGGACGCCGAGCGCGCCGCCCTGCTGGCCGCGCTGGAGGAGGCGCGGCTGGTGACGCTGCTCGGGCCGGGCGGCGTGGGCAAGACCCGGCTGGCGGCGGCGGTCGCCGGCGACGCCGCCGCGCTGTTCCCGTCCGGCGGCGCGTTCGTGGACCTCGTCCCCGTGCGCGCCGGGTTCGCGGCCAGGGCGGTCGCGACCGCGCTCGGGGTGACGGAGGGCTCGCACCAGCCGCTGGAGGAGGCGGTCGCCGCGCGGCTCGGCTCCGGGCACTGGCTGCTCGTCCTGGACAACTGCGAGCACCTGATCGACGAGGCCGCCGCGCTCGCCGGGCGCCTCCTCGCCGCCTGCCCGGGCACCCGCGTGCTCGTGACCAGCCGGGAGCGGCTCGGCGTCCCGGGGGAGCGCTGCGTGCCGGTGGCGCCGCTGGCCCTGGGCTCGGACGCCGAGCGGCTGTTCCGCGACCGCGCGCTCGCCGCCGATCCGCGGTTCGTGGCGGAGCCCGAGGTGGTCGCGGAGCTGTGCGCACGGCTGGACGGCATGCCCCTGACGATCGAGCTGGCCGCGGCCCGGGCGGCGTCGCTCGGCGCGACGGGGCTGCTCGCCGCGCTGGAGGACGCGCTGCGGGTGCTGTCCGGCGGCCGGGGCGGCCAGGAGCGGCACCGGTCACTCGACGCGGTGCTGTCCTGGAGCCACGACCTGCTCGCGGACGAGGAGCGGGCGCTGTTCCGGCGGCTCGGGGTGTTCGCGGGGGCGTTCGACATCGACGCGGCGGCGTCGGTGGGCGGGGAGGCCGCCGCCGCGGTGGGCGGGGACCGCGCGGGCGTCGCCGACCTGCTCGGCCGGCTGGTGGACAAGAGCCTCGTCGTGCACGTGCGCGGCCGGGTCAGCCGGTGGCGGCTGCTGGAGACGGTCCGGGCGTTCGCGCTCGCCCGGCTGTCCGACGCCGGGGAGCAGGACGGGACGAGGGCCCGCCGCCTCCGGTGGGCCGCGGCCGCGGCGTCCGCCGCCGAGGACCGGCTCGGCGACCCGGGGTGGCGGGACGACTTCGACGCCATGGCCGCGGACCTGCGGGCCGCGCTGGCCTCGCCCGCCCCGCCGGACGACGCCGGCGCGGGCGAGGTGACGTACCGGCTGGCGAGCGCGCTGGCGCACCTGACGTTCGCCCGCCGCAACCTGCTGGAGTCCTTCGCGCACTACCGGACGGCCGCCGCCCTCGCGCGGGACCCCGGCTCGGCGGCGCGGGAGCTGCGGGCCGGGGCCGGATGCGCGCACGTCAGCACCACGTCCAACCAGCACGTGTTCGACCTGCTGCTGGAGGCGGCCGAGCGGGCGCGGCGGGCCGGGGACGAGCGCGGCCGGGCGGTCGACCTGGCGCGGGCGGTGGAGACCGCGTGCCGCTTCCCGGAGGCGTTCGAGACCCGCGTGCCGCGCGAGCGCCTGCACGACCTGTTCGCCGAGGCGTCCGCGGCCGGGCACGGCGGCGACCCCGAGGTGGCCGCGCGCGTGGCCGTGGCCCGGGCCTGGCTGGCCGGGCCGGGCGAGGCCGTCCCGGACGCCGGGCTCGCGGCGGCCGCCGTCGCCGCCGCGCGGGCGGCGGGGGACCCGGTGCTGACCAGTTCCGCGCTGTGCGCGGCGGGCACCGCGGCGCTGCGCGCCGGGCGGCTGCGGGAGGCGAACCGGATCACCCGGGAGCGGCTGCGCCTGCTCGCGTCCATGGACCGCGACGACCCGTACTGCGCGCCGGAGGTCTGCAACACCTACGGCCGCGCCTGCATCTACGCGATCATGGCCGGGGACCTGCGCGGCGGGATGAAGGCGGCGCGGGCGGGCATGGAGGACGACCTCCTGCGCGACACGCACATCACCGCCGGCCGCCTCGTCCAGCCGCTGGCGCTGACCGGGCGCTTCCGCGAAGCGATCGGGCACGGCGAGCGGATGTGGGACCGGTGGGAGCGGGCCGGACGGCCGGCGCCGCGCTGGATGCTGGCGTCGGTGTGCGCGACCGCCCTCGCCTGCGGGATGTCCGGCGACCGGGAACCGGCGGCGCTGTGGCGGGCCCGGGCCGCACGGGCGGCCGGCGGCCCGGCGGCGCCGGTGGCCTTCGTGGACGCCCGTCTCGCCCTGCACGACGGGCGCTTCGACGACGCCGAGCCGCTCGTCCGCGAGGCGTTCGCCGCCGGGACGCCGCTGGACCCGTACCTGGCGTACGCGCGGGCGGCGGGCGCGGAACTCGCCGTGGCCGCCGGGCTGCCCGGCGCGGCGGAACTGCTGGCCGAGGCCGGTCCGCTCGGCGAGGAGAACCGGTGGGCGGCGGCGTGCCTCGAACGTGCCCGCGCCCGTGCCGAGGGCGACGCCGACGGTCTCGCGCGAGCGGCCAAGAGCTGGGACGCCCTCGGAGCCCGAGCGGAACGGGACTTCACACGACAGCTACTGGCCCAGCCCTAACGCGGCCAAAGAAGTTCTCCGGACCGGCGATCGAGGCCAGGATCTGACCGCCTTGATTTCTACCGTTGTCTCGCAGGTGAACGACACCAACGAAGGCGGGAACCATGAACGTTGACAATGCGCGGGCGGTCACCGGGGAGCGGGCGGACCTGCTGGCGGAGCTCGCCAAGGCGCGGCACTTCCTGCGGTTCACCACGCGGGACCTCACCGACGAGCAGGCCGGGCGGCGGACCACGGCGAGCGAGCTGTGCCTCGGCGGTCTCGTCAAGCACGTCACGTCCTGCGAGCGGGGCTGGGTGGACTTCATCCTCGAAGGCGCCTCCGCGATGGGCGACTTCACCCAGATGACCGAGGAGGACTGGAAGCGCCGCGCGGACGAGTTCACGATGCTCCCCGGCGAGACGCTGGCCGGGGTCCTGGACGCCTACGCCGAGGTGGCCCACCGGACCGACGAGCTCGTCCCGACCCTGCCCGACCTGGACCTCCAGCACGAGCTGCCCAAGGCCCCGTGGAACACCGACACGCACTGGTCGATCCGCCGGGTGCTGCTGCACATCACGGCCGAGACGGCCCAGCACGCGGGCCACGCCGACATCATCCGGGAGTCGCTGGACGGCGCCAAGAGCATGGGCTGAGCCCCGGTCAGCGGGCCGCCGGCTCCTCTTCGCGGGGCTTCTTCTCCCGTCGGCCGCGCAGGGAGCCGGCGTGGGCCCTCTCCTCCGGGTGGCGGTGGACGCGGACCAGGCTGGCGCCGGTCGTGAACAGCAGGATCACCAGGATCACGCCCAGGGAGAGGGGCGTCGGGATCTCGGGGACGGACGTGGAGACGTCCTGGTGCAGGAACTCCAGGATCAGCTTGCAGCCGATGAACGCGAGGATCACCGACAGGCCGATCGACAGGTAGACGAGGCGTTCGAGCAGGCCCTCGATGAGGAAGTAGAGGGCGCGCAGCCCGAGCAGGGCGAACGCGTTGGCGGTGAAGACGATGAACGGGTCGTCGGTGACGCCGAACACGGCCGGGATGGAGTCCAGCGCGAAGAGCACGTCCGTGCTGCCGATGGCGACGAAGACCAGCAGCAGCGGCGTCATCACGCGCTGGCCGTCCTCGTGGGCGAGCATCCGCCCGCCGTGGAAGTCCTGGCTCACCGGCAGGATCCTGCGGGCGCGGCGGACGAGGAAGGTGTCCTCCACGTCGGGTTCCTCGTTGCGGTGCCGGATGAGCTGGACCGCCGTCCAGATCAGGATCAGCCCGAAGATCAGGAACGTGAAGGAGAACAGGTTGATCGCGGCGGCGCCGACCGCGATCAGGACCACCCGCAGGAGCAGCGCCGCCGCGATGCCGAACAGCAGCGTCTTCTGCTGGTACTCGGCGGGCACCGAGAACTTCGCCATGATGATCACGAAGACGAAGAGGTTGTCGACCGACAGGCTCTTCTCCACGACCCAGCCGGAGAAGTACTCGGTGCCCGCCGCCGACCCGGCGAGCATCCACACCGCGCCGCCGAACAGGACCGCGACCGCGATGTAGAACACCGACCAGAACGTCGCCTCCCGGATGTGGACCGCGTGCGGACGCCGGACGGCGACCAGCAGGTCGAACACGAAGAGCGCGATGATCAGTGCGATCGTCGCGCCCCAGGCCCATGCGGGTATGTCGGCCATCCGGCGGCTCCAGTCTCGGGGGAACGTCGGCAGTCCTATTTCCGTTCTCCGGCCGTTCTACCGCGATGGCCCGCGGCCCCGGCCGCGAGACTCCGGCCTCCGGAGCAGGGCGAAAGCACTCAGGCGGGCCTGAGTACCCGCACCGATGCCGCCGGACCTGGCGGGCGGCCATGCTTCGGCCATGCACACCTCCCGCTGGCGCCCGCCCGCCCTCGCCGCCAAGGCCGCCCTCGCCGCGCTGCTGGCGCTGGCCGTCGCCTTCCCCGGATGGGACCGGTTCGCGGACAAGGCGATGGGCGTGCGGGTGGCCGCCTACCCCGCCGCCGTCATGATCGTCACGCTGGTCTGGGCGCTGCGCGGCCGGGAGCGGCCCTTCCCCTGGGACGTCGACCTCCTCGTCACCGCCCCCTTCGTCGTGGACGTCGCGGGGAACGCCGCCGACCTCTACGACACGGTCGGCTGGTTCGACGACGCCTGCCACTTCGGGAACTGGGCCCTGCTGAGCGCCGCCGCCGGTGCCGCCCTGCGCCGCTGGGCGGGCCTCAGGTCGTGGACGCTCGCCCTGATGTGCACCGGTCTGGGCGCCGCCGCGGCCATCCTGTGGGAGTTCTTCGAGTACGGCGTCTTCATCCTCGACACCCCCGAGACCGTCACGATCTACCGCGACACCATCGGCGACCTCATGCTCGGCCTCGCCGGCTCGGCCGCCGCGGGGCTCGGTCTCGGCCTGCGGAGCGCGCGGCCGTCGCGTCCCCGGGCGGGCGGCCCGGCGAACCCGGGCCCGGACGTCCTCCTCGTGTCAGTACACGAGGGCCTGGACGTCCGGAAGGGTGATCTCCTCGACGAAGGTCGGGGCGCCGGCGATGCGGACGCCGGGCAGGACGTCGTCCGGGCCGATCTCGCGGCGGGCGGCGCACTGGGTGCAGAGCGTGACGCGGCCCGCCGCGAGGATGACGCCGAGAAGGTCGTCCAGGGGAGTGGCGTGGGGCAGTGAGAACCCGGCGGCCCGTCCCGGCAGCGCGAACCACGCGGACTCCCCGGTCAGCCAGAGGGAGACCGGGACCCCGCTCGCCGCGGCGGCAGCCGCGACCGTGAACGCCTGGTTGCAGCGCTCGGGGGCGTCCGCGCCAGCCGTCACCTTGATGACCAGTGGTCTTGCCATGAAGGCACTCTAGTCCGGTGTCCCGCGTAGCATCCTGCGATGTGGCCGGGTTGGTGAACGCGGGAATCCTTGTCGTCGTCCTGGGGCTGATGGCGGTGGCCGCCGTCCTCCTCGTGATCAAGCTGGGCCGGCTCCGGTAGGCCGGGCGCCTCAGCGGAGGTAGAGGTGGTCGAGGGCGACGACGGCGGCGCAGGCGAGGAAGACGGCCGCGCCGCCGCCGTACCCGATCCCCATGAACATCACGGCCCGGCGCCGGTACTCGCGGCGCGTCCGCGTGCTGATGGCGTACTGGCCGGTCTCCTTGTCCTTGCCGACGGAGCCGCCGGTCGCGGTGCCGAGGACGAAGAGCGGCTGGTCGGCCGGCAGGATCCACTCCTCGTACCGGTACTCCGCGACCTCCCCGTCCACGCCGGGCAGGTCCCCGTTCGCGGGGCGGCGCTCGTCCATCGTCCGGACGGCGCCGTCGACGGCCGCGGTCGCGGGGTCGATGACGACGTGCCCCGTCCCGTCCCGCAGAGGGAAGGGCGTCGTCGACTTCTCGTCGATGAAGACCCGCTTGCCCGTCTTCGTGCTGGCCGTCGCCTTCGTCTTGTACCAGGCGCAGGGGCGGCCCGAGAACGGCGCGGGCCGGACGGCGAGCGCCGTCCCGCTGACCTGGCACGGGACGCCGGCGTGGAGCCCGGCGAGGCCGGCGCAGTCGGTCTGGACGGCGCGGCGCAGGTTACGGAACCGGATCCGCCAGACCCAGCCCGCGGCCAGCAGGCCCGCGGCGATGATCAGCGGGACCACCATGCTCATGGTGAGGGGCGTCACGTCCCCATGGTCGGGGCGCCGCCCGGCGCCGGACAGGGACGCCGGTCCCGGACGTGAGGGGACGGCGCACGGGGACGCGTACGGCGGCGCGCGCCGCTACCCTCGGTGCCCATGGACGTTGAGCTGCACCCCGACCTTGAGCCGCTGAAGTTCCTCCTCGGCACCTGGGAGGGCGCCGGCGTGGGCGGCTATCCCACGATCGAGTCGTTCAACTTCGGCCAGGAGATCTCGTTCACGCACGTCGGGAAGCCGTTCCTGATCTACGCGAGCCGGACCTGGAAGATCGAGGAGGACGGCACGCTAGGGCGTCCGCTGGGCATGGAGACGGGGTACTGGCGGCCGCGGCCCGACCACCAGGTGGAGGTCACGCTGGCCCACCCGACGGGCATCGTCGAGATCTACGTGGGGGACGTGGCGTTCAACCGCGTGGAGCTGCACACGGACGTCGTCGCGCGGACGGAGTCGGCCAAGGAGGTCACCGGCGGCCACCGCCTCTACGGGCTGATCGGCGAGGACCTCGGCTGGGCGTACGACATGGCGGCGATGGGGCACGAGCTCCAGTCGCACCTGTCGGCCCAGCTGAAGAAGGTCTCCTGAGCGGCGGAGCGGGCCGGTCCCGGAGGTGACCGCCCGGATGGGCCCCGGACATGATCGATCCCCGGACCTTCCCGCCGGGTGGCGGGGCGACGGACAGGACGGGTCCATCGGTCCGGGGACCGGGTAACTGCCTGGTATTCGCCGGTCACCGTCGCGACCGGCTACCTCTGCCCAGCGGGCGGAGGATCCGAGGCGGAACGGCGACTAGCGGACAGTCACCTCGCGAGTCCTACAAGCAACCATTGGTTAGGACCACCTCCTTTCGCGCGTATCCCGAACGTATGCGACGCCCGCGCGGGGAGGCAAGCGGGTTTTCCGTGAGCTGAAATCGGACATCCGGACCGGCGCCGCCCGGGATCTGGAACCTGTCTCAAAGCGACCTCGGCCAAGCGCGCGAACGCGTGAGCTGCCCGGTGGAGCGAAGCCGGAGGCGAGCGGAACCGGGCAGATCGCGAAGCGATGCAGCGTTCGCCCAGGCCAGGTCACGCAGCGAGCCGCCAGGCGAGCGAAGTGGGCCGGGACTGAGAAAACACAGCCGCCAGGCGAGCGAAGTGGGCCGGGACTTCGAGAACACAGCGAGCCGCCAGGCGAGCGAAGTGGGCCGGGACTTCGGAAGCACGGCCTAGACTCGGTGCATGGTCGAGTCGTGGCAGGAGGAGCTGCGGGCCAAGGGCTACCGGGTGACCCCGCAACGCCAGCTGGTGCTCGAAGCGGTCACCAACCTGGAGCACGCGACCCCCGAGGAGATCTGCACCGAGGTGCAGCGCACGGCCCGCGGCGTGAACATCTCCACCGTGTACCGGACGCTCGAACTCCTGGAGGAGCTCGGGCTCGTCAAGCACGCCCATCTCGGGCACGGCCCGCCGAACTACCATCTCGCCGCCGAGGCCGAGCACATCCACCTCGTCTGCCGGGGCTGCCACACCGTGGAGGACGTCGACCCGCGCGCGGCGGCCGGCCTGGCCGACGTCCTGGCGCGCGACTTCGGCTTCGAGACCGACGTCCACCACCTGACCGTCTACGGGCGCTGCAAGGACTGCCGCGAGGCGTAGCCGGGCGGCGCGATCCGCCGGTCCGCGACATAGTCTGGACGGCATGGAGAGCCCTCTGCTGCAGTCGCCCGGAGCCGTCGCCGCCGACGCGCCCGACCAGGAGGTCGCCGCGCACTACGGGGACCCGGCGCGGGAGCAACGCGCCCTGGAGGACGGGACGGCGTTCGTCGACCGGAGCAACCGGGGCGTCGTCCGCGTCTCGGGGCCCGACCGGCTGAGCTGGCTGCACAGCCTGCTGAGCCAGCACCTGGACGGGCTGAAGCCGGCGGAGCCGACCGAGGCGCTGCTGCTTGGCCCGAACGGGCACATCGAGCACCACCTGTTCCTCGTCGACGACGGCGAGGCCGTGTGGGCCCACGTCGAGCCGGGGGCGGCCCCGGCGCTGGTGGAGTTTCTCGACCGGATGCGGTTCATGCTGCGCGTCGAGGTCGCCGACGTGTCGGACGAGTTCATGGTGGTCACCGGGCCGGGCGGCCCCGGCGACGGCCGTCCCGCCTGGCCGGACGTCGCTGGCACGACGACGCGGATCGTCCCGCGCGGCGAGTTCCCGGAGGGCCTGAAGCCGGCGGGGATCTGGGCGTACGAGGCGCTGCGCATCGCCGAGCACCGCCCCCGGGCCGGCCTCGACACCGACCACCGGACGATCCCGCACGAGGCCGGGTACGTGGAGACGGCCGTCCACCTGAACAAGGGCTGCTACCGGGGGCAGGAGACCGTCGCGCGCGTCCACAACCTGGGGCGGCCCCCGCGCCGGCTGGTGTTCCTGCACCTGGACGGCAGCGTCGACCGGCTGCCCGCGCACGGCGACCCGGTGGAGGTCCCCGGGGGCCGGACCGTCGGGTTCGTCGGGTCGGCGGCGCGGCACCACGAGCTGGGGCCGATCGCGCTGGCGCTGGTCAAGCGGAACGTCCCGGTGGACGCCGAGCTGCTCGCGGGCGGCGTCGCGGCGGCCCAGGAGGTCGTCGTGTCACCGGAGACGGGCGCGAACGCGCAGATCGCTCTGCGCCGCCGGCCCGCGAAACACGGGTAGCAGCCCGCCCCTGGGACGAATATCGTCTGATAAGACGATTTCTGACCGACCGCCGCCCGGGGAAGGTGGATTCCTACCGATGGTCCCGAACCTGGGGAAAGGGGAGCCGCCTGCGGCGCGGAGGGGAGGGACCCGGCGCCGCCCGCGCCGGGAGTCCGCCCTGACCTGGTGGGCCCTGTTCGCGGCGATCGCCGGGATCGCGTGGTGGCAGCACTCATGGCGCGTCGCGCTGCTCGGCCTGCTCGCCTGGTGCCTGTACGAGTTCGCGCTCGTCCCCACCCTGTGCCGGGTGCTGACGCCGAAGGGCGCCGCCTGCACCGAGCGCACCAGAGGCCGGCTGTTCGCCTGCGGCCCGGCCCACCAGCGGCTCCGCAACGACGCGCTGTGGCGGCTCGCCGGGCTCCGCAACCCGTTCGAGCAGGGGCCCGTCGGGGACGAGAGCGACACCGGGACCGTCGTGGTGTCCTCGGGCGTGCGCGGCCGCCTCGTCCCGCAGGACCGCGTCCTCATCCTCCTCGCCGCCGCCGGGACCGTCACCGCGCTCGTCGGCATGGTCTACGGGTTCCGCTGAGCCGCGCGATCGAGCCGCGCGTCCGGCCGGCCGCGCGGTCAGACGTCCAGGATCAGCGTGATCGGCCCATCGTTGACCAGCGCGACCTTCATGTCCGCCCCGAACTCCCCGGTCTCGACCTTCGCGCCCAGCTCGCGCAGCTCCCGGACCACCGCGTCCACCAGGGGTTCGGCGACGGGACCGGGCGCGGCGGCCGTCCAGCTCGGACGGCGGCCCTTCCGCGCGTCCCCGTAGAGAGTGAATTGGCTCACGACGAGCAGCGGCGCGTTCACGTCGGAACACGACTTCTCGCCCTCCAGGATCCGCAGCCCCCACAGCTTGGACGCCAGCCTGCGGGCGCTTTCCGCGCCGTCGTCGTGCGTCACGCCGACCAGGACCAGCAGTCCCGGCCCCTCGATCGCGCCGACGACGCGCCCGTCCACGGACACGCTGGCCTGGCTCACCCTCTGGACTACAGCACGCATGACCATGCATTCTGCCGAACATGGGAGCAACGACGCTCATCACGGTGGCGCCCACGGGCGCGGAGTCCGCGAAGGCGGACGTCCCGGCCCTGCCCGTCACCCTGGATGAACTGGTCCAGACGGCCAAGGAGTGCGAGGCGGCCGGCGCGGCCGTGATCCACGTGCACATCCGCGACGACGACGCGCGGCCCACGCTCGACCCGTCCCGGTTGCGGGACACGGTGACGGCGCTGCGGGAGAGCACGGGGCTGATCGTCCAGCTCTCCACGGGCGGCGCGGTCACCGACCCGTACGAGGACCGCCTCCGCGTCCTGGACGCCGGACCCGACATGTGCTCGCTCACCTGCGGGACGGTCAACTTCGGCGACGACGTGTTCATGAACCCGTGGTCGTTCATGGTGGAGTTGTACGAGCGCACCCGGGAACTCGAGGTCGTCCCCGAGTTCGAGCTGTTCGACCTCGGCCACATCACGTCGCTGCACCGCCTCCTGGACAAGCACGGGCTCCCCTACGGCGGCCACGTCCACTGCGACCTGGTGATGGGCGTCCCGGGCGGAATGCCGGGCGACGCCCGCACCCTGGTCGCCGCCGTCGAGGCCCTCCCGGAAGGCGCCACGTGGTCGGCCACCGGCATCGGCCGGACGTCCCTGCCCGTCCTGTTCGCGGCCCTGTCGGCCGGCGGCCACCTGCGGGTCGGCATGGAGGACACGGTCACCTTCGCCAAGGGCCGCCCGGTCACGGCGAACGTCGAGCTGGTGGAACGCGCGGCCCAGGCGGCGCACCTGGCCGGGCGCCCGCCGATGGCCCCCGCCGAGGCCCGCGCCCTCCTCGCCACCAGACCACGCTGACCGGCGCGAGCACCCCTCCGGGCGAGTCAAGCCGGGATGGGGCAACCTGGCCGCTTTCGTGGGGCCGGGTGCCGCTTTCATGGGGGACGCCGGGTACTTGACCTTCGGAGATGCCGTTCGGGGCGGGAAGAGCACCGGTGGCTCCGGTGTCGTGGTGATGGAGGGGTGCGGTGGACGTCAATCCTGTGCTGGTCGAGGTGGAGCGTTCCGGGTTCGTGGAGTCCCGGCACCGGGGGGCGGCGATCGGGCTGGCCGCCGACGGGGGCGTCGCCTTCCGGGCGGGGGAGACCGGGGCGCCGATCTTCCCCCGGTCGGCGAACAAGCCGATGCAGGCGGTCGCGATCCTGCGCGGCGGGCTCGAGCTCGGCGGCGAGCTGCTCGCGCTCGCGGCGGGCAGCCACTCCGGTGAGGACTTCCACGTCGAGGGGGTGGAGAAGATCCTCGCGGGCGCCGGGCTGGGGGCCGGCGACCTGCGCTGCCCCGAGAGCTGGCCGATCGACCCCGCGACGCAGCAGGAGGTCGCCCGGACGGGCGGCGGCCAGTCCCGGCTGCGCATGAACTGCTCCGGGAAGCACGCCGCGATGCTCGCCACGTGCGTCACGGCCGGCTGGCCCACCGACTCCTACCTCGATCCCGGCCATCCGCTGCAGCGGATCGTCCGGGAGGTCGTCGAGGAACTGGCCGGGGAGCCCGCCACGGCGGTCGGCGTGGACGGGTGCGGGGCGCCGCTGTTCGCCGTGTCCATCGCGGGCGTCGCGCGGGCGTTCCGGGCGCTCGTCCTCGCCGAACCGGGCACGCACGAGCGGCGCGTCGCCGACGCCATGCGGACGCACCCGCAGTGGACGTCCGGGACCCGGCGCGAGGAGCGGCAGCTGATGGACGCCGTCCCCGGCCTGCTCGTCAAGTGCGGCGCCGAGGGCGTGGACGCCTTCGCGTTCGCGGACGGGCGCGCCGGCGTCGTCAAGATCGACGACGGGGCGATGCGGGCGCGGACGCCCGTGACCGTCGCGCTGCTGCGCGCCCTCGGCGTCCACGACGGCACCGACCGGGTCGCCCTGGACGAGCTGGCGACCGTCGAGGTGCGCGGTGGGGACGGCGTCGTCGGCGCCATCCGCCCGGCACCGGGCGTCTTCGACCGGACCGCCTAGTTGTGATGTCCAGGGAGGTTGGTCAGCCGGGTGATCGGTGGCTGGTCTCCGATGGCGGAGTGGGCGCGGTGGTGATTGTAGAAGTGGAGCCAGGAC